>DASXSE010000045.1:0-22996 GCA_036506175.1 Gaiellaceae bacterium
GTCATGATGAAGCGCCGCCTCAACAGGCTGCGCCGAGTCGTGGGGCCGCAACGCGACGTTGTCGGGCAACTCTTCGGCGGGATCGCCGTGCTACCGGGGCTCGATGCAGAGGCGGAACGCTATTTCCGCGACGTCTACGACCACCTCATCCGCGTGGCGGACCTGATCGACAGCTACAAGGATCTGCTCACGGGCGCGATGGACGTCTACCTCTCGTCCGTCTCGAACCGGCTCAACCTCGTTGTGGAGCGCCTGACCGTTCTCTCCACGATCCTCCTCCCGCTCATCGTCCTGACCGGCTTCTTCGGCCAGAACTTCGGCTGGCTCGTCCGCAACATCGGCGGGATCGGGTCTTTTCTCGTGTTCGGCGTCGCTCTGCCGCTCGTCAGCGCCGCGCTTATCGTCCTGTACCTACGGCGCCAGCGCCTCCTCTAGCGCAGGAAACCGAGGTGCGGCGTCGCACCTAGCGACGTGGCCGTCCATCCACGACGCAAACCGCAGCATCCGGCTCTCGCGGCGCAGGCCGAAGAGCGCGCCCAGAGCGTTCAGAACCGGATCGCGGACACCATCACCCGCTTCGCCGGCTCGATGGCGTTCGTCTACGTCCACATCGCGTGGTTCGGGCTCTGGATCGGCCTGCGCGTCGAGAAGTACCCGTTCGGGCTCCTCACCATGATCGTCTCGCTCGAGGCCATCTTCCTGTCCACGTTCGTGATGATCAGCCAAAACCGCTCCGACGCGCAGCGCCAGGTCTTCGCCGACCACGAGTTCAAGATGGTGCAGGAGGAGGGGACGCAGAACGAGGAGCTGCTCAAGCTTTCGAACCAGATCCTCGAGCTCACCCAGGCGATTCACAAGATCACCGTGCGCAACTGACCCATGTGGCACGCGATCTGGCACCTCGACGTGTCGGTGGCCGAGAAGGTCATTCGGCCGATCCTGATCTACGCCTTCTTGGTCGTCGCGCTCCGGATCGTCGGACGCCGGGAGCTCGGGCAGACGAACACGCTGGACCTGATCGTCATGCTGTTGATCGCGAACGCCGTCCAGAACGGGATCATCGGCAATGACATCTCCGTCACGGGCGCATTCATCGGCGCCGGGGTGCTCTTCCTCCTGAACGAAGGCCTCAACCGCATCACCGCCAACAAGAAGGCCGAGAAGATCGTCGTCGGCACGCCGACGTATCTGATCCAGGATGGGGAGGTGGTTCGCAGGACGCTCCTCACGTCTGGGATCTCGACAGGCGAATTGAGCGCCATTGCTCGGCGCCAGGGATACAAGCAGCGTAAGGAGGTCGGAACTGCGATCCTCGAGACAAACGGGGCTGTCTCGATGTTCACGGAACGCGGTGTCCAAGCTGTCGACTGAGGTGCGCATCATTCCCCTGACGGGAATTCCGGAGGTGCAGCCGGACGACGATCTGGCCCGGCTCGTGGGTGATGCGGTCGAGCGGGCGGGCGGGCTCGAAGACGGCGACGTGCTGGTCGTGGCGCAGAAGGCCGTCTCCAAGGCAGAGGGCCGGGTGGAGGAGACCGACGACGTCCTCGAGGTGATCCTGCGGGAAACGCGCGTCGTGAGGAGGCGGCGCGGCGACCTCGTCATCGCCGAGACCGAGCACGGCTTTGTCTGCGCGAGCGCGGGAGTCGACCGCTCCAACGCTCCTGATGAGGGCTGGGTGGTGCTCCTGCCGCGGGACCCGGACGCCTCGGCGGGCCGCATCCGCGAGGCGCTCGCAGCGCGGTTCGGCATGGCTCCGGCCGTGATCGTCAGCGATTCGTTCGGCCGCGCGTGGCGTCAGGGAACAACCGATGTTGCTGTTGGTGTGGCAGGGATGGAACCGCTCCTCGACCTGCGCGGTGAGAAGGACGCGCGCGGGCGAGAGCTGGAGTCGACCGTCATCGCAGTAGCGGACGAGCTCGCCGGCGCCGCAGAGCTCGTGATGGGAAAGGCGGACGGCATCCCCGCCGTCCTCGTGCGCGGTTACCACGTACCGTCCGGAGACGGCTCGGCCCACGATCTCGTCATGCCTCCCGAGCGCGATCTCTTTACGTAGCCTCGGCCGGAACGATCCAGGTCGAGCGGGCGGCGGCGAGGAGCTCTCCGTCCGGCGTGAAGAGCGCCGAGCCCGCGAAGCGCTTGCGGCCTTCCTCCCCGGTGCGCCAGCCCATCACCACCTGCGGCTTCCCGATCTCCGGGAGGGCATGGATTGCCGCCGCCATGCGCCCGAGCAAGACCCCTTCGCGCTGGAAGTCGTCCACGGCCCAGCCGCCGGGACAGTCGAGTGCCGCCCAGATGATCTCGGGCCGCAGAGCCTCCCTCGGCGTCCAGGGCGCGGCGACGACGCCCTCGCGCCCCTCGACCGGCCCGGGGAAGATTCCGAGCCCGTCGTCTCGATCCGGCCCGCAGGTGAAGCACGTGGGATAGGCATGGTGCTCGAAGCCCGGATAACGCTTGGACGCGGCCTCCGCCTCCTGCAACGACACGGGCTCCGGAGCGTCGATCGGCTCCGTGATCCGGCGCGCCTCCGCAATCACAAGATCCCCCTGCTTCAGCTCGTGCCCGACGAGTTGGAGATCGACGCCGACGGGAGGTGGGCGCTTCAACGTGACCTCGAAGCCGCCGCCGAGTGCCTCGGATACGAGGCCGGCGGCATAACCGCCGTTGGCCGAGTCCGGCGGGCCGTTGAAGCGCGGTGGGATGATCACCGCGCGAGCGTGAGGTGGATGACGCCGAAGGGTGGCCGCGCGTCGGTGTAGACCGCGACGCCGTCATGGGCCTGCGCTGTGTCCCAGAGGCGGTTCTGGCCGTCCAGCTCGATCAGCTCGATCTCGCTGAAACGCGCAAGGACCCGCGTTCCCATCTCGTGGAGCAGGTGCTGGATGGACTCGGAGGCGAAGTCGTCGAACGCTGCCACGACCTCTTCGCGGACCTGCTCGCTCGCCACGCGCTTGGCGAAATCGCCATGGCGCCAGTGCACGTCCAGGTGGACGAAGAGCGGCCGGTCGACGGCTTCGGGCAGCGTCGTGAACTCGTCTCGCACGAAGCCTGTGAACGCGCTCCCGCTGAGCTTGACCAGGTGGAGGCGTTCGCGTCCCGAGCGGTGGTCGGTAACGCCTTCGCGGCTCATGACGAGCCAGGCCGTGCCCCGGTCTGCGTACGTCTGCTGGTACAGAACCTCGCCGCGCCGCTCGAACGCGAGCTCGTGCCCCTCGAGCCTCACCTCCTCCACGTGGTCGTAACGCTCGAGGAAGCGCCTACCGACATCCGCGAGGAAGTCTTCGAGCGCGGAGCCGCTGAAGTCGGACGCGCACGAGTGGATGAAGTTCTTCATCGAGTCCGTCGCCACGACCATCGAGTTGTCGCCTTCGGTGTAGGAGGGGACGAAGACGTCTCCACCCTGGATGACCAGCTCGATCTGGGCGGCGAAGAGGTTGCCGTCGGCGTCCGTCCGGTAGACCGAGACGGCGTCCTTTCCGTAGTGGATCTTCAGCGGCTCTGCCATCGGTCGAGCGCGATCGCGACGAGCTCGTCGAGGCCGGTGCCGAGCTCCTCCTCACGCGCGTGCTGGAAGCGCTCGCGCATGACGGAGAGGATCTCCCCCCGCGGCCTGCCGTTGACGAAGACGACGAAGCGGAAGCCGAACTTCTCCTCGTAGGACTTGTTGAGGTGGCGCAAGGCGGCGAGGAGGGCGGGATCCTCGTCGGAGCCCTGCTCTTCCGCCGAGCGCGCGGAGCCCCCGCGCTCCCCGATCCGCGGGTGGGTGTTGAGTGCTTCGACCCGCGCCTCTTCGGGCAGCTCCTCGAGCACCGCTCGCGCTTGCCCAAGCGGGTCCTCGCGCCGCGCAAGCTCCTCCGTGAGCTGCGAGTGGCCCTCGAAGAGCGCGTCGAGCTCCTCCACGTTCAGCTGCCGCGGTAGGTCGCGCATGCGTACGGGGAGAGGAGTAGCGGGACATGGAGATCACCCGTCCCGTCCACCGAGATGTCGATCTCGATGCGCTGGAAGAAGGGCGAGGACACGGGATGAAAGACCAAGCGGTACACACCCGGATCGGGTACTTCGGCGAGCTCTCGGATCCGGCCGTCGGAATCTGTTTCCTTGGCGGCGAGAAGCTCGTCTCCGCGATAGAGCTCCACGCGGACGCCCTGGGCGGGTCGCCCCTGCTCCGTGTCGAGGACGTGGGTCGAGATCACGCCGCGAATCTTTGCGCCTGCAGGCGGTGGTCGGCGGCGATTTCGTGTTCGTCGGCACGCGTGAGGTGGCCTTCGCGGACGACTTGCTGGCCGCCTACGTAGACGCGCTCGGGACGGTGCGGGGCGGTTAGGACAAGCGCTGCGACGTGATCGTCAGCGCCCGCGAACTCCAGCCGGTCGACCGGCCATACGGCGAAGTCTGCGCACTTTCCAGGCTCCAGCGAGCCGATGTCGTTCCGCCCGAGGACCTGCGCGCCTCCGCGCGTTCCGAGCCGCAGCGCTTCCCTGGCGGTCATCGCCTCGGGCCCGCCGCGGGCGCGTGCGCTGAGGAGCGCCTGCTTCGTCTCCAGCAGGAGATCGCCACGCTCGTTCGAGGCCGAGCCGTCGACGCCCAGGCCGACCGGGACCTGGTGCTGAATCATCTCTCGCACCGGCGCGATTCCCGCCCCCAGGCGCATGTTCGAGGTGGGACAGTGCGCGACTCCGGTACGGGACTTGCCCATCGTCCCGATGTCGCCCTCGTTCAGGTGCACGCAATGCGCGCACCAGACATCGTCCGCGAGCCAGCCGACCTGCTCCAGGTACTCGATCGGGCGGCATCCGAAGATCCCTTGGCAGTATGCCTCCTCCTCGACGGTCTCGGCGAGATGGGTGTGGAGCCGTAGGCCGAGTTCCCGTGCGAGATCGGCGGATTCGGCCATCAGCCGTTTCGTGACGGAGAAGGGCGAGCAGGGCGCAACGGCCACCTGGATGTAGGCCCCCGGATCAGGCTCGTGGAAGGCGGAAAGACGGCGCGTGTCCGCGAGCACGTGGTCGGTGTCCTCGACGAGCTCGTCGGGCGGGAGGCCCCCGTCCGACTCACCGAGATCCATCGAGCCGCGGGCGGCCACGAGGCGGACGCCGATCTCCCGCGCAGCCTCGATCTCGGCCTCGAGCAACCCTTCGACTCCCGGTGGGAAGACGTAATGGTGGTCGAAGACGGTAGTGCAGCCGGAGAGGGCGAGGAGCGCCAAGCCGGAGCGGGCGGCGGCGCGCTCCGACGCGGCGTCGATCTCCTGCCACAGGGGATAGAGGGTCTTCAGCCAGGTGAAGAGATCGGCCTGCTGTGCGCGTGTGCGAGTGAGACCCTGGTACAGGTGGTGATGAGCGTTGACGAGTCCGGGTGTGACGAGGGCGCCGCCCAGGTTCTCGTAGGCCTCGGCGGGAGGCGGGTTGTCGCTTCCGACTTCCTCGACGAACCCGTCGTCGACGAGCAGCCAGCCGTTCGGGATCTCCGTGCCGGCGTCGTCCATCGTGACGACGTGGGCATTCGCGAACAGCGTTCGCATGGAAGGATCCTTTCATGCTGGCGAGCATCACCGTGCGCGAGCGTTGGCTCCTGGCAATCGTCGCCATGGGAACGGTGGCGACGGCGGCGCTCCAGTTCGCGCACGCGCCCGACGTTGCCATCTTCGTCGTCGCTGCGTTCGGGCTGGCCGGGCTCGCGTGGGTCGTGTCGTTCGCGACCGAGGCCGTGGGTGAGCGCTTCGGGCCCGCGCTGACGGGAGTTCTCCAGTCGACGCTCGGGAACTTGCCCGAGCTCTTCGTGGTTCTGTTCGCGTTGTCCGCGGGGGAGCTCGTCGTCGCTCAGTACTCCGTGCTTGGCTCCATCTTCGCCAACGCGCTGCTCGTCCTCGGGCTCGTGATCGTCGTGGGAGCGCGCGCCGGAAACGGGCTCATGCGGTTCCACAGCCGCCTGCCGAAGGACACGGCAACGCTGCTCTTCCTGGCCATCTTCATCATCGCGCTGCTCGGGTTGTCGAACAACGTTGGAGACCGCGCGAGCGAGCACCAGGTCGAGATCTCGGCGTTCGGCGCCGTCATCCTGCTCGGCGTCTACGCGCTCTGGCTCACGTCCTACTTGCGGGGCGGGGCAAGCGGGCCGGCCGCACGGCCGCGGGTGCCGTTGGTGCTTTCGATCGGATTGCTCGCGGCGAGTGGGATCGCGGCCGTGTTCGTCGCGGACTGGTTCGTGGGGTCCCTCGACCAGGCGATCGAGACGCTCGGAATCTCGAAGCAGTTCACGGGGCTCGTCATCGTCGCGATCGCAGGGAACGCGGTCGAGAACGTCGTCGGGATCACGCTGGCACACAAGGGCCAGAGCGACCTGTCCATTTCGGTTGTCGAGAACTCGGTCGCCCAGATCGCCGTCTTCCTCTTTCCGGCGATCGTGCTCATCTCGCTCCTCTTCGAGACGCACATGACGTTCGTCGTGCCGGGCGTGTACGTGGGTGCGCTGCTCCTGATGGCCATCTCCGTCTGGCAGATAACCGGCGACGGCAAGGCGGCTCCGTTCGAAGGCTTCGCCCTCATCGGCCTCTACGCCATCCTTGCCGTCCTCACGTTCTACGAGTAGGCCGTCCGGCGCCCGCGTTAGCTTCGAGTGAGGCGACGAGGCCTGCGGAGCTCCGGCTCCCGGGCCTCTTTTTCGTTCCGAAGTGGAGGTGACGAGTGAAGACTGCGGATCTGGTGATTGCGGCGAACACGCTCTGGGTCGTGGTCGCGGCGGTGCTCGTTATGTTCATGCAAGCCGGCTTCGCGTTCCTGGAGGCGGGCCTCACGAGGATGAAGAACGCCGCGCACATCGCCGGCAAGAACGTCCTCATCTTCGGCCTCTGCTCGCTCGTCTACTGGGCGGTCGGTTTCGGCCTCGCGTTCGGGGACGGAAACGCGATCGTCGGCACCAGCGGTTTCGCGCCCAGCTTCGACGCGCTCCTCGGCGTCGCCGAGGCCCCGTACTCCTTCTTCACCTCCATCCCCGGCGCGAGCGCTTACCTCTTCGAGGTCGTCTTCGCTGGTGTCTCGGTCGCAATCGTCTGGGGAGCGATGGCCGAGCGCGCGAAGCTCTGGGTCTACTTCGTCTTCGGCGCCGCCTTCACGCTGATCTACTCCGTCGTCTCGCACTGGGTCTGGCACTCCGGCGGCTGGCTCTACTCCCTCGGCATGCAGGACTTCGCCGGCTCGACCGTCGTCCACCTGCAAGGAGCTCTCGCGGCCCTCGCCGGGGCGCTCCTCCTCGGGCCCCGCATCGGCCGCTTCGGCAAGGACGGGCGCGCGCATCCCATCCCGGGCCACAACATTCCGTACGCGGTGCTCGGGACGCTCATCCTCTGGTTCGGCTGGTTCGGGTTCAACCCCGGCTCGACGCTGAGTATCGTCTCCGGCGACCGGATCGGCTACTTCGGCTATGTCGCCCTGACGACGAACCTGGCCGCCGCCGCAGGAGCGCTCGGGGGCATCGCCACGGCGTGGGCCGTTCTGAAGAAGCCGGACATCGGGATGATGCTGAACGGCGTCATCGCCGCCCTCGTGGCCATCACGGCTGCGTCCGGCTTCGTCGCGCCCTGGGCGGCGATCGTCATCGGCGCGGTTGCCGGGGTGATCGCGGTCTGCGGCGTCCTCTTCGTCGAGCGTCTCAGGATCGACGACCCGATCGGCGCTGTCGCAGTGCACGGCTTCTCCGGCGTGTGGGGCACCCTCGCCACAGGCCTGTTCGCCGTTCCTGCGCTGGCAGCCAACCTCGCAACCGGAACCGGGGGCCTCCTCTACACGGGCAGCTTCCACCAGCTCGGCGTCCAGGCGCTCGGGATCGCCGCCGTCGCCGCCTTCACGTTCACGGCATCCTTCGCGGTCCTCTGGACGATGAAGGCGCTCTTCGGCATCCGCGCGGAGGCCGAGCGCGAAACCGCAGGGCTCGACGTATCCGAGCACGGCCAGGCGGGATACCCAGAGCTATACCCAAGGCTGTACGAGCTCGACCGCATGGAAGCTAGCCTCAACCTCCGCGAAGCCGCGTAACGCAGTCCTGGGAGTTCGTTTCGGAACCCAGATGCTGGGAATTCCGTTTAAGCACCGATGTGCACCCTCTGCGGATCGCCGCACGTCTCTGAGCCTCCCGGCTTCTGCCTCCGTTGCACCATCGAGATCAGGCGGGAGTTCTACGAGGGTTTGGACCGCCTGTATGAGTATCTAGCCGCCTGGGCCGCCTTCGAGGAATGGGACGCGGCACGTCAGCTAAGTGGCTACGACCTCGTTGCCACGGACGGTGACTAAAGCCTGGGCGAACGGAAATGGAGAGCGGAAGGGCGGCGGCGGGCTACAGGCGCTTGAGTGCCTTAGCACCGAGCCCTCGCACGATCCGGCCGCGCCAGCTCTTTGGCGCAAGCTGGCCGTTATCGAGTGCGGTTGGCATCTAGCGGAAGACATCGGCCGAGTAGGCGACTAGATCATCGGCCTCGAGGCCTATCGCCTCCGCAATCATCGCCTTTGCCTCTGACTCGTCCGCCGCCGGTACCGGGACGAACGTCCGCAGGGTCTTCCATTCGGTCGGGGGCTCGCCCCAGCCCGCAGCGCTCATCCGTAGGTCAGCAACGACAATCCCGGCCGACTTCAAGGCTCCAATCTCCTCCGTCGTGAGGTCGCCTCTGATCCCCACCCAGAATTCAGCCACCTGGCGACTCTAGCGCGGCCGCTCAGGCGTCTTCGGCCGAAAAGGGCCGGTGTTCGCCGACAGCACGAGGAGTAGAGTTCAGCCAGAGCGCGTGGAGCAAAGGGGGCTCTTCTTCGTGGATCAGCGCATCTTCCGGGGCTTTCGCCGTTCGCTCTACACGTGGCGTGAGGCGATTGGAAGGTACAAGCAGGCGCAAGACACAGAAGAGGCGGCGCGCGCGAAGCCGGGCGACTCAAGGAACGCACAGCGGGCCGTTCGCCGAGCGTTCCATGAAGTTCGACGGCTCAGAAAGGGGGCGTGATCATTCGCCCCAAATTGACAGTGCACAGCCGGTTCTCTCGCCAATCAGGTGGGCGAATCCGGATGATCTAGTAGCTCTCGCGCCGGTAGCAAGCGCGCCGCAAAGCCGTGCGGCTGCGCGAAAAGCCTAGAACCAATAGTCCTCGACCTGCTGCGGTTCTGCGCGGCGGCGGAGGAAGAGCCCGAGCAAGACGAGCGGGGCGCACGGGAAGACCATGATCAAGACGAGCGGCACCCAGAGGAGCGAGTTGACGCCAGGGCCGACGAGGGCAAGGAGCGGGGGGAAGGAGAGCAACGCGAAGGCCTCGTTCCGCGGGATCGCCAGTCCGACGAAGAAGTGCACGAGGACGGCCGAGATCAGCCCGAGGAGAATCACGATCTCCGGCACGTTCTGCTGCGTGTTGGCGAAGCCGTACACCCACACGGTCATAAAGGCCAAGTACACGAAGGAGGCCTTGAAGTAAGTGGCCCGGGAGGCCGGTGTGCGCTCGATGAAACTGGTCACGTCGTCCACCTTTCCCGGCGTGACCGCTCCGCCGTTCTCTGGCCCCTACAGCGCATAATGCGCGACAACGGATGAGGCGCAAATCCCTCACCGTGGTGACGTGAAAGAGCCCACGTACTACGTGCAATTCAGCTCGCCAAGCGAGGATCCAAGCCGCTGGCACACGATTGCGCGGGTGGAAGGGAAAGCGCTGGCGGACGAGCTCGTGCGCCTCGTCGAGGGCTCCTACGGGCGCACGACGGTGACTTCTCACTACGCCGGGCGGGCCCTGTCGCGCTCGGCCCTGCGTCGCGACGGCGCTCTCCAGCATGCGGATTGGGAGATCGGAGTAGGTCACCACCGCGACTACGCGGACATGCTGCTGGCCAAGGCCGTCCGCAACCTCGGTACCACCCCCTCCTAGGTATCCGGACCCCCGGCGGAGCGCCGATAGGAGCCTAGGGCTCCATGACCCGGCGCCGCATCCTCATCACCGCCGCTCTCGTCCTCTTCTGCTCGCTCTGCTCGGTTGCGGGCGGGCTGGTGGCGATGCGGGCGGCCGGCCCCGCCGTCACGACGTTCGAAATCGGGACTGTGGAAGCGCAGGTGGAGCCGTCGGCGAGTGGGCGCCTGGACGTCTACGTCCCCATCGTCGACTGGGGCGTGCGCGCGAGGCCGTACCGGGCGCCGATAGCGGTCCAACTCCAATTTCGCTCGCTCGATCGCGACGCGGCGCTCGCGGCCGTGCGCTCCGGCCCCGCGGCGCGGCAAAACGTGCGTCTGCTCGAGAGCGATCTTCGTGAGAGCGTCAACGCGGGGCTCCAGCGCGCGGCTCTCGCCATGGTGATCGGCGGGACGCTGGGTGGGTTCGTCGGCGGCGCGGTCCTCGCCGCGTTCGGGAACCGGCGCCGTTGGCTCCCGGTGGGCGCCGGCACAGGGCTCGGCACCGCAGCCGTCCTCATCGTCTTGGCAGCGCTGACCCTTGTGCAGGCGAATTGGAACGCCGTGCGGCAGCCGACGTTCTACGCGCACGGCTCCGAGCTGCCCAAGCTCCTGTCGTTCTCGGAGCAGGTACTGACGGCCGGGGAGTCGTACACCGATTCATACGACCGCGCCGTGGCCGGTCTCGAGAACCTCATCGCCGTCAGCGACCGCCCTCAGGGCCCGCCGGCGGTGAAGACGGTCGTGGTGGCCTCGGACCTGCACTCGAACAGCCTCGTGTTGCCGGTGCTGTCCCAGTACTCGGAGGGGCGGATCGTGTTCTTCGTCGGCGACTTCGCTGAGCTCGGAACGCGCATGGAGGAGGGCGTCGTGCCCGAGGTTGCGCATCTCGGTACACGCGTCGTCGCGGTTTCCGGAAACCACGACACGGGCGCCTTGATGCGAGCGCTCGAGCGCGCGGGGGTCCTCGTTCTCAGGCGAACGAGCGGCGTCGTCGACGTGGACGGAATCGCCGTCGGCGGCTTCGAGGATCCGCTCGAGCACGACGGCGGCCTCGCAGGCCATCTCCTCAAGCTCAGAGTCGGCGCGCGCGTGAGCGCGGAGCAGGAGCTGATCGCCTGGTTCGACGGCCTCGCGCGGCGGCCGCAGGTCGTCCTCGTCCATCAGCACGCGCTCGCACACGCCTTGCTCGATCATGTCGCCGCGCAGCACGGCACGCCCCCGCTTCTCATCCTCGCCGGTCACGATCATCGCCAGCACATCGATCAGCGCGGCGTGGGCATCCTCGTCGACGGAGGGACGGTGGGGGCGGGCGGGCCGTTCGCGATCGGAGAGTCGCCGGCGGGGTTTGCGCTCCTCCATCTGACTGCGGCGAACCGCTTGCAGTCCGCAGACCTCGTCCAGGTGGAGCCGCTGTCCGGCGAGGGCACCGCCCGCCGCGTGGTGTTCGACAAGGCGGATTAGCCAAAAGAAGAGGGGCGGAACCACCGCATGGGTTCCGCCCCGTCTGTGTCCTGAGTGCTCCCGCCGCATCGGAGCCCCCAGAAGTCCTGCCGTTGCCGCTGCCCTGAGTATCGGCGCGGGGCTCCGCTTGATTCCTCCCGCTTTTGGTGGTTCACCTCGCCGGTTGACCGCTTTAGGCTTTCGGGCGTGGAGGTGCTGACCCCGCGCTCCCTGGACGAGGCGCTTGCGCTGAAGGCCGAGCGACCCGAGGCCGTGCCGATCCAGGGCGGGACCGACCTCATGGTCGAGCTCAACTTCGACCGCTCGCGGCCGGAAACGATCCTGAACCTGAACGAGGTGCCCGACCTGCGAGGCTGGTCACGGGAGAACGGGTCGCTGCAGCTTGGCTCCGGCCTTACGTATGCGGAGGCGATGGAGGCGGATTTGCGCGCCCTCTTTCCCGCGCTCGCGGAGGCCTCGCGCACCGTTGGCTCGCCGCAGATTCGCAACCGGGGCACGATCGGCGGGAACCTCGGTACGTCCTCCCCGGCGGGAGATGCTCTGCCGCCGCTCTTCGTCTACGGCGCCGAGATCGTACTCGGGAGCGTTCGCGGGGTGCGGACGGTTCCCGTGGAACAGTTCGTGGTGGGGCCGAAGAAGAACACGCTGGCCGAGGACGAGTTGATCCTCGCAGCGCGCGTCCAGCCGCACCCGTGGCGGCAGACGTTCATGAAGGTGGGGCCGCGGAACGCGATGGTGATCGCCGTCGTTTCGCTGGCGCTGGCGGTCGACGAGGAGCGCGAAGAGGTGCGAGCGGCGTACGGATCGGCGGGCCCAAAACCGGGGCTGATCGTGGGATCGCTCGGCGAGGTGGACTCGTTTGCGGAGCGTGTTGCCCGCGACGCATCCCCGATCGACGACGTGCGCGGGACGGCGCGATACCGGCGCCATGCATTGGAGGTTCTCGTCCAGCGCGCGCTGAGCAGGTGCCTGACGTGAGGGTGGCGTTCGTCGTCAACGGCGAGGAGCGCGAGGCCGAGGTCTGGGAGGGCGAGAGCCTCCTGTTTACGTTGCGCGAGCATCTGGGGCTCCCAGGGTCGAAGAACGCGTGCGAGCAGGGCGAGTGCGGGTCGTGCTCGGTGCTGTTGGACGGGCGGCTCGTGTGTGCATGCCTCGTGCTGGCGGCGCAGGCGGATGGGCACGACATCCTGACCGTGGAAGGGCTGGGAGACGGCGACGGCGGGCTGCATCCGGTGCAGGAGGCCTTCGCGGCGGCGGGGGCGGTTCAGTGCGGGTTCTGCACGCCTGGGCTTGTGGTGGCTGTGGCGGACCTCCTCCAGCGCGTGCCGGACCCATCGGATGATGAGATTCGCGAGGCGCTGAGCGGCAATCTCTGCCGCTGCACCGGGTACGCGAAGATCTTCGACGCGGTGCGGATGACGGCCGCCTCATGACAATTCAAATGGGGCCACCCCGAACCACCACCCGCTTTCGAGCGTACCGCCGAGACGTACCGAAGTGGTGCGTCGAATGTGCCCCGACTCAAACGGGAGAGAGCGAAGAGTGAGCGCCCCCGTACGCCGCCTCGAGCTCGGCCGCGTGGGCGAATCCGTCCGCCGCGTCGACGCCATCCCGAAGGTGACGGGCGAGTTCGCCTATGCGAGCGACTTGTTCGCGGCGGGAATGCTCTACGGCCACACCGTCCGCAGCCCGCACGCCGCCGCGCGCGTGAAGCGAGTAGACATCTCCGATGCGCGCGGCATGCCCGGCGTCCACGCCGTCCTCACGCACAAGGATGTTCCCGGCGAGAAGCGCTACGGCCTCGAGTTTCCGGACCAGCCCGTCCTCGCGATCGACGATGTCCGTTACTTCGGCGAGCCCGTCGCGCTCGTCGCCGCCGAGCATCCGGAGCAGGCCCGGCGCGCGGCCGCCCGCATCAAGGTCGACTACATCCCACAGCAGCCGGTCACCGATCCGGAGCGGGCCCGAGACGCCGTCCGCGAGCTGACCATTCGCCACGGAAACCCGGAACAGGCAGCGGAGATCACGGTCGAGGGCGTCTACGAGCTCGGCATCCAGGACCAGGCGTTTCTCGGCCCGGAGTCCGGCCTTGCCGTCCCGGACGGAAAGGGTGGCATCGACATCTACGTCGCGACCCAATGGCTCCACGTCGATCGCGACCAGGTCGCCCCATGCCTCGGCCTCGACCCCGAACAGGTGCGGATTCACCTCGCCGGCGTCGGCGGCGCCTTCGGCGGACGCGAGGACCTCTCCATGCAGATCCACGGCGCGCTGCTCGCACTGCGCACGAACCGCCCCGTCAAGATGGTCTACAGCCGGGAAGAGTCCTTCGCGGGACACGTGCACCGCCATCCGGCGAAGATCTGGGCGGAACATCGAGCCGATCGCGAGGGGAAGCTCATCAACGTCCGCATGCGGATCCTGCTCGACGGCGGCGCGTACGCCTCGAGCTCGACCGCGGTCTGTTCGAACGCGGCGTCTTTCGCATGCGGTCCCTACAGCGTCCCCAACGCCCTGATCGAGTGCACGGCGGTCTTCACGAACAACCCGCCCTGCGGAGCCATGCGCGGCTTCGGCGCTGTGCAGACCTGCTTCGCGGCCGAGGCACAGATGGACAAGCTCGCGCGCGTTCTGGAACTCGATCCGGTCGAGATCCGCCTGCGTAACGCGCTCGGACCCGGGGACGTCCTGCCGACGGGCCAGCGGATCGACGGTTCGCTCCCCGTCGCGGAGGTCATCCGCCGCTGCGCCGCCCTCCAGGAACCCGAGCCCGAGGAGCTTCCGCGCGACCCAATCCGCCTCCCGGGCGGTGCCGGCAACACGACTCGGGGCGACGGCGTCCGCCGCGGCACCGGCTTCGCCCTCGGTTTCAAGAACATCTGCTACTCGGAGGGCTTCGACGACTACTGCGCGGCACGTGTGCGGCTCTACAGCGATGCGGGCGGCGAGCTCGTCGCCGAGATCCACTCCGCCGCTGCCGAGGTCGGGCAAGGAGTCACGAACGTGATGGTGCAGGTGGCGCGCACCGAGCTCCCGGAAGTCTCCGACGTCGTTCTCGCGCCGCACACGACAGCCGCGGTCGGATCAGCGGGGTCCTCGTCAGCGTCTCGCCAGACCTGGATGACTGCCGGGGCCGTCCGTGCCGCTTGCCTCGCCGTCCGCGACGAGCTCGAGCGCGGCGGCGGCTCGCTCGCCCCGGGTGAGGAGATCGACATCGAGCGCGTCTACCGTCACCGACAGACGACGCCGCTCGACCCCAAGACCGGCCAGCTGACCGGCGACCGCGCGCATGTCGCCTTCGCATGCGCCGCGATGAAGGTCGTCGTCGAGGTAGACGTCGACCTCGGCCTCACCCGTGTCGTCTGGATCGGGACGGCTCAGGATGTCGGCCGGGCCATGAACCCTCAGGCGGTCTTCGGCCAGATCGAGGGCGGCACAGCGCAGGGGCTCGGCCTCGCCCTCATGGAGGAGCTGCAGACGCGCGACGGGGTCATCACGAACGCGAGCTTCACCGACTACCTCATTCCGACCGCGCTCGACATGCCGCCGGTCACGGCGGAGCTCGTCGAGGAGCCCGAACCCGATGCGCCCTACGGCGCTAAGGGAGTGGGGGAGCCACCCACCGTCGTTTCAACTGCCGCCATCGTCGCAGCATTGCGGAACGCGACCGGGCTGGAACTCGCGCGAGTCCCCGTCCGGCCCGACGACATCGTCGGTCTCTAGCCCTAGAACGTCAGCGAGAGGGTCCCCTGGACCGTTGCTGCGAACGTCTGGCAGCCGACGAAGGGGAAGTTGGCCCGAAAGTGGGTCAGCACGACCTGGAAGGTGCCGCTTCCACTGCCGGGACTGCCTACCCCGACGTTCGAAAGCGTGTCCTGCACGAGGTAGGTCTGGTTCGTGCATCCGGCGCCCGGGTTGAGCTGAGTCACGGTGCCACCAGGATTGAACGTACCGACGATGATCTGAAGGCTCGTCGTCAGGAACCTGAACGAGCCGCCCGTGATCGTCGCGCTCGGCGACAACGGCGTGTGTTGGACGACCGCCTTCCAGGCGCCAGGGAGATCGCCCGTCGCCTTCCCGACGAACGTGCCCTGCGTCGAGGTCTCAGCAATCTCCGTGCCGGCGACGGTGTCGTTGTGCGTCGCGGCTGCGGCTGCCGCGGGAAACGCCATCAGCGCAAGGGTGGCGGCCACGGCCACCAAGATCGAACGCATCTGCATCAGCCCCTTCATCTCCGTACTTCCCACGGCATTTCAGCCGTGGCCGGTCGCCGCGTTCCTACACCCTGGGCGAGGGACGGTCAAGCTACTCTCCGCGCGTGGGCTGGCGCAGTCAAAAGCGGAGGCGGCTCCTCCGGGGAGTCACGCTGAACGTGAGCAGGCGCGGCCTGGGGGTGAGCGTCGGACGGAGAGGTGCGAAGGTGAGCGCGAGCCCGCGCGGGCTCGCCGCAACGCTCACCCTCGTCGGTACCGGCCTCTCCTACGTCTGGCGGCGCAATCGCCGTCCGAGCTAGACCCGGGCCTCCTCGCTCACGACCATGTGGGTGATCTCGAGGATCTCGGGGGGCGGGCCTTCCATGGCGACCCCCGCCTCTTCCATCGCCGGCATGACGCGTTCGTTCAGGAAGGTCTCGAACGCCTCCCGCGACTCCCAGACGTCGACGATGCGGACTCCGTTGGGGCCCTCGCCGATCGTGTGGAGGATGTTGCCGTCGATCTCTTCTGTGGGCCTTTTCGTTCCGAACATCTTCTCGTTCACGGTTTCGTACGCCTCGATGCTCGGGATGTCGACGATCACCGTGACTGCCATCAGTACCTCCTTGCTTCGCGTCGTTGATCGTCCCGAATGTACTCCTCCCACCTCCCGCCTGCGGCAGTACCCTCTATCCGCCATGCGCGCGCGACTTCCGGCTGCCGAACGACTCCTCGCCGCGGCCGCCGCCCTTGTCGGGCTGATCAGCGTCGGCTCGGCGCTGACGCCCGAGTTTGCAAGCCGCAGCGACATCGTGGAGGGCCTGCTCCCCGCCGGTTTTCCGACCGCAGCGCGCCTCCTGACCCTCGCCTTCGGCCTTGCCCTCGTCTGGCTCTCATACTCGCTCGCGCGCCGTCGGCGTCGGGCCTGGCAACTTGGCGTCGCGCTGGTTGTCGCGGTTGCGATAACCCATCTCGCAAAGGGCCTTGACGCCGAGGAATCCATGATCAGCCTGCTTTTGCTCGCGTTCCTGGTCCACTGGCGAGCACGCTTCGACGTCCCAGGTGATCGCTCGGTCGGACCGCTCGTCGGTGTCGGGCTCGCGTTTGCGTCCCTCGGTGGGCTCTTCCTTGCGCTCGAGCTTCACCGGCTATCGGCGCCGGAGGATCTCGAGGACGCCGTGGGAGCCCTCGCTTTCCTGCTCGCCGGTCGCGCTCTCTATCTGTGGCTGCGTCCGCTCTCGGAGCGCGTCCGCCAGACCGCTGCCGAGCGCGCCTGTGCCCGACGCCTCATCGAGTCCCACGGCCGCGATAGCCTCGCCTACTTCGCGCTGCGGCGGGACAAGGCCTACTTCTTCTCTCCCGCCGAGCGCGCCTTCCTCGCGTACCGAGTGGTCGCGGGCTCGGCCCTCGTCAGCGGAGATCCGGTCGGGGAGGAAGAAGACATTCCATCGCTGCTCGCAGACTTCCAGCGGATGGCGCACGCCAACGGATGGCGGATCGCAGTGCTCGGAGCAAGCGCTGGCCGCCTTCCCCTGTATCGCCAGCTTGGTCTGCGCGCGATCAAGCTCGGAGACGAGGCGGTCGTCGATCCGGCCGCGTTCTCGCTCGAGGGACGCCAGATCCGCAAGGTGCGCCAGTCGGTCCACCGCCTGGCGAAAGCCGGCTACCAGATGCGGGTGCTGCGTGCAGGGCAGCTCGATGCCGGGCTTCGCGGCACTGTCGCCACGCTCGCCATGGAGGCGCGCGGACGGTGGCCGGAGCGTGGCTTCACGATGGCGATGGACGACCTCTTCGGCGAGGACGGAATCTACGCCGTCGCACAGGACTCCGACGGTCGACTCGGAGGCTTCATCCACCTCGTTCCCTCGCCCGCGAGTGGCGGATACTCACTGAGTGCGATGCGGCGGCGGCGTGCCACTCCTAACGGCCTGATGGAAGCTCTCATCGCGGAAACAATCGCCTGGGCGCGCGTGGCACGCGTTCCGGAGATCTCGCTCACCTTCTGCGTCTTCGCGGACTTTCTCCGCGCGGAATCCGGCCGCACGCCCGCCGCCCGCATCTTGAGCTACTCGCTACGGCAACTCGATCGCGCGTTCCAGCTCGAGCGGCTGTTGCGTTTCAGCGGGAAGTTCCTCCCGGAATGGCGGCCGCGGTTTCTTTGCATCGAGCGTCTGAGCGACTTTCCGGCTGTTGGGATCGCGTACCTGCGCGCGGAATCGCTGTTGACCCCACCCGGCCCCTGGGTGCGGGCCCGGACACCCGTCTAGCTGCTCGCAGCAATTTTCAACGTCCCTGCGAGTGTCGGTTACCTCGCCCTGTTCCTGCTCGTCGGAGGCGAGTCCGCGGGCCTCGTGATCCCTGGTGAAACGGCGCTCATCGCCGCGGGAGTCCTCGCTTCGCAGGGCCGACTCACGATCGAGCTCGTGATCGTGGTCGCCGCGATCGCCGCGATTATCGGCGACAACGTGGGCTACGTCCTCGGGCGCTCGGGTATTCGCGCGCTGCTCGTCACGCCGACCGGCCCCTTCGCGAGCCACCGCGCCGACTTCGTCGAGCGCGGCGAGTCTTTCTTTCAGCGCCACGGCGGCAAGACGGTCTTCTTCGGCCGCTGGCTGCCGGTGCTTCGCTTCACGGCTGCCTGGCTTGCGGGCGCACACCGGATGAAGTGGTGGCGCTTTGCCGTGTACAACGCTCTCGGTGGGATTGCCTGGGCGACGTCTGTCGGACTCGTGGCCTACGTGGTCGGCTCCGCGGCAAAGCAAATCATCGGATACGTCGGCATCGGTGCGTTCGCGGCGTTCGTCCTGGCGCTCATCGGCTTCTACTTCTGGCGGCGCCGTAGGCGGCCATGACGCGATCCAAGAATCGCGGCAACCAGCCGATGGCGAGAGCGGACGCCTCCCCAGAGGTTGCGGCAGCCCCCAGCCGGCGCCCGCTCTCGCAGGTTCCATCCTGCGACGGGCGTCGAATTCCTCGGCCGCTTTGCAAAGCCCTTACAGTCCTGTGAGGTGAGGCCGAGGTCTCGCGTCCTACGGCTGCGGCGTCGTAGGGACGCAACCGTCATCCCGGACCCCGGCCTCGAGAGCTTTATCGGCGGCGCGCGTGAGACGGGTGATCGCTCGCACGAGGATTCTGCTCACCGGGGCCCAGAAGCTCGTTGAGTGGCCGTGTGTTGAGGATGTCGGCGGGGGTCGCCCACCCGCGCCGCGCGGTGTGGACGGCGAGCTCCATGTTTCCGAGCCCGCGCACGGAGTGGGCATCAGTCGAGACGACGATCTTCACACCGGCCGAGATCGCCTCGCGAACGTGTTCGCCACTCAGATCGAGCCGGTCCGGCAGCCCGTTGACCTCGAGCGCGACCCCTGTCTCGAGCGCGACGTCGAACACTCGGTCGAGATCGAGCGCGTTCTCCGGCCGGTGATTGATGAGCCGGCCCTTCGGGTGGCTGAGGCACCGCACGTGCGGGTTCCGCATCGCCTCGACGGTGCGCTTCGTCAACTCGCGCCTCGGCATGCGCTGGCCCCCGTGGACACTCGCCTGCACCCAATCGAGCTCCGCCAGCACCGAGTCCGGAAGGTCCAGGGAGCCGTCGCGCAGGATGTCGCACTCGATCCCGCACAGGATCCGGAAGGGAGCCAGCCGCTCGTTAGCGGCGGCGATCTCCTCGGCCTGCCGCCGCAGCTCCTTCCCCGTGATCCCGGGGACCGCGCCGACGCTCGGCGTGTGGTCGCAGATCGCGAGGTACTCGTAGCCACGCTCTCGCGCCGCCTCGCCCATCTCGAGGACGCTCGCTCTGCCGTCCGAATAGGTTGTGTGGCAGTGGAGGTCGCCGCGGACGTCCGCTAGCTCGAGCAGCGCGGGCGGCTGCTCGCGGTGCGGCTCCTCACGCAGCTCCGGCGGGCACCAGGGCACGCCCAGCGCCGCATAGACCTCCTCTTCGCTCGCACCGGAGGGGAGCGGCTCGAGAGCCGCGACGTACTCCTCTGAGCCGGTGGCGCGCACAAGCTGGGTGCCGTACTCGGCGGGATCGGCAACGACCAACTCGACGGGCACGCCCTCGACGGTGACGCCCACGGTCTCGTCCACCACGGCGACGATTTGAGGCAGCTGACGAAACCGATCCAAGGCATTGTTGTCCATACTGACAATAGAGAGGCGCTCGGACGAATCCCGCCAGCGTCGCGGATCGCCCGCGACCGCTCCGTTGACGGCCTCCGCTATCGGCTCGACCAGAGCCCGCGCGCGGTTGAGCAACAGGCCTCGCCTCGGCCGTGGTCTCTCCTCCTTCTCCAGCGCCGCCAGGAGCGTCGCTTCACGCTTTGCACCGATGCCCGGCACTGAGCGCAAGCGGCCCGCCCGCGCCGCCTCGCGGAACTCCGCAACCGTCGTCACACCCAACGCGGCGGCGATGTCGACCGAGCGCTTCGCGGAGAGCCCCAAGAACCGTCCCAACCCCACGATCTCGGGCTGCACGGTGCGCTCGAGCTCGTCTAGCTCCTCGATGCGGCCTGTTTCGACGAGCTCCGCCAGCCGCCGCTCGATCCCCGGTCCGATCCCGCGGAGCTCGCGCACGCGGCCAGCCCGCACCAGGTCGGCAACGGGGGCGGGCGTGGAACGCACCAGGTCGGCTGCCCGCCTGTACGCCCGCGCCGTGTAGTACGAGGCCCCGGCCAGGTCGAGCAGGGCCGCGAACGCCTCGAGGCGCTCAGCGATCGCCGGATTGTCGATCTTCGTCACCCTCGACCTTCGTTCAGTCGTGACCGCTCAATTCGTGGTTGGGGCCACTGAGCAGCCGTCGCATCATCAGGCCATGAAGGGGCAGAAGGTCGGGGAGGGCCGCACTGCACTACGCCTGCGGAACGAGCAGCTTCGTATCCGCCACTGGCGTCGGGACGAATTCGTGGAGCTCGGCTTTACGCTCTCCGACGCGACGGCGCTTGCGAAGTCCACTGCCGATCTCACGGTGGGCCGCAAGCTCATCGCCGCCGGGTGCCCGCACACGACCGCCTTTCGCATCCTGCGCTGATGGGACAAGACCCGCACTCGCAGCTCGTGATCTTCATGTACACGTTCTCGACGTCGCTCGGTTTTGCGCTGAGTGCGTTCGTGCCGGTCATGCTCCTTCTTCACTGGCTCTTCTGACATAGGGGGAATCGGCCACTAGGCGACCCGCGGTGCGCCTGCGACTCTCCTGAAGTGCGCTCACGCGCCTGGCTGCTCAATCTCCTCGTCCCATTCTTCCCGCTTGCCTGCGGCGGGATGCAGGCACCGGCAGGCCCCGAGGGAACCGTCGCCCGGGTCCTCGACGGCGACACGATCGTCCTCACCGACGGACGCCACGTCCGACTCGTCCAGCTCGACGCACCCGAGACAGACGAGAACGAGTGCTACGCGCAGGAGGCGAAGCGGACCCTCCAGAGGCTCCTGCCGCCCGGCACGGCAGTCCGCGTGGAGACCGATCCGGCGCTCGACAGCAAAGACCGCTTTGGCCGCACCCTCGCGTATGTGGAGAAAAATGGCGCCGATATCAACCTCGAGCTCATCCGCGCAGGCGCCGCCGCGCCTTGGTTCTACCACGGCGACCGCGGCCGCCACGCCGAGCTCTTCCTCACCGGGGCGCGCCGAGCGCAACACACCCGTCGCGGCCTTTGGGGCGCATGCCCCGCGACAGCCCTCGACCCCATACACTCGATCGACGCACACCGTTAAGAAGCTGTAAGGAAAACGAGGAAAACGTTTCAGCTTGGACAACGCGACGCCGAGTGCTTGTATTACGAATGGTGGGTCGGGCCGCTGAACGTCCACCGCTCCTGAGGTTTAGGCAACGGCCGCTTATGCGCGCCGTCGCCGCCGCGGCCCTCGGAGCAGCCCTCGAGGCGGGCGTCAGCCTGGCCTTCGGCCCAGGTGGGTTGGAAGGCGCCGCGCTCGCCGCTACAGCTGGTGTCTTGATCGCCGTTCTCGCGGGCGCAGTCGGAGGGCTCTGGGCTGGCCTGGCCGTCGCAGCGA
The DNA here is from genome assembly GCA_036506175.1 of Gaiellaceae bacterium. Taxonomy (GTDB): domain Bacteria; phylum Actinomycetota; class Thermoleophilia; order Gaiellales; family Gaiellaceae; genus JAIBJP01. The sequence continues at coordinate 21,571 of DASXSE010000045.1, forward strand.
CCGGGTGGACGCTTCAGTTCTTCCTCGTCCCGGGCGAATCGTGGCGCGATCTCATCGCGATTCCGTTCTGGTTCGGCGCCGCGGCGCTCGCGGGCTGGCTCGGCACGCGCCTGCGCGCGCGGACGGACGAGAGCCGCCACCTCGACGACCAGCTCACCGCGCTTCGCGAAGCGACGGGCGACGCGGTCATCGGGCTCGATTCGGAGGGCACCATCGTCGCGTGGAGCGACGGCGCCGCGGCGGTCTACGGTCATCCCGCCGACGAGGCCGTCGGCCATGAGTTCGTCGAGCTGACCGGAGAAGAGGACGAGGGGGTCGCGACCCGCCGCTTCCTGGATGCGCTTGCCAGCGGCAAGAGGGCGGTCGAACCCGAAGTCCCGCATCGCCGCATCGACGGCAATCCGGTCATCGTGTCGCTGAGCGGCATGTCCGTCGCCGACGGCGTCGCACCGGGCGCGATCGTCGTTGCCTCGGACGTCACGGACTTTGTCGCCGCGCGTGACGAGGGCGAACAGTCCGAAGCCCGCTACCAGTCGCTCGCCCAGCAGCTGCCGGGCGCCACGTACGTTCATCCCCTCGGAGGCCGGCAGGCGTTCACGTACGTGAGCCCCCAGGTCGGGACGATGCTCGGCTACCGGGCCCAGGACTGGATGACCGAGAGCGGGCTCTTCTACCGGCTCGTCCACGACGAGGACCGCGACCGCGTCACCGACGAGATCGATGCCGCCGCCGGTTCGGCCATGCCGCTCCGATCCGAGTACCGCATGCTGGGACGCGACGGCACCATCGTCTACGTGCGGGATGAGTCCACGACCGTTCGCGGTGGCGACGGGCAACCGCTGTATGTCCAGGGCTACCTGGAGGACATCACGGGGGAGCACGAGGTCCAGGCCGAGAAAGATCGCCTGCGAGGCGAGGCCCGCGCGGCGGCGGCGGACTCGGCGCAGCGGCAGCTTCGACTCGATCTCCTGGCTCGAGCGAGCCTTGCGCTGACAGCTTCGCTCGAGCAAGACGCGGCATTGCGCCGAACGTCGGAGGTCCTTATCGAGGGCCTTGCCGACTGGTGCATCATCGACCTCGTCGACGAGAAGGGCAGGGGGACGCGTGCGGCCGTTGCCCGCGGCGATGCCGATCCGTTGACGGGCGCGCCGCTCGCGGAGCCGGAGCCCGCGGTCTTCGAGGTCGTCGACTCGGGCGCGTCTGAGCTTTCCGACGGCCGCATCTGCGTGCCCATGATCGGGCGCACGAGGATCCTCGGCGCGATCACGCTGCTCGCCACCGACGCCGGGCGCCCTTACGGGTCCGACGACCTGGCGTTGGCGGAACACCTCGGCCGGCTGGCCGCTCTCACGGTCGACAACGCGCGCCTCCATCAGCAAGTGCAGGAGAGCGCGGACGCCGCGCACGTCCTCACGTACGTCGCCGA
>DASXSE010000046.1:0-34455 GCA_036506175.1 Gaiellaceae bacterium
TGGTTGCCGCTCACAGAGGCTCCCCGTCTTCTCACCTACAAGGGCGAGCGAGAAATGGCGGCGAAGGCCCTTCAAATAATCGACGAGCGCGGCTTATGATGCGCGCGCCGCGGTGCCGCCCGAAGACAGCACGATGTATGCACTCAACTTCTACTCCCCGATCGTGGCCGACCAGCTGCGAAGCCGTCGGAAGACGGCGACCATCCGCCTCGGAAACAAGTCGACCAAATACAAGAAGGGAATGGTCGTCCAAGTCCTCGTGGGGACCCGCTTCGGACCGCGCGAGAAGGTCTTCGACGCCGTCATCGACAAGGTGGAGGTGAAGGCGCTCGGCGAGCTCTCTCCGCGAGAGATCGAGCGCGACAACCCCGAGATGCGGCGACCGGAGGACATGGCGCACTTCCTCGGCCAGCTCTACAACCGCGACGTGTCCGAAGAGGACACCGTCACGGTGATCCACTTCTCCGAGATCCTCGCCCGCTAGCCCGCTCGCGGTGGACGTCGTCACCGGGGCCTTCTCGTACACGGGGAAGTACATCGCTGCACGGCTGCTCGAGCTCGGGCGCGAAGTGCGGACGCTCACACGCCATCCGCAGAGCGCCAGCCCGTTCGGCGATCGCGTTGCCGCCTTCCCGCTCCAGTTCGGGGACTTCGATGCCCTGACGCGGTCCCTGGCGGGCGCGGAGACTCTCTACAACACGTATTGGATTCGGTTCCACCGAGGCGATCTCACCTTCGACCGCGCCGTCGAGAACATCGTCTTCCTCCTTCGAGCCGCAAAGGCGGCCGGAGTGAGACGGGTGGTCTACATGAGCGTGTCGAACGCCTCGCCCTCCTCGCCGCTCCCGTACTTCAGCGGGAAGGGCCGAGTCGAGGAGGCACACGCCGCCTCCGGGCTCTCCTACGGAATCGTCCGCCCAACCGTCGTCTTCGGGCGAGAGGACGTCCTCATCAACAACATCGCGTGGATCCTGCGCAAGCTTCCCCTCTTCGTCATCCCGGGCTCGGGCGAGTACGCTCTGCAGCCGGTCGCCGTCGAGGACGTGGCCGAGCTCACCGTCCGGGTAGGTCAAGGTCGGGACACGCAGATTGTCGACGCTGTCGGCCCTGACGTCCTCACCTACAACGAGCTCGTTCAGCTCATCCGGACGGCGATCGGCTCGCGTGCGCGGATCGTCCACGCGAGCCCCCGGGTGGCGGCGGCTCTTGGCGCGCTGCTCGGCGCCGCGTTGCGGGACACACTGATCACGAAGGACGAGATTGCCGCCCTCACGGACGGGTTGCTCGCGACGGGCAGCCTTCCGAGCGGCACCAGACGGATTGCCGACTGGCTCGCGGAGAACGCCGACTCCGTCGGATCGAGTTACACGTCCGAGGTGCGGAGGAACTGGTCGGGTTAACGACCGGGCTTGCGGATTGGCCCGCCGAAAGCCTCGGCCTCGCGGAGCGCGGCGCCACACTCCTCGCACGCCACCGCGAACACCGAGCTGAACCGCGCGCCGCAGGCGGGACAGCGAGCGCGCATTTCGCCGCCGCAGGTCGGGCAGACGGATGAGAGCTCGCCCTCGTTTTCCTCGAAGTAGCGCTGGGCATGCCCGCAGGCGAGGCAGAACGAAACCCAGTCCCCAAGTGTCTTGCGGCGCTCTTCCCGCAGCCAATCTGAGGCCCGGCCCACGTTCCCAGCGTACCGCTACAGTTCGGTTCGCATGGCGATCGCCCGGGAAGCGGAGCCGGTTGGCTCCCTGAGCGAGGTCAAGGAAGCCGGCCTCGATCGCGAGGATCTGCTCGGCATCTTCCGCAACCTCGTGCTCACGCGCGGAATCGAGGAGCGCGGCCACATCCTTTACAAACAGGGGAAGATCCCCGGCAGCTTCTACACCGGCCGCGGAAACGAAGCCGCGGCCGTGGGAGTCGCGACCGCGATGGGCTCCGAGGACGTCGGCACGCCGCTTCATCGCGATCTCGGCGTCCACGTCGTCCGCGGCGTCGAGCCCTGGCGCATCTTCGCGCAGTTCATGGGACGCGCCGACGGGCCGACGCAGGGGAAGGACGGCAACGTCCACATGGCCGAATCGCGGCTCGGTCTCATCGCCATGGTCAGCCATCTTCCGGCGATGCTCCCGGTCGCCGTTGGGTGCGCGCTCGCCTTCCGCATTCGGGAGGAGAAGCGCGTCGCCGTTGCCTGGTTCGGCGAAGGCGCGGCCGCCCGTGGCGACACGCACGAAGGGATGAACCTGGCCGGCGTCCGCCGGCTACCCGTGGTGTTCGTCTGCGACAACAACCAGTGGGCCTACTCCACGCCGACGCACCTCGAGTTCGCCTGCGAGCACGTCGCCGACCGCGCCAAGGCGTACGGCTTTGACGGCGTTGTCGTCGACGGGACGGACGTCCTCGCGGTCTACCGGGAAGCCAAGCGCGCGATCGAGAAGGCGCGCGATGGCGGAGGCCCGACGCTGATCGAATGCCTGACGCTGCGCATGGAGGGTCATGCCGTCCATGACGACGCCTTCTACGTCCCGAAGGAGATGTTCGAGGAGTGGGCCAAGCGTGACCCGCTCGAGCGATTCCGCACCTGGCTCCGCGACAACGCGGACTTCACGGACGAGGAAGAGGACGAGATCCGCTCCGAGGTGAAGAAACTGCTGAACGACGCGGTCAAGCGCGGCGAGGAGAGCCCCCTTCCGGAGGCCTCGGCCGTTCTCGAAGGGGTCTTCGCAACTCCCGAAGACCTGGACACGCCCCACCACAAGTAATGGCCGAAAAGACCTATCTGCAGGCAATTTCCGACGGGCTTCGACAGGAAATGCGCCGTGACAAGCGGGTCTTCGTCATCGGCGAGGACGTCGGCGTCTACGGCGGCGCGTTCAAGGTCACGCAGGGCTTCCAGGAAGAGTTCGGTCAGTGGCGGGTGATCGACGCGCCCCTCTCCGAGACGGCCATCGTCGGCGCCTGCACCGGGGCGGGGATCATGGGCCTGCGCCCGGTCGCAGAGATGCAGTTCGCGGACTTCATTTCGTGCGCGTGGGACCACCTCGTGACCGTTGCCGCCAAGCAGCGCTATCGGGCAGGAACCCCGGTGCCGATCACCGTCCGTCTCCCGTCCGGCGGCGGTTTCTCCGGCGGGCCGTTCCACTCGCAAAATCCGGAGTCCAGCTTCGCGCACATTCCGGGCCTGAAGGTCGTGTGCCCCGCGACGCCGGCCGACGCGAAGGGATTGATCGTCACGGCGATCGAGGACCCCAACCCCGTCCTCTATTTCGAGCACAAGCACCTGTACCGACGGATCAAGGACGAGGTGCCGGACGAGCGCTACACCATCCCGTTCGGCGAGGCGCGCATTCACCGCGAGGGGGACGACGTCACGCTCGTCACGTGGGGCGCGATGGTTTACACGGCCGACGAGGCAGCGCAGAAGGTCGAGGAGGAAAGCGGCCTATCGGTCGAGATCCTCGATTTGCGCACCCTGATCCCGTGGGACAAGGCTGCCGTGCTGAAGTCGGTGGAGAAGACCTCGAAGGCGCTCGTTCTCCACGAGGACACGCGCACGGGTGGCTTCGGCGCCGAGATCGTGGCGACGATCGCCGAGGAAACCTTCGAGAATCTCGACGCCCCGGTCAAACGCGTCACCGCGCCTGACACCCCCGTGCCTTTTTCGCCGCCGCTCGAGAAGGCTTTCATCCCGCAGGTCGAGGACGTCGTGGCCGGTCTGAAGGAGCTCGGGGGGTACTAGGCGTGGCGACGGGCACCGCAGTCGACGTCGTCATGCCGCAGATGGGCGTCTCCGTCTCCGAGGGCACCATCACGAAGTGGCTCAAGTCGGAGGGCGACACGATCGCCGCCGACGAGTCGCTGCTCGAGATCTCCACCGACAAGGTGGACACGGAGGTGCCGAGTCCCGCGTCCGGTGTGTTGCAGCAGATCCTGGCGCAGGAGGGCGAGACGGTCGCGGTCGGCACGAAGATCGCTGTGATCGCTCCCGAGGGCGCGCCGGCCGAGGCGCCCGAGGAGGCGCCGCCGGAGCCTGCGACTCAGGAGGCTGCCGAAGAAGCCGCAGCGGCGTCCGGAGCCGAGGGTGAGACCCCGACCGCCGAGAAGGTCGAGGAGGCGCCGTCGGAGCCTGCACCTGCTCCTCCAGAGCCGAAGGCGGAGGCGGAGGCAGAGGCAGAACCAGCGCCGGAGCCGGCGCGGGTCGCAGCGGAGCCCGAGGGTGACGGCCGTCGCGAGGGCAAGTTCGTCTCGCCGGTCGTGGCGCGAATCGCTTCCGAGCACAACGTCGATGTCTCCCAGGTCGAGGGCACCGGCCGCGGCGGCCGCGTGACGAAGAAGGACATCCTCAAGCACATCGAGAGCGGCGCAGCCGCCCAGCCGACCCCGGCCGCCGCGCCCGCTCCGGAGCCACCCCCCGCTCCTGCTCCCGCGGCCGCGCAGCCTGCGCCAGCCACTTCGGCCCCGAGCGGGGCGGGAGAGAAGGTCGAGCCGATGTCCGCCATGCGCAAGGGCATCGCCGAGCACATGCGGCGCTCACTCGACACCTCGGCGCACGTCACGAGCTCGATCGAGGTCGACATGACGAGGATCGCCGCCCTCCGCCAGAAGCTGAAGCGCGAGTGGGCCGAGGCCTACGGCGTCAATCCGACCTTCCTCGCCTTCGTCGCCCGCGCGGCGGTCGACACGTTGAAGGACTATCCCTGGATCAACGGCGAGATCCGCGGCGACTCCATCGTCACGCGCAACTACGTCAATCTCGGGTTCGCGGTGGAGCTCGCCGACGGCAAGGGCCTCATCGTCCCCGTCGTGCGCAACGCCGAAGGACTGAACCTCCTCGGCATGGCACGGGCGATCGCCGACATCGCTCAGCGTGCCCGGAACAAGCAGCTCCTCCCGGACGACGTCCAGGGAGGCACGTTCACGATCACGAACCCCGGCGGGTACGGAACCTTCCACGGTACGCCGATCATCAGCCAGCCGCAGGCCGCGATCCTCGGCACGTACGCGGTCGTGAAGCGGCCCTGGGTCGTCGAAGACGAGAGCGGCCAGGACGCGATTGCGATCCGCTCGATCATGAACCTCACCCTCACGTACGACCACCGTCTCGTCGACGGAGCGCTCGCCGGCCGCTTCCTCCACGACCTGCGCGAGCGGCTCCAAACCTGGGAAGAACCCGGCGATTAGCGCCCCGGCCTACCTCCTGAACCTCGGCGAGACGCCGTACCTCGAGGCCTGGGACCTCCAGCGCTCGCTGGCGGGCGCGGTCTCGCAGGGCGCCATCCCCGACACCGTCGTCCTCGTCGAACACCCGCCCGTGATCACGCTCGGCCGACGGACGGACGGAGACGAGGTTCACGTGCCGGCCAACGCGAACGTGGAGATCGTCGAGACCGATCGCGGCGGGAAGTCCACGTATCACGGCCCGGGGCAGCTCGTCTGCTACCCGATCCTCGACCTCAACCGCCATGGCCGCGACGTCAAGAAGTACTGTCGCGACATCGAAGAAGCCGTCATCCAGACGCTTGCCGCCTTCGAGCTCGCGGCGACGCGCATCGATGGGCTCACGGGCGTCTGGCTGGAAAGCCCACCACGCAAGATCTGCTCCATCGGCGTCCATATCTCCCGCTGGGTAACCACGCATGGATATGCGCTCAATGTCGATCTCGACCCATCGCCCTTCACGGATTGGATCACCGCCTGCGGGCTCGAGGACGCGTCCTTCACGACAATGGCCCGGGAGCTCGACCGGCCTCTGACGGTGGACGAGCTCCGGCCGTTCGCAGCCGATGCCATAGGAAACGTCTTCGGACTCGAGCTCGAGGAACTGCCGGCGGATGAAGGTGCCGGCCTCTGGGCACAACCGACGCATGGAAAGCTCGCAGCCCGTAGCTGAGCGGCCCCGCCGGCCGGAGTGGATGAAGGTGCGCGCGCCGAGCGCCGACTCGCGCTACTTCGAGGTGCGCGAGCTCATCCACGGCCAGCATCTCCATACCATCTGCGAGGAGGCGCGCTGCCCGAACATCGCCGAGTGCTGGGGCCGCGGCACCGCGACGTTCCAGATCCTCGGCGACACCTGTACGCGCGCGTGCCGCTACTGCTACGTGCACTCCGGAAAACCGGAGCATCCGCCCGATCCGCTGGAACCTCTACGCCTCGCCAACACCGCGGCCCAGATGGGCCTCAAGCATGTCGTCGTCACGTCCGTCGACCGCGACGACCTGCCGGACAAGGGCGCCGGCCACTACGCGGCCACGATCCGTGCACTGAAGCACAAGCTCCCGGAGGCGAGCGTCGAAGTGCTGACGCCCGACTTCCTCGGGCACGAGGAGGACGCACTGCGCGTCGTGCTCGGCGAGCGGCCGGACGTCTTCAACCACAACATCGAGACCGTGCGGCGGTTGCACCGGAAGATGCGGGGCGCCAAGGCCTCGTACGACAAGGCGCTCTGGCTGCTCGCGCGCGCGAAGGAAGTCGCCGACTACCCGGTGCTAACGAAATCCGGGATCATCGTCGGTCTCGGCGAGACGAACGACGAGGTCGTCGAGACGTTGCGCGACCTCCGCAACAACGACGTCGACGTCGTCACCATCGGCCAGTACCTGCAGCCGTCCTCACGCCACGCGAGGATCGACCGCTGGGTCCATCCGGACGAGTTCCGCTGGTTCCGCGAGCAGGGCGAGGCACTCGGCTTTGGATCGGTCTTCTCGGGTCCCCTCGTACGGTCGTCTTATCGCGCCGACGAGCAGCGTCACGCGGCGTCTAACTCAACGCGGATGCGTGGCGCCGTTGCCTACTAGTCGCCTCCGTATCGGACCTTGGTGCTGAGCCGGCCGTTCTCGAAGCAGATCTGGTAGGCGCCGCGCACGCCAGCGATCCCGTAGTACCAGCATTCCAGCGCGAAGCCTTCGACAGAGGCGTTCGTCTTCTTCGCCGGGTCGCCCGCAAACGCCCGTAGCCGGTCAGGCGTGAAGGACGAGTCGACGGCGGAGAACTCCTCGCTCGAGAGCTGAGACGCGCTCTGCGAGACGGCCGAGGACGCGCGGTCGCCGTAGCTGATGTGGTCGGGCAGCCGGTCGCGCACCACGGGATAGAGGAGGACGAAGGCAGCGAATGCGACCGCAGCAAAAAGGATTGGCTTCGTAACCGTCGCCACGTCCGCACGTTTCCAGGGCGCGGCGGCTTATCCTCCCCTATTGCTCGTGCGGCTTTGCCATCGCTCGGTAGTCGAGCGCCTTGGCGAGAATCTCCTCGTCCACGCCGGCCTCGCGAGCCACCTCGCGCAACGGTCGTCCCGACGCCGCCGCTTCCTTCACGATCTCGCTCGCCTTGTCGTAACCGACGTATGGATTGAGGGCTGTCGCAGCCGAGAGGGTGAGCTCCGCGAAGCGCTCGCAAGTCTCCCTGTTGGCCTCGATACCGTCCACGCACTTGTCCGCGAGAAGTCGCGAGGCGGCCGCGAGGAGCCGGATCGACTCGAGCACGTTGCGGGCGATCATCGGGATGAAGACGTTGAGCTCGAAGTGGCCCTGGAGGCCGCCGACCGTGACGGCCGCGTCGTTGCCGATCACCTGCGCCGCCACCTGCGTCACGACCTCGGGGATGACCGGATTGACCTTCCCGGGCATGATCGAGCTTCCTTTTTGCAGTTCCGGGAGCCGGATCTCGGCCAGTCCCGCGCGTGGGCCCGAGCCCATAAAGCGTAGGTCGTTTGCGATCTTCGTCAACGAAACGGCCACCACCTTGAGGGCGCCCGACTCTTCGACGAGTGCGTCGCGGGCGGCCTGCGCCTCGAAGGGGTCAGCCGGCGGCAGGATTGTGAGGTCGGTGTCCTCGGCGAGGCGAGCCCGGACTCGCTCGGCGAACTCGGGATGGGTGTTGAGGCCGGTGCCCACCGCGGTGCCGCCGAGTGGGATCTGCCCGAGGCGCTCGAGCGTGCTCTCGACGCGCGCCTGCCCTTGCCGGACCTGCGCGGCGTAGCCGCCGAACTCCTGCCCGAGCGTGACCGGCACCGCGTCCATGAGGTGGGTGCGGCCGGACTTGACCACGTCGTCGAACTCGCGCGCTTTCGTCTCGAGCGCGCTGCCCAGGCGGTCGAGGGCGGGCAGGAGATCGGTGACGATCTCGTCCAGCGCCGCCAAGTGGACGGCGGACGGAAAGACGTCGTTCGACGACTGGCCCATGTTCACGTCGTCGTTGGGATGGACGTCATCTCCGGCGAGCGCAGCGATGACCTCGTTCGCGTTCATGTTGGAGGACGTCCCCGACCCGGTCTGGAAGACGTCGATCGGAAACTGGTCGTCGAACTCACCGGCCGCAACGCGGTCGGCGGCTGCGGCGATGCGTTCCGCCTGCTCGTTGTCGAGGAGGCCGAGCTCGGCGTTCACGCGCGCGGCGGCAGCCTTGATGCGACCGAGCCACCGGGCGACCGCGGCCGGGATCGGCTGGCCGGAGACAGGAAAGTTCTCCACCGCTTTGCGCGTCTCGCCGCCCCAGAGCTCCTTGGGCGCCGCTTCCTTCACGGTTTGAGTCTAGACGGGGCGAAGTCGACGGGCTCTGAGCTCAGGTGCCCGCTCGCGCAGCGTGCGGCGCACCGGGTCCGAGAGATCCGCCGCGAGCGCCCAGCCGACGTAGCCACACCGAGGGCACTCGCCCGGATTGAGTCGCTCGCTCCGCTCGCGCTCGAGCGTGCGGAAGTGTCCACAGCGAAGGCACTCGACGGCATGTTTCTCGCTCACAGGCAAATAGTCGGAGGCGCGTCGGGCGGAAACGTCCCTCCGACGGGTGAGGACGCCTCAATCGGTCGAGTACTTAGGCTGGACCTTCTCGCCTCGGATCTTCGCAATCGCGTTGTTTGCGGCAATGGCGGCCTCGCCGAAGCCGACCGAGATCAGAGTGATCTTCCCGTCGTAGCCCGCCACGTCACCGGCCGCATACACGCCCGGCAAAGACGTCTCCATCGTCTTCGGCTCGACCAGGATCTGGCGCTTTCCGTGCAGCTCGAGGCCCCAATCGGCGATCGAGCCCAGGTGCGAGTGGAAGCCGAGCAGGAGGATGAGCGCGTCGCAATCGACGTCGACGACCTCGCCGGTCTGGGTGTTCTCGACGGCGACCGACTGGATCGACCCGTCGCCTCGAATCTCGCGGATCTCCGAGGGGACACAGATCCGCACCTTGCCCTCCTCCTCGAGCCGGCGCGCCTCCTTGACCGACGTCTCGAGCGCCCGGAAGCGCTCACGACGGTGGACAAGGGTGATCGGCAACTCGGCCGTGTCCTGCAGGCCGAGAGTCCAGTCGAGCGCGGAGTCGCCGCCCCCGACGATGACGCACGACTTGCCGGCGAAGACCTCCTTCCGGCGTACGAAGTAGTGCAGGCCGCGGCCTTCCCAGTCGTCGATCCCCTCCAGTTCGAGCTTGCGCGGCTCGAAGGCGCCGTGACCCGCGGTGACGATCAGGGCGCGGGAGAGGAAGCGCTGGCCGGACTTCGTCGTCAAGGCGAGAAGCTCCTCGCCGTTCTGGCCGATCCGGGACAGGTCGGCGACCTCCTCGTTGAGGTGGACGTCTGCGCCGAACTGCAGCCCTTGCTCCACGCAGAGGTCGACGAGCTTCTGCCCGAGGATCTTCGGATGGCCCGCGACGTCGTAGACGTGCTTCTCCGGATAGACCGCCGCCACCTGGCCGCCGATCTGGCCCAGACTCTCGACGATTCGCACGGAGGCATCGCGGTGCCCTGAGTAATACGCGGCCGCCAGGCCCACAGGGCCCGCGCCGATGATCGTGATGTCGCAGACGGTCTCGCTCACGCCCGCTCGGATCGTACCCGCGCCGGTGGGGCGCTAATGACAGGCGCAGCCACCGCCGGCGTGGGTGTCCACACCAGCGGCCTCGGCAACGCCTTCCTTCGCCTGGAAGGAGGAGCCGCACCCGCACGCCGCCTGCACGTTCGGGTTGTTGATGGCGAAGCCCGCGCCCATGAGCGCGTCGACGAAGTCGATCTCGGAGCCGGCGAGATAGGGCGCGCTGAACGGGTCGATGACGACGCGGACACCGTTCGACTCGATCTCGTTGTCACCGTCCTGCGGGCCGCGGTCGAAGCCGAGCGCGTATTGGAACCCGGAGCATCCGCCGCCCTGGATCGCGATGCGCAGAACGGAGACGTCGCCCTGGGGCTCCTGCGACATCAGCTCCTGGATCTTGCGGGCCGCATTCTCGGTGACGGTGACCATCGAATCTCAGTGTACCAACGGCTTCCGCCGGGAAAACCCGGCGCACCTTGTAACACCTGTAGCACTCGAATTTCCAGGCTCCACGCCGGAGTTCGTGACACAGCTCGAAACGCCCTGCCCGGATAGTATGGCGGCGTGCCGCTGGGCGTCTTGGACGACTGGTTTCCGTTCCTCGTCTACGGCGTCCTCGCACTCGTCATTCCGGCCTCGATGATCCTCATGTCGTTCGTGTTTGCGACGCGACCGAGCCAGCGCGCGCGCCAGAGGACGGTGCCGTTCGAGTCGGGCGTGTCGACCGGCCCGCTGCCGCAACAGCGCTTCACGATCAGTTTCTACCTCACGGCGATGCTCTTCATCGTCTTCGACATCGAGATCGTGTTTCTCTATCCGGTCGCCGTGATCCTCGAGCAGATCGGCTGGTTCGCCGTAGCCGAGTTCGGCTTCTTCATCGCCATCCTCGTCGTCGCCTACGTGTACGTCTGGAAGAAGGGAGCGCTCGAGTGGCGGAGGTAGAGCGGAAGAAACGACTAGCCGACTACGGCCTCCACTCGGAGCGGACGCTCATGCGCCGCAAGGGCCCCGGCGTCTTCGAGCGCGAGCTCGGCGACCTCGAGGAGAGCCTCATGCTGACGACCGTCGGGAAGGCGGTCGCGTGGGCGCAAGGCCATTCGATCTGGCCGGACACCTTCGGGCTCGCCTGCTGCGCGATGGAGATGATCGCAATCGTCTCGCCGCGCTACGACGTCGCGCGCTTCGGCGCCGAGGTCTTTCGCTCCTCGCCGCGCCAGGCCGACCTGATGATCGTTTCCGGCCGGGTCTCGCACAAGATGGCCGCTCCGCTGCGGCAGATCTACGACCAGATGCTCGAGCCGAAATGGGTCATCGCCATGGGCGCCTGCGCGAGCTCCGGCGGGATGTTCGGCAACTACGCGATCCTCCAGGGGGTCGACAAGATCGTCGCTGTCGACGTGCACGTACCGGGTTGCCCGCCGCGGCCCGAGGCGCTGCTCGAGGGCATCGTGCGCCTCCAGGAGAAGATCATCGCGGGCGTCCCGCCCGCCTACGAGATCCGCGAGGTTGCCTCTTGATTGCCGCGAAAAATGCTGCGCATTTTCCGCGGGGAAGGCGGCGAGCTTAGTGGCGTGGGAAAACGTCCCCGGCTTCGTGGGCGAGAAGCTCGAGTACGGCGAGACAACTGTCGTTGTTGAAGCCTCCCGCCTCGTTGAGGCCGCCGCGCATCTGCGGGACAACGCCGGCTTCAACTTCCTCAGCGACATCGCCGCGGCCGACTACCTAGGCTGGGACGAGCACACCGTCGCGGGCTACTGGGGAAGCGCGAGCGGACGCGACATCAACCTCCCGGGCTCCTGGGGGCTCGCCAGGACGCCGTCTCCGAAACCCAAGCGGTTCTCGGTCTCTTACCACCTCGTCAAGGTGGTGTCGGGGGCGCGCGAGACACCGCGGCTGCGTCTACAGGTGTGGTGCGCCGACGGCGAAACCATTCCCAGCCTCGTCCCGGTCTGGCCGACCGCCGACTGGCACGAGCGGGAGGCCTGGGACATGATGGGGATCCGGATCGAGGGTCATCCCAATCTGAAGCGGATCCTGATGGAGGACGATTGGGAGGGGCACCCGCTCCGCAAGGACTATCCGCTCGGCGGTGAGCCGGTGCGCTTCTCGAGCGCGGAGTAAGCGGTGGCAGTCGTCGAGCGGGCGAAGATCTACGAGGGCACGCGGATTCCTTCGCCGATCCCGACGATTCTCCAGGTCGACCCGGCGGTGCGGGAGACGGAGGACGTCCTCCAGGTCAACTTCGGCCCCAACCATCCCTCCACGCACGGCGTTCTGCGGCTGATCGTCGACCTGAACGGGGAAACGGTCGTCGGGCTCGAGGCCGTGGTCGGCTACCTGCACACCGGGTTCGAGAAGAACATGGAGCAAAAGACGTGGTGGAAGGGGATCACGTACCCGGCGCGGATCGACTACCTCTCCTTCCAGTACAACGAGCTCGTCTTCGTCCTCGCGATCGAGAAGCTGCTCGAGGTCGAGCCGCCGGCGAAGGCGACCTGGATGCGCATGCTGCTCTGCGAGCTCAACCGCATCCACTCCCACCTCATCTGGCTCGGCACCGCCGCCCTCGAGATCGGCGCGATCTCGATGCTCTGGTACACGTTCCGCGAGCGCGACGCCGTCCTCGACCTGTTCGAGCTCGTGACCGGCGCGCGCATGCACACGCGCTACTTCCAGACAGGTGGGCTCGCCGAGGACATCCCACCCGGGTTCTTCACGGAATGCCGCCGGTTCGTCGACTACTTCCCGCGCCGGATCGACGAGTACGAAGCCATCCTCGACCGCCAGCAGATCTGGCTCGAGCGGACGCGCGGACTCGGCCTTCTTTCCGCCGAGGACGCGATTGCGCTCGGACAGTCCGGTCCAGTCCTGCGTGCGTCGGGTGTCGACTGGGATCTCCGGAGGTCGGAGCCCTACCTCGCCTACGACGAGGTCGACTTCAACGTCCCGGTCTACTACGAAGGGGACGTCTACGACCGCTACAAGGTGCATATGGACGAGATGCGCGAGTCGACGCGCATCGTCCAGCAATGCCTCGACGGCATGCCGGAGGGGCCCTGGATCGTGGACGACCGCAAGATCGTCCTGCCGCCGCGGCACGAGCTGCACACTTCGATGGAGAGCCTGATCCACCACTTCAAGCTGGTGACGGAGGGCTATCGCGTTCCGGAGGGGGAGGTCTACGTCGGGGTCGAGTCGGCGCGCGGCGAGCTCGGGTGCTACGTCGTCTCGGACGGCGGGCCGAAGCCCTGGCGGGTGAAGTTCCGGGCGCCGTCATTCGTCGCCCTAGAGGCGACGGCGACCTGCATGACCGATGCACTCGTCGCGGACCTCATCGCCATCGTCGGCTCGCTGGACACGGTCATGGGGGAGGTCGACCGCTGATGGCCGACGCTCGCTACGACCGCATCCGGAAGATCGCAGCAAAGTACCCCGAGCGCCGCTCCGCGATGATGCCCGCCCTCCGGCTCGCTCAGGACGCGCATGGGGGGTGGCTGCCTGCCGAGGCGCTCCGTGAGGTCGCGGATGCGCTCGACCTGGCGCCCGCCGAGGTCGAAGCTGTGGCCACCTTCTACGACATGTTCAACCTCGAGCCGGTGGGGCGACACCTCGTCGAGGTCTGCACGAACCTCTCCTGCGCGCTCGCGGGTGCCAAACAAGTCGTGGACGCGCTCGAGATCGAGCTCGGGATCCCCCCCGGAGAGACGTCCAACGACGGCGAGGTCACGTTTCGGCTCATCGAATGCGCGGGCGGCTGCGGCTATGCCCCTGTCGTGGTGGTCGACCACCTCTACCGGGAGCCGACGAGGCCCGAGGACGTGCCAGGACTCGTGGAGGAGCTGCGTGGCCGCTGAGCTGACCGTCCTCACCGGCGCCTACGACCACGACCTGACGCGGCTCGCCGAGTACCGGGCCGTCGGCGGCTACCGCCAGCTCACACGCGCACGCAAGATGAAACCACCGGCGGTGATCGAGGAAATCTCGAAGGCGTCGCTCCGCGGCCGGGGCGGGGCCGGCTTCCCGATGGGACGGAAGCTCGGCCTCGTTCCTCCGGCGGACAAGCGCCAAGGCCCGGCCTACGTGGTCGTGAACGCGGACGAGTCCGAGCCGGGCGCGTTCAAGGACCGCGAGATCATCAGGCGCGTACCGCACCGGCTCTTGGAGGGCTGCCTCATCGCCGCCCACGCGATTCAAGCGGAGGCGGTCTTCATCTACATCCGCGGCGAGTACCTCGCAGAGGCGCTCGTGCTCGAAGCCGCCATCGACGAGGCGCGGCTGGCCGGCCTTTTCGGCCAGGTCAAGGTCCTCCTCCACCGCGGCGCGGGGGCGTATATCTGCGGAGAGGAATCAGCCCTGCTCGAGTCACTCGAAGGCAATCGCGGCCAACCGCGCCCGCGGCCGCCCTTCCCGCCTGTCGCCGGCCTGTACATGCAACCGACGCTCATCAACAACGTGCAGACGGTCGCGAGCGTCCCGGCGATCATCGAGCTCGGGGCGGAGCGCTACGCCCAGCTGGGGGTCGCCTCGGCTCCGGGGACTGTCGTCTACTCGCTCTCGGGCAACGTCAACAGGCCGGGAAACTACGAGCTCCCGCTGGGCGTGACGCTCCGCGAGCTCGTCTTCGAGCACGGACAGGGGATCGCGGACGGCCGGGCCTTGAAGGCGATCATCCCCGGGGGCTCGTCGGTGCCCGTGTTCACCCCCGACCAGCTGGACGTGCAGCTCGACTTCGACTCCGTGCAGGCCGCGGGGTCGTACCTCGGCTCGGCGGCCGTGATCGTCGTCGACGAGCGCGCCTGCATGGTGCAGCTCGCCCTGCGGGCCGAGAAGTTCTACGTGCACGAGTCGTGCGGCAAGTGCACACCGTGCCGTGAGGGAACGCGCTGGCTCGTGCGACTCCTCGAGAAGATCGAGGCGGGAGACGGAACGCAGGCAGACCTCGACCTGGTCGCCGAGGTCTGCGACCGGATCGAGGGAAAATCGCTCTGCGCGCTCGGCGATTTCGCGGTGTGGTGCGTCGGCAGCTATCTGGAGAAGTTCCGCGACGAGTTCCAGCGACACGTGGACGAGGGACGTTGCCCCTACGGCGGCGAGTCCTCTACGGAGGGAGTGCCGGCCCCCAGCGATCAGCACACGCACACCGCTATGGCGCAGGTGCCGGCTTGAGCAGCCCAGAGCTCGTCAACGTCGTCATCGACGGCCGTGACGTCCAGGTCCCGAAGGGCACGGGCATGGTCGAGACGGCGCTCGCCGCCGGCATCGAGATTCCCGTCTTCTGCTACGAGCCGCGCCTCGGATCGCCCATCGGCGCGTGCCGCATGTGCCTCTGCGAGGTCGACGGCATGCCCAAGCTCCAGACCGCCTGCACGATGGCGGCGCAGGACGGCCTCGTGCTCCGAACCGCACAGACGAGTGACAAGGCGGCCGAGGGCCAGGACGCCGTCCTCGAGTTCATCCTCCTCAACCATCCGCTCGACTGCCCGGACTGCGACAAGGGCGGCGAGTGCCCGCTGCAGGACCTCACCTTCCGCTGGGGACCGGGCAACACGCGCATGCGCTTCCCCAAGCGGACCTTCGACAAGCCGATCCCGATCTCCCCGCTCATCGGCCTCGACCGCGAGCGGTGCATCCTTTGCTACCGCTGCACGCGCTTCTCCGAGCTCGTCGCCGAGGACGGCCAGCTCGTCGCCGTGAACCGCGGGGCGCAGTCCGTCATCGCCACCTTCGAGGACGAGCCGTACCGCGCCCACTTCTCCGGAAACGTGATCGAGGTCTGCCCCGTCGGCGCGCTCACGTCGACCACGTACCGCTTCCGCGCGCGTCCGTGGGAGATTCAGAACGTCCCGACGGTCTGCGGGCTCTGCCCGGTCGGGTGCAACATCTGGGCGACGACGCGCGAGGGCAAGCTCGCACGCATTCTCTCTCGCAACCATCCGGAGGTCGACGAAGGGTGGCTCTGCGACAAGGGCCGCTTCGCGTACGGACACCTGCGCGCCGAGGACAGGATCACCGCGCCGCTTCGACGCGTCCGCCGCCGGGGCTTCGAGCGGGTTTCCTGGGAGGAGGCTCTCGACGAGGCCGAGCGCGGCTTGCGCGCGGCCGAGGGATCTGTCGTGGTCGCCTTATCGGGCGGCGAGACCGTGGAGCAGGCGACCGCTCTCGCGCGGCTGACGCAGGACGGCCTGGGCTCGCGCGCAGCGATCCTCCCCGAGACGTCCCATCCGGCGCTCGACCGCTTCCGCGCACCGCTCTCCGCCATCCGCGATGCCGACGTCTGCCTGGTCATAGGGGACGACCCGGTCGTCGAACGGGCGCCGATCGTCGACCTGTGGCTGCGCCAGGCACGGCGGGCCGGTGCGGAGATCATCACGGTTCACCCCGCGGGCTCTGTGCCCCTCGAGCCCGGCAGCGCAGCGTGGGCATGCGCAGCCCTGACGAGCGCGGACGCCCCGAAGGAGCTGCGCCCAGCCGTTCGCAGCCTCAAGCGCGCCGAGCGGGTGGCCCTTGTCTGGTCGGAGAACGACCCGACGGGCGGCGCCTACATCGCCGCACTCGCCGAGAAGCTCGGGCCCAAGTCCTCCGTCTACTTCCTTCCGCGGACGCCGAACGGACGCGGCATCGCCGCGGCGTGGGGAAGAGCGGACGAGCCGCCTGCGGACGGCGAGATCGGCGCCCTCATCGTCTCGGGCGACGAGGTCGCCCGGGATCCTGGCGTTCGGGAGCTCGCGGAGCGCGCTCGTTTCGTCCTCGCCGCCGTGATGTTCGAGAGCGAGGTCACGCTGTGGTCGCATCTCGTCCTGCCGGGGACGAGCTACCTCGAGCGGGACGGCACGACGATCAACCTGGAGGGACGACCCCAGCGCCTCCGGCGCGCGGTGACCCCGCCGGTCGACGAGGAGCTCGCCTTCTTCGCCGAGCTGGCCGGCCGCTTCGGGGTCGAGGTCGACCCCTGGCCGGGTCGCCTCCCCGACGCGCACGCGCCCCTTCCCGCGCGCACCGAAGCGGATGCGCCGGTCAAGGCGCCCGCGGCCCGTGCCCCGAAACGGCGGCGTCGAGGGCTCGAGGTCGTCCGGTACCGCGGTCTCTTCAGCGGTGCAGCCGTCGCACGCGTCCCGCAACTGCAGTTCCAGCGTTCGCTCGCCGAAGTCGAGCTGTCCGCGGCGGACGCACTCCAGCGCGGGATCGAAAACGGGAATCTCGTACGAGTGAGCTCGAACGGGACATCGAGAACGCTGACTGCGCGGATCAACCGCCGCCTGCGCGCCGGCGTCGTCCGCATCGAGAACGAGCACGCGAACGGCCTGGAGGCGAGCGTCGAGGTCACGCATGCCTGAGGATCTGAACCAGCCCTGGTGGATCGACGTCATCAAGGCGATCCTCGTCATCAACCTCGTGCTGGGCGCCTTCGCCTACCTCACCTGGGTGGAGCGCAAACTGCTAGGCCGCATGCAGGCTCGCTACGGGCCCAACCGGGCCGGGCCGTTCGGGCTCCTGCAGCCAATCGCCGACCTCGTGAAGCTCTTGCGCAAGGAGCACTTCTATCCGGCCAGCGCCGTCGACGTGCTCTACATCGCGGCGCCGGCGGTCGCCGCCTCCACGGCTCTCGCAGCCTTCGCCGTGATCCCTTGGGGACCCGTCTGGCACGTCGGCCAATACGACATCACCGGCTGGATCGTCAACGTCTCCATCGGCCTCGTGCTGCTCTTCTCGCTGGGTGCGATCGGCATCTACGCGTTCCTCGTCGGAGGCTGGGCGAGCGAGTCGAAGTACTCCCTGCTCGGCTCGATGCGCACGGCGGCCCAGCTCGTCTCCTATGAGGTTTCGCTTGCGCTCTCCGTCCTCGGCGTCGTCCTCATGGCCGGATCGCTCTCGCTCGTCTCCATTGCAGAGAAGCAGCAGGAGACAGTCTGGTTCGCCGGCCCGCAGTTCGTCGGGCTAGTCGTTTTCTTCATCGCCGGGATCGCGGAGACGAACCGCCCGCCCTTCGACCTTCCGGAGGCCGAGACCGAGCTCGTCGCGGGCTACCACACGGAGTACAGCGGCATGCGCTTCGGCCTCTTCTCGATGGCCGAGTACATCAACATGATCACGCTCTCCGGCCTTGCGGTGACGCTTTTCTTCGGCGGCTGGGGCGGCCCGGTGCTTCCCGGCCCCATCTGGTTCCTCCTGAAGCTCGCGGGCATCCTCTTCCTCTTCATGTGGATGCGGGCGACGCTTCCGCGCCTGCGCTACGACCAGCTGATGCGGTTCGGCTGGAAGGTTCTTCTGCCGGTAGCGACGGTCAATGCGGTCGTCACGGCGATCCTGGTGGTGGCGGTTTGAACCCGCAGCCGTACGCGTCTCTCAAGGGCTTCGCCGTCACCTTCCGGCAGATCTTCAAGAAGCCGATCACGCAGCAGTATCCGGAGCAGAAACGGCCGGTCTACCCGCGCTTTCGCGGCCGCCATCGGCTGTGGCGGCACCAGAACGGCCTCGAGAAGTGCGTCGGCTGCTCGCTTTGCGCAGCGGCGTGCCCGGCAGACTGCATCCGCGTCGTCGCCGCCGAGAACACCTCTGACGACCGCGTCTCGGCGGGGGAGCGCTACGCGCGCATCTACGAGATCAACCTCTCGCGCTGCATCTTCTGCGGGTACTGCGAACTGGCGTGCCCGTTCGACGCCATCACGCTCGAGGCCGAATACGAGATCTCGGAGTACTCGCGGGACGACCTCATCTACACGAAGGACATGCTCCTCGCCGAGCCGATCAAGCGGACGCCGGTGGCCGACCGTGAGCTCTACGACACGCCGATCCCGGTCTGGAAGGCGGAGTCGTGAGCTTCCTCGTCTGGACGGTCTGGGTGATCGCAGCCTGTTCGCTCCTCTCCTCGGGGATCGCGGTCGTCCTCTTCTCGAACCCGTTCTTCAGCGCGCTCGCGCTGATCGTCAACCTGGCGTCCCTGGCCGTCCTCTACCTGCTCCTGGCGGCGGAGTTCGTCGCTGCGGCGCAGGTGCTCGTCTATGCAGGCGCCGTCGTCGTCATGTTCTTGTTCGTCATCGCCTACCTCGGCGGACGGGCGGACGCGCCTTGGGCGGGCGGCCCGACCTTGCAATCGATCGCAGCGATCGGCGCTGCCGGGGCGATCGCCGTCGAGGTCGTCATCGTCGTCGCGCTGAAAGCAGGAGACCGCCTGGCCAACGTAGCGGCGATCCCTGACGGCTACGGATCGCCCGCGTTCGTCGGGCGCCTGTTCCTCGGCCCCCACCTGCTCGCCTTCGAGGTGACGTCTATCGTCCTCCTGATCGCCGCCGTCGGCGGGGTGATCCTCGGCAGCTCCGTTCCGAAAGAATCGAGAAGCTGATGGCGGGACCGGGCATCGCCGCCTACCTGATCCTCTCCGTGCTCCTCTTCGCCACCGGCGCGTTCGGCGTCCTCATCAGACGTAGCCCGCTCATCATCCTGCTCGCGCTCGAGATCATGTTGAACGCGGGGAATCTCGCCCTGATCGCGTTCGCGCGCCACGCAGGCAACGGGGCGGGGCAGATCTTCGCCCTCACGGTGATGGTCGTCGCGGCGGCCGAGGCAGTTGTTGGACTCGGTCTCATCGTCGCCGTCTCGCGCCAGCGCATCGAGCTCGACGTCGACCGGCTCAACTCGTTGCGCGGCTAGAGATGATCAACGCCGCCTGGATCGCGCTCTTCTCGCCGGCCGCGGCGGTCGTCCTGATCGCCCTCCTCGGGATGCGGATCCGCCGCTTCACCGCCGGGCTGATCGCAGCGGGGGCCACGTTGGTCTCGTTCGTCTGCTCCGTCATCGTGTTCGTGACGCTCCTCGGCGAGCACCCAGAGGAGCGGACGCACTACTCGACGCTGTGGACATGGCTCTCGGCCGGGAGCTTCAAGGTCGGCGCGCAGATCCTCGTCGACCCGCTCTCGGTCTTCATGATGCTCGTCGTCTCGGGGGTGGGCTTCCTCATCCTCGCGTACGCCGTCGGCTACATGCATGGCGACGAGCAGGAACGGCGCTACCACGCCTACAAGGCGCTCTTCGTCTTCTCGATGCTCCTGCTCGTCCAGTCGGGCAACCTGCTCCTGCTCCTCGCCGGCTGGGGGATGGTCGGCCTGTCCTCGTACCTGCTCATCAACTTCTGGCACTTCCGCGCGACCGCGGTTGCAGCGGGCAAGAAGGCGTTCATCATGAACGCCTTCGGCGACGCGACCTTCGTGCTCGCCCTCTTCCTCCTCATCCAGCGCACCGGCTCGGTCGACTTCCGGGTGGTCTTCAAGGACGGCGTCCTGCCTCATGGAGGGACGATCGCGGTGCTGGTCGCGCTGGGCCTGCTGGGTGGCGCGGTGGCGAAGTCGGCCCAGGTGCCGCTCCAGACGTGGCTACCGGATGCCATGGAGGGCCCGACTCCCGTCTCCGCGCTCATTCACGCGGCGACGATGGTCACCGCCGGCGTCTACCTGATCGCGCGGACGAACGTCCTCTTCGAGCTCGCGCCCGTGATCCAGCACCTCGCGGGCGTGCTGGGGGCGATCACGATCCTCCTCGCCGGCCTCATCGCCCTCGTCCAGACAGACATCAAGCGCGTGATCGCGTACTCGACGATGAGCCAGATCGGCTACATGTTCGTCGGCGTCGGGCTGGGCGCCTACGGCGCGGGGCTCTTCCACCTGATGACGCACGCCTTCTTCAAGGCGCTGCTGTTCATGGCGGCCGGAATCGTCATCCACGCCCTCTCCGACGAGCAGGACATCCGGCGCATGGGCGGGCTCGCCCGAGCGCTGCCGCGCACGTATCAGGCGTTCATCGTCGGGGCGCTCGCGCTGGCGGCCATCCCGCCGTTCGCGGGGTTCTTCTCCAAGGACGCGGTCCTGGCCAGCGCCGCCAATGCGGGCACGCTCGGGTGGATTCTCTGGGGCGCGGGCGCTGTGGGCGCGTTCCTCACCGCGCTCTACACGTTCCGCCTCCTCTTCATCGTCTTCTGGGGCGAGATGACGCCGTTCGCTCGCGAGCATCTCCATGTACGACGCTTCGAGGGAGGTCTGGCCATGGCGTGGCCGGTGGCGGTGCTCGCGGTGCTGTCCACGATCGGCGGCTTCCTGCAAGTGCCGGGCGCCTGGGCGGGAGTGACGGACTGGATCGACCCCGTCGCGCAGTCGATCGAGGAAGCGAGCGGGACGACGTTCGCGTTCTCGCTCATCGTCACGCTCGCGCTCTCGGTGACCGGGATCCTCCTCGCGTGGAGATTCTGGGGCCGACTGAGCCCCGTGCCGGAGCGAACGCGCCGGCGCTATCCGTGGGCCGCCCGCACGCTGGAGCAGAAGTTCTACTTCGACCAGGCGTACGACCTGGTGTTCTACGAGTCGTCGTCGCGCGCTGGAGTCCTGCTGACCCAGTACGTCGAGGAGCCGGTCTTCCTTCGCTCGCTTCGTGACCTCGGCCTCGGCGTTCGCTTCGCAGCGGGACGCCTATCGACCGTCCAGTCCGGCTCGGTGCGGGCGTATGCGCTGGCGCTCGGTGCCGGGGCGGCGGTCATCGTACTCGTCTTCCTCCTGGTGAGCTGAGTGACGACCGCGCTCATCCTCGTTCCGATCGGGGGCGCCCTCTGGGTCTGGATCACGCCGTGGAGAACCGCGCGCGGCCCCGGCGGCCTCGCCCTCCTCGTCGCTCTCGCCGAGCTCGCGCTCTGGGTAGGGACAACGGCCAACTTCGATTTCTCGAGCTCCCGGCCCGGCGGGCTCCAGTTCGACACGAAGGTCGTCTGGTTCAAGGACCTCGGCGTCTCCTACAACGTCGGGCTCCAGGACTTCACGCTCTGGCTCGTCGGCCTGACGGTGCTCGCCACGGCGGCGGCAGTCGGCTACGGCTTCTGGGTAGGACGCGACCGCCCGGCCGCCTACCTCGGCCTGCTGCTCTTCCTGGAGGGGGCCGTCGTGGGCGTCTTCACCGCCCACGACCTGCTGCTCTTCTACGTCTTCTGGGAGGCAATGCTGATCCCGCTCTACGTGCTGATCGGCGTGTGGGGCGGACCAGGGCGGCTCGGCGCGACGGTGAAGTTCGTCGTCTACACGATGGCGGGCTCGCTGCTCATGCTCGTCGCCATCATCGCGGCCGGCCTCTCGGCCGGGAGCTTCGCGTTTGCGGACGTAGGAGGCCACCAGAGCGTCTGGATCTTCCTGGGGTTCACGGCCGCGTTCGCCGTGAAGGCGCCTCTCTGGCCTTTCCACGGCTGGCTGCCGGACGCCTACCGCGAATCGACACCTGAAGTGGCAGGACTCTTGTCGGGAGTCGTCTCGAAGGCCGCCGCGTACGGGTTCCTCGCGATCGCGCTCCCGCTTTATCCCGGCGCGCTCGACGACTGGCGCGTCCCCATCCTCGTGCTCGCCTCGATCGGGCTCGTCTACGGCTCGCTACTCGCCTTCCGCGCGCCTGACGTGCGCGGGGTGATCGCGTACTCGAGCCTGGCACAGATGAACCTCATCGTGATCGGTCTCTTCGCGACCAACGCCTCGGGGAACGACGGGGCGCTCCTGCAGATGGTCAACCACGGGCTCATCTCCCTGGCGCTTTTCCTCCTCGCCGGCGCGGTCGAGCGGCGCACGGCGACCGGCCAGCTCGCACTTCTCGGGGGCATGGCGCGCGGGCGACCGGTTCTTGCGACCCTCCTCATCACAACCGGCGTAATCGCGCTCGCCGTGCCGGGATCGACTGCGTTCGCGGGCGAGTTTCTGATCCTCAACGGCATCTTCACGGTCGGCTGGGGCTGGGCGGTCGTCGGCGCGGTGGCGATCGTCCTTGCCGCCATGTACATCCTCCGGCTCGTCTCCGCCGTGCTGCACCTTGACGTCGGCTCTGCCGTGCCGGAGGCGGCTCTCGACCTTCGCCCGGCCGAGATCGGCGTGATCGTCCCGCTTGTCGCGGTGCTCCTCTTCCTCTCCTTCTGGCCCGCCGCGATCACCGACCACACGCGGTTCTTCGGAGGCTAGTGAACGGATTCCAGCAGCCAAACATCGACTGGGCCGCGCTCTCGCCTGAGCTCGTCATGCTTGGAGGCGCGTCGGTCTGCCTCGTCCTGACGCTCTTCCTGCCGTGGGGATGGCGCCGGCCGTTCTGCGCCGCGATCGCCGCTCTGTGCTTCGTCGGCGCAGGCGGCACCGCCATCGTCCTCTTCACGATGGACGAGACCGGACGCGGAATCGTCGCCGACGCCATTCAGCGGGATCGTCTCGCCGAGTTCGCGCAGATCCTCGTTGCCGGGTCAGGGCTTTTGGCCGTCGGCGCGAGCTTCGGCTGGGAACGGTCCGAACGGGACCGCGTCGGAGAGTTCTACACCCTGCTCCTCACAGCTACGGCGGGGATGGCGTTCTTCGTCGCCGCCTCCAATCTGATGACGCTCTTCCTCGGGCTGGAGTGGTTCTCGATCTCGCTCTACATCCTCACCGCCATTGCAGTCAGCTGGCTTCCGTCGCTTGAAGCCGGGCTCAAGTACCTGATCGTGGGCAGCTTCGGCTCCGCCATCCTCCTGTTCGGAAGCGCGTTCGTCTACGGCGCGACGGGCTCGATCGGCTACAGCGGGATTGCGTCGGGGGCGGAGGGAGCAGACCGGTTCCTCTTCGTGCTCGGGCTCGCGCTGATCCTTGTAGGGCTCGCGTTCAAGATGTCGGCGGCGCCGTTCCACATGTGGACGCCGGACGTCTACCAGGGAGCCCCGACTCCGGTGACGGCGTTCATGGCCGCGGCCACGAAGGTGGCAGCACTCGTCGCGACGATGCGGATCCTCGTGACCGCTTTCCCGTCCGAAGCTCGGCTCTGGACGATCGCGCTCGCAGTCATCGCCTGCATCTCCCTCGCGTGGGGCAACCTCGCCGCGCTCGTGCAGACGGACATCAAGCGCCTGCTCGCCTACTCGAGCATCTCGCACGCCGGCTTCATGCTCATCCCCGTCGCGGTGGGGACGAGCCTCGGCGGGCGCGCGATCCTCTTCTACCTCATCTCGTACGCGGCGATGAATCTGGGCGCGTTCGCGATCGTCGCCGCCAGGGAACGCGAGCTGGCTCGGCCCGTGACCTTCGACGGCCTCGCCGGCCTGGGCTGGGAACGGCCGTTCTACGGCGCCGCGATGAGCCTCTTCATGTTCGGATTCATCGGGCTCCCGCCGGCCGGCCTCTTCCTCGGAAAGTTCTACGCCTTCTCGGCCGCCGTGGACCGCGGGTGGACATGGCTCGCGATCGTCGGCGTCGCCGCCACGGTGATCTCCATCTACTACTACGCGGGCGTCATCGGCGCGATGTACTTCCGCCAGCCGGTCGAGGTGCGCATGGCTCCGGCGGGCGGTTCGCCGCCACGAGATTTCGGCATCGCCGCGACCGTCCTGCTGTCGCTGGTCGTGACAGTGG
This sequence comes from Gaiellaceae bacterium, assembly GCA_036506175.1. Classification (GTDB taxonomy): domain Bacteria; phylum Actinomycetota; class Thermoleophilia; order Gaiellales; family Gaiellaceae; genus JAIBJP01. The sequence goes on from DASXSE010000046.1 coordinate 24,164, forward strand.
GCAGCTTCGTCTTCGCGGGACCGTTGCTCGACATCGCCCGCGACGCGGCCTCCGTCCTCAACTTCCCCAACTGATGGCGCGCCACGTGGTCGTGCTCGGCGGGGGCGCGTCCGGGGAGGCTTTCATGGGCGCGTTGAGGAGGCGGGACAAGGAGATCCGCATGACGCTCGTCGAGCACGAGCTGGTCGGCGGTGAATGCTCGTACTGGGCCTGCATCCCCTCGAAGACACTCCTGCGCCCGCTCGAGGTGGCCTTCCGGGCGCACTACGCCCCAGGCGTCTCGGCCACCGTCGATCCCGTGCAGGTCTTCAAATGGCGGGATGACGTGGCAGAGAAGGACGACACGAAGCAGGCCGAGTGGGTCCGCGGGCTCGGCGCCGATGTCGTGCGAGGAACCGCGCGCATCGTGGAGCCGGGCCGCGTCGAGGTCGACGGACAGGCGCTGGAGTACGACGAGCTCCTCGTCGCCACTGGCTCCGTTCCGACGGTGCCGCCGATCGAGGGGCTCGACGAGGTCGGCGCCTGGACAAGCCGCGAAGGCACGAGCGCGAGTACCGTCCCCGAGAGCCTCGCCGTCGTGGGCGCGGGAGCCGTCGGCTGCGAGCTGGCTCAGTTCTACGCTCGCGCGGGCAGCAAGGTCACGCTCGTCCAGAGCGGCGACTACATCCTCCCCCGCATCGATCGCGACGCGGGCGACCTCCTCGCCGGCCTGCTTGATGAGGAGGGGGTGGAGATCCACCTGAACGCGCGTGCGACCAGCGTCGAGCGTACAAATGGCGGAATTCGGCTCGAGCTTCGGGGCGAGAAGCCGATCGAGGCGGCCAACATCCTCATATCCACCGGCCGCAAACCGAATGTCGAGGGACTCGGGCTCGAGAACATTGACGTCAAGGTCGGCCGCCAGGGCATCGAAGTCGACGACCGGCTCTCCGCGGACGACCACGTCTGGGCAGCCGGCGACGTGACCGGCGTGGCTCTGTTCACCCACCTGGGCAAGTACCAGGGCCGCGTCGCGGCGGCCAACGTCGCGGGGGTCGAAGCACATGCCGACTACCGCGCGATCCCGTCATCCGTCTTCACGGATCCACAGGTCGCGAGCGTCGGCAACACGAGCGGTGAGGGAGCGGTCGTCTCCAAATGGGATGTCAGCAAGGTTTCCCGCGCATCCACTTTCCAGAAGCCGAAGCGACCCGGCTTCGTCAAGCTCTTCGCCGATCCCGACCGCCGCGTGCTCGTGGGTGCGGTGCTCGTCGGGCCCGAAGCAGGGGAGTGGATGGGACAGGTGACCCTCGCGATCCGGGCGGAGGTGCCGGTGGACGTCCTGCTGGACACGATCCAGCCGTTTCCCACCTTCTCGGAGTCGATCTTCTTCGCCGCTCGGGAGCTCGGCTTGTAGAGTCGCCTCAATGGCCGTTACGGAAGACCTCGTCGAGACTTTACGACGGTTCAACCTCTTCGCTGATCTCGACTATGCACAGCTCCAGGCGATCGCGGATCCCGACCGTGAGCGCAGCTTCGCAGCCGGCGAGCGGATCATGCGGCGGGGCATGAGCGGTAGCGGTTTCTACGTCATCCTCGATGGGGAGGCGATCGTCAAGCTCGGTGACCAGGAGCTGAACCGCCTCCGCCAGGGAGAGTTCTTCGGCGAGATCTCGACCCTCCTCGGCGAGCCTCTCACCGCCGACGTGATCGCCGAAACGCCTCTCCGAGTCCTCGAGATCCCCGGACCGAAACTCGAAGCCTTCCTCCTGGACTACCCGCGCGTCATGCTCCGGATCCTTCAGACGGAAGCGCGCCGGCTCCAGGAAGTGCTCGCTTGGCGGTCCTAGTTATGGCGGCCCGACCGGCGACAGTCACCGGGCTGGGAACGGCTGCAAAGCATCGCCGGGCTTTGTCCTCGGTCGCCCCCGTATCACAATTCGATACGAGGGCTCCCTGCGTCCTCGCCCGGCTCGCTTTTGGCGCGCCCCAGCCGCGCTGATGCCGCCGGCCGAACCGCCACGTCCCTTCCCGCCTGGGGAATACCCGGTCATCGTGGTCGGAAGCGGGGCGGGGGGCCTGCAGACGAGCTACTGCCTCTCCCGCGCCGGCGTCGAGCACGCAGTGATCTCCGAGGACGACACACCCGGCGGGATGTTCCGCAAATGGCCGATCTACCAGCGCCTGCTCTCATGGACGAAGCCGGACGCGCCCGCGGAGCGGTGCACGCGGGAATACGAGTGGTACGACCACAACAGCCTCGTGGCCGAGGAGCGGGAGTGCCAAGCGCTCGTCGCCGCCGAGATGGACCGGACGTTCATGGTTCCCTCCTGCGCCGAGATGACCCGCGGGCTGACGGCCTTTGCGGACAAGGCCGACGTCGCCGTCCGTTATGGATGCCGCTGGGAGTCGACGAAGAGCGGAGGCGACGGTTTCACGCTCACGACCTCGGATGGGGAGTACCGCTGCCGGTTCGTCGTCTTCGCGCTCGGCGTGACCGAACCGTGGAAGTCCACCATCCCCGGGATCGACGAGGTTCCGCATTACGCCGAAACCGGGGCGGCCAAGCAGTACGAGGGGAAGAGCGTCCTCATCATCGGCAAGCGCAACTCCGGATTCGAGCTCGCGGACGGACTCGAGCCGTGGGCCAGGCAGATCCTCCTCGTCTCGCCGCGACCCGTCCAGACGAGCGTGATTGCGCTGTCGACGGTCCGTGTGCGCTACTACGAGCCGGTCGAAGATGCGAGCTGGGGCGGGGGAACATTCGCCCTCAACGCCGCGGTGGAGGCGATCGAGCGCACCTCCACCGGCTTCCGCATGCGCGCGCAGGGAACGACTCAGCCAGGTGAGATCGTCCTCGAAACGGACGCGGCCATCGCTGCCACGGGCTTCCGCACGCCGTTGCGCGACCTCCCCGACCTCGGTCTCGCGACCGTGGGCGACGGCCGTATCCCGGCGCTCACGCCCTACTGGGAGAGCACCAGCCTTCCAGGCGTCTATTTCGCAGGCAACGCAACCCAGGGCGCTGCAGGACTTCGAAAGCACGGCGTCGGCAGCGCCTCCGGGACGGTGAGCGGATTCCGCTACAACGCCCGCGTCCTCGGACGCCACCTGGCGCAGAGACTGGGCTCGCCTCCCAGGCTGGAGCGGGTCGACGGCGATCGAGCTGCGTTCCTCGCCTCGGAGCTCAACTGCGCACCGGAGCTCTGGACGCAAAAGGGCTACCTCGCGCGGGCCCTGTTCGCCGACGGGACGACGGACATCGTTCCGCTCGCCCATTTCCTCGACAACTGTGCGCGCGGCTCCGCAGCAGCGGTCGTCGAGATGAACGCAGAAGGAGAGATCTACCCCGTGATCTACAGCCGCGTGCGGGAGGAGATCGACGAGCACGTCCTCCCTCCCCACCATCTGAACGACTTCACGGGAGAGGAGTACGTACGCGAACTGCGCTCCGCGCTCTGATTCTCCTCGCCGCGCCGCTGGCCGGCCTTGCGCTCCTGCTGGCCTATCCGCGCCTCGACGTCCACTGGGAGAACCACCCCGCACATTTCTGGCTCGTGCTCGCCACCGGCGTCATCACCGGCGCGCTTGCCTTCCTCACCGGGGAAGCCGCTGCGCGCCGTGGAGACGCGCGCGTACTCCGGCTCTCGATTGTCTTCTTTTGCGCTGCCGGCTTCCTCGGCCTGCACGCGCTCGCCACTCCGGGCGTCCTCCTCGCGGGCAAGAACGCGGGATTTCAGGTCGCGTCGGCCATCGGGCTGCTCCTCGCCGCCCCGATCGCCGGCTGGTCAGCCCTCGAGTCCGAAGGACGAGGCGCCGGGCTCCTCGGACGGCGTGGATACCTCTACGGAGCGCTTGGGCTCCTGATGGCGCTGTGGGCGGCGGTCTCGCTCGCCACACTCCCTCCACTCGACGAGCCGATCGAGGACCCCGGCCCCCTCCTGCTCGGACTGTTTGCCGTCGGCGCGGTCATTTACGGCCTGGCCGCGGTCGGCTATGTCCGCCTGTACCGCCGGCGCAAACGACCCCTCTTGCTCTCCGCGGTCGCGGCCTTCGTCCTCCTCGCAGAGGCCATGCTCGCCATCGGCGTCGCCCACAACTGGCACGCGACCTGGTGGGAATGGCACCTTCTCATGCTGGTCGCGTTCGCTCTGGTCGCGCGCGCAGCATGGAAGGAATGGCAGGTCGAGGGATCGACGGCCGAGATCTTCAGCGATGTCTACGAGGAGCGCACGCGTGGGAGGCAGGAACGAATCAGCGTCTTCTTCGCCGACCTTCAGGGCTTCACGTCCTATACCGAGCGAACACCCGAGGGCGAAGTCAGGGCCATGTTGGATACCTACTTCACGCGCGGCACACAGCTCGTGGGCGAGTACCACGGCTCACGGCCCGAGACGACCGGTGACGAGTTGATGGCCGTCTTCCGAGACCACGGCCATGAGCTACGGGCAGCCAAGATGGGACTTGAGTTTCAGCGTGAGATGGCACGCATCGCCGAGGAGCATTCAGACTGGCCACGCTTCCGAGTCGGCATCAATTCCGGCGACGCGTTTGTCGGAGTGATCGATGCTCCGGGCGCCCGGAGCTTCGCCGTGACGGGGGACACGGTCAACCTCGCGTCACGCCTGGAAGGCCAGGCGCGCGCGGGCGAGGTCGTCATCGGCGAAGCAACGTATGCGGCTCTCCAGTCACAAGCTGAAGTGGAAGATCTCGGCGAGTTGCCCGTGAAGGGGAAGGAACGGCCGGTGCGAGCCTACGTTCTGCGGGGGCTAGCGCCGGACCGGAACCAGGGCGATCAGCGCCTGCAGCACCAGCAGAGCGAAGCCGACCGCTAGTACGCCGGTCGCAGCGCGCGGAATGGTGTCAGCGTTGATCGCGGGCTCGCGAATCGCGGCGCCGATCACGACCGCGCCGACGAGAAACGCCGAGAGGGACGCTTGGAGCCGTCCAAGCGAATCCATCCGACCACCGTTCATCGCGTCGACGACGCGCGCGAAGCACACGAGTCCGGCTCCGGCCGTCAAGGGCACGCCGGCGACGAGGAGGTAAAACGAGGCGTTGGCGAATCCGAAGGCGTCTGAAACGGCGGTGGCGAGAAAGAGCGCGGCCGCCAGCTCGACGGCCATTGCCGAAGCGCCCGTGCGCGTTTGCCACATGCGGATAGGTTTGCCGCAGCGCCGGACAGTCCTTCGTTACGCTCCGCGCCATGGCCAATATCTCACTCACCTGGCTCGGCCACGCGAGCTTCCGGCTCGACGGCCCGAGCGCAAAACGCGTCTACATCGATCCCTGGCTCGGCAATCCCAAGTGCCCCGAGGGCGAAAAGGACGTCGAAAGGGTCGACGTCATCGCGCTGACGCATGCCCACAGCGACCACGTCGGCAGCTGCCCTGAAATGGTGAGGCAGCACTCCCCGGACATCGTTTGCATGATCGAGTACGGCGACTGGCTCGAGTCGCAAGGCTTCGAGAACGTCCACGGGATCAACAAGGGCGGCACCGTCGACGTCGACGGCGTCCGCGTGACGATGACGGACGCTCGGCACTCGTCCGGACGGGACGACGGCGGCTACGGAGGCGAGGCCGCCGGAGTGGTCGTCGAGCTGGACGGCGTGCGCGTGTACCACGCCGGCGATACCTGCGTCTTCGGAGACATGCAGCTCATCAGCCGCATCTACGAGCCCGATGTGGCGATCCTGCCGATCGGCGGCTACTTCACGATGGACCCGAAGGAGGCCGCGGTGGCGATCGAGCTCCTCGGTGTGAAGCGTGTCGTGCCTTGTCACTACGGGACGTTCCCGGCACTCAGCGGGACTCCCGACGAGCTGCGCAAGCTGGCACCGGCGGGGGTGGAGATCATCGCTCCTGAACCCGGCGAGACCATCCAACTTTAATGGCGACCCCCTTCCTTGGATCTCGCGCTCTCCGGCGCGCTGCAGCGCATCGCCTGGCTTCGTCGTCAGTCGCGCCCGTAGCCTCCGGCTACGAACGCTCCCTGCCTCCTTGCCACGCTCGCGCTGCGCGACCGGGCGAGGGCGATCTCCTCGGAAGGTGATCGCGTGAGAGAGCGCTGGTACGGCGCCACCGGCGTCCAGGTTCCGGAGATCGCCGTGGAGGGAGAAGCGGAGCTGCCGGAGAGCGAGGCCCTCGTCCTCGACGACGTCTCCGACGAGGAGCAGCTCCGCGAGGCGCATGATCGGGGAGTGCCCGTGGTCGTGCGAGCCTCGACAGCGGAGGAGGTCCAGGCAGCGCTCGAGCGCCCGGAAGTCGCGTGCGTGCTCGTCCCGCCGGACAAACGCGAGCTGTTGGAGCTCGACCTCCGCAAGCTGAAATATGGCTAGACCCTCCACGTACTCCCTCGTCGCCTGCGATCTGGAGGCGCGGGAGTGGGGCGTCGCGGTGCAGTCGAAGTTCCTCGCCGTCGGCGCCGGCGTGCCGGTCGCAGAGCCGGAAGTCGGCGCGGTTGCGACGCAGGCGTGGGCAAATATGCGCTTTGGGCCCGACGGTCTGGCTCTCCTTCGCGAGGGGCTCGCGGCGGACGACGTGGTTCGACGCCTGACCGACGCGGACGAAGGCCGCGACCATCGACAGCTCGGCGTCGTCGATCGGAACGGGAAAGCCGCGACGTTCACCGGCTCTGCCTGCCTGGAGTGGGCAGGCGGCGTCACCGGCGACGGTTACGCAGCCCAGGGCAACATCCTCGTCTCCGAGGAGACGGTGACCGCGCTCGCGAGCACGTTCGAGGAAACGGCCGGCCGGCCATTCGCGGAACGGCTGCTCGACGCGCTTGCCGCGGCGCAGGCGGCCGGAGGAGACAGTCGCGGCCAGCAGTCGGCGGCGCTGATCGTCGTCCGCAAGGACGGCGGCTACATGGGGACGAGCGACGCCGTCGTCGACCTACGCGTGGACGATCACGCGGCACCGATCGAAGAGCTGAAGCGCATCTACGCGATGCACGACCTCCTCTTCGGCTCGACGCCAAGCGAGGAATGGCTGGACGTCGACGAGCAGCTCGCTGCCGAGCTCCGCGAGCGGCTCGACCGTCTGGGTTACGACGGCCCGCTCCCCGAGGCCTTTGCCGCCTGGGCGGGAACGCAGAATCTCGAAGAGCGGGTCGACGGCGTCGATCAGATCGACCCAGTCGTGCTCGCCGAGCTGCGCAAGCTCTAGGAGGGTTTGGCGGAACGTCGCTCGTCGCCGGGACGGGACGGTCGTTCCGAGGCCAGGAGGACGCAGGGAGCCTTCGTATTGACTCTAAATACGGAGGCGACCGAGGACGCCGCCTCGGGGCGAGCGGCGCGCCTCCGGCGGCTCAGCCGGTGTTTCGTCAAACCCTCCTACTAGGTCGGCCTAAGCGCCCCCGCCGCCGTAAGCCCCGTGCTGGATCAGGAGCTCGGCGAGATCGAAGTCACCCTGGTGCTCGGCAGCCATCAGAGGAGTGAAGCCCTCGTGCTGGCGCGCGTTCGGGTCGGCACCGGCCCTCAGTAACACGGCGGCGGTCTCGATCCGGCCCGCGGCTACGGCGCTGTGGAGCGGCCGCGCTTCCGGCGCGAACTCCTCGTTGCGCGAAACAGCTTCGATGTCAGCTCCCGCCTCGATCAGGAGTTGCGCAGCCTCCGGGCCGTCGAAGTACGCGGCGTAGTGAAGCGGCGTGAACCCGTCCAGCGACCATGCGCGCGCCGATTCGGAGTGGCGATCGAGAAGCTCGTGCAACCGCGCGATGTCGCCCAGCGCTGCAGCATCGAAGACATCGAGAGCGGCACCCTCACCGCGCAACCGCTCGGCTTCAGCGCGGTCGCCTCGGTAGAGAGCTTGGAGAACCGGCGAGAGCTCAGCCATCGCCCGGCAGTCTGATGCCGGCTGCGCGTGCGCGCAGCGCCGGGACCGGATCGGCCTCGGGGCGCGCGACCATGAGCACGGCGCCGTAGCCCTCGCCGGCGAGGGCATCGACGAGGAGCTGAAGGCCCAGGGCGAGCGCGAAAGCCTTGTGCGCTTGCTCGCCGCCGAAGGGGACGAGGTCGTCGGCGCTCGCGGCGCCACGCAGTACATCTCCGTAGGTCACCTTTCCCATCGAGACGTCCGCGACCACGGGAGCTCCATCTGAGCTCGGGGTGGCGATGGCGAGCGGGTTAGTTCCCGCAAGCGGCGGACCTCCGTCCGGGTGGGCAAGGCGTGCCGGTGACGTCGCCGTCAACGCACCGATGAGACCGCCGTCGGCGAGGAGGCGCACCCAGTAGCCCAAGTGTCCGGTGGGAAAGCAATGCGACGCGACCACGACTCGCGCGGCGGAAGGGGGATCCGCGAGCTGCGCGCTCACGATCCGCGCCAGCGTCAGATAGCCCAGAGCGCCGTTGCCGTCCCAGCGCTCGAAACCCGGCTCCGATGCGAGACGCCGCGGCTCGGCGTCGGGGTCGAGATCCGGCAGGGTGGCCAGCCATTCGATCCGTGCAACGCCGTGACCCGGCCGCCCCCGGCGGTCGGCGTCCTCAAAATGGTCCGCGAGAGCCTGCGCGTCCCCCTCGGAGAATCCGAGCGCACGAAGATCCGCGAAGGCGCGAGTCCCGTTCAGGGTGCAGCCTCGTCGTCGGGGTGCGACGGGTGGCGCCAGGCCAGGACGCAGGCCGCGGTCGTATCGATGTAAATACGGGCGCGGCCGAGGACACCGCATGGCGGCGTCCAGCGCAGCTCGCCGACACAGGTCTTCATCCTGAGCGGGACTCTAAGAGGCGGAGACGAGCGGGAGCGGCTTCACGATGCCGACACCCGACTCGCGCTTCGTCGCGGAGATCGCCTCGGCAAGAGCAACGATCGCCTGCGAGACCTCGGCCTCCGGCTCGGTGAGCACGATGGGCTCGCCCTCGTCAGCGTAGGCGGCCAGCTTCGGGTCGAACGGAATGCGGCCGAGGATCGGTGCGCCTACCTCCTGGGCGAGTGCGTCGCCGCCACCCGAGCCGAAAAGCGGTTCCCCGGTGCCGACCCGGAACGTCATGTTCTCGACGATCCCGAGCAGGCGCATGTTCGTCTTGCGTGCCATCTGCGCGGCGCGCACGGCCACCTGCTGTGCCGCGCGGTGCGGCGTCGTGACGACGACGGCCTCAGCCCTTGGAAGCAGCTGGCCGAGGGAGATGGCGACGTCGCCCGTGCCCGGAGGCATGTCCACGACGAGAGTGTCGAGCTCGCCCCAATGGACGTCGGAAAGAAACTGTTCGAGCGCGCGGTGGAGCATTGGGCCCCGCCACATGACCGGCGAGTTCTCATCGAGGAAGAAGCCGATCGACATCACCTTCAAATCGCCGCGGACCGGCGGGACGATCATCTTGTCCACCGCGATCGGCCGCTGATTGATTCCGAGCATCGTCGGAATCGAATAGCCATAGACGTCCGCATCCAGCACACCGGTGGCGTGGCCGAGCGTCGAGAACGCGGCAGCGAGATTCGCTGTCAGCGAGGACTTCCCGACGCCTCCCTTGCCGCTGGCCACGGCGATGACGCGCGTGCTCGCATCAACCGACACTCCCGGCGTCCGCTCGGACACCCCGCCCCGGAGCTTCTCCGTCAGCGCGATGCGCTCCTCCGGGCTGAGCACGTCGAAGCCGAGCTCGACCGACCGCACGCCCTCGACAGGGCGCATCGCACGCTCGACCTGCTCCTGGAAGCTTTCTCGGAGCGGGCAGCCAGGGACGGTGAGCGCAATCGTGATCGCAACGTTGCCGCCCTCGATGCGCACGTCCCGCACCATGTCCAGCTCGACGACGGACCGGCCGAGCTCCGGGTCGATAACGGACTCGAGCGCCTCGACGACTTGTTCCCGCGCAACCCCCACAGATTCAAGGCTACCAAGCTCGCGCCCTACGATTCCGACCCTTCCGTCCGTCACGATTAGCGCATGGACGAGCCGGTCCTTCTCGTCGAGGACGATCCTTCGATCCGCGAGATCGCCACGCTCGGTCTCTCCCAGGCCGGCTTTCGGGTCACAACCGCGGCCGACGGCCGTGAAGGGCTCCTCCATTTCCGCCAGAGCCCCTTCGACCTTGTGATCCTGGACGTGATGCTCCCGACACTCGACGGCTACGAGGTCTGCCGTCAGATCCGGGCCGACAGCCGTGTGCCGATCATCATGCTCTCCGCGAAGAGCGACACCGTAGACGTCGTCGTGGGGCTCGAGCTCGGCGCCGACGACTATGTGACGAAGCCGTTCGAGATGGCTGAGCTCGTCGCACGGGCGCGCGCAGCGGTCAGGCGCGGCGCGGCGGCACCCGAGGAGCCGGTGCTCGTCCGCGGAGATTTGGAGATCGACCCCGGGGGCTTCGTTGC
>DASXSE010000047.1:0-2322 GCA_036506175.1 Gaiellaceae bacterium
GGCGAAGGCGATGACCCTCCCCAGAGTGGCTCCTTTCGAGATGTCGTCCCGGGTTCCCGGTCGCGGAAGCAGGCGTGCCAGCCCCATCAGACCCTTTCTTTCGTCTGATAGTAGCCGAACCCTTTATCCGGGAAAATGCAGGTTCTTTTTAACTAATTTGGGTATGGGAGGACGAGCTCGAAGCATGCACCGCTCGGCTCGATCGGTTTGTAGATCAGATCGCCGCCCTGCGCCCTGGCAAATGACTGTGCAATCGAGAGGCCGAGTCCTGCGCCCTCGGCGTTCTTTGCGGACTCCTCGCTCCGGGTGAAGCGCTCGAATAACTGCGGCACGAATTCGGGATTGACGCCGCTGCCGCTGTCCTCGACTGCGAGCCTGAAATGGCGGTCCTGCCGCTCGGCCTGGATCTTGACCGGGGGATCGCCGTAGCGAAATGCATTCGTGATCAGGTTCGAGAGGATCCGGTCGAACGCGTCGAGATCGGAGACCGCCTCGAGCTCGGCCGACACGATCAGCTCGATCGACGCCGCCTGGTCGGGTACGAGCGACGCCACGAGCTCCTCAACGCGGCTCCGGACGCGAATCGGTTCTGGTCGAATTCGAATCGCCTTCGCCTCCAGCCGGGAGAGGTCGAGAAGCTGGTCGACCAGCCGGCGCAGGCGGTCGCTCTGCTCGTAGAGGGCCCGCCGAAGATCGGCGATCTGCTCCTCGGCAAGCTCGCGGCCCCGTAGTTGAAGGGTCGAGCTGATGCCGTAGATGACGGCGGCGGGGGTTCGCAGCTCGTGGGAGGCGAGCGCGATGAAGTTCGTCTTCATCTCGTCAAGGCGGCGAAGCTCCTCCTGCGCGAGGGCGCTCTCGAGGAAGGAAGCCACCAGGGCGCCGATCGTCCGCAGCAGCTCCGCGGCGCTCGAGTCAAGCTCGAACGCCTCGCCGCCGTGGTCGGCGGTCAGGAAGCCGATGCAGCGGTCCAGGCTCAACAGCGGCAGGACGAGCACGCCGCGGACGCCGTAGGCCTCCGCGACCCCGGGCGGCAGGCCTCGCTCGGCGGAGACGTCCTCGATGAAGACGAGATCGCGCGTCTCGAGCGCCCGCTTGAAGATCCGCCAGTCGTCGAGGCTCGACGAGAGCTGTCTGACCTCCTCAGCCGAGATGCCGTGTGCGGCAAGCAGCTCGAGCTTGTCCGTCTCCGGGCGGAACCGCGAGATTCCGGCTCGCCCGAAGCCGAAGGTCTCGGCCACGCTCGCGCAGATCCGGTCCAGCAACTCGCCGGCTTCTCGGACTCCCTGGGCAGACCGCGCTAGGTCGCGGACGGCGGCGAGCCCTGGCCGCAGCTCGCTCATTTCGGCACTTACTTTACTCCGAGACTGCTCAGGAGGGTTTGGCGTAAAGCCGCTCGTCGTCGGCGTGCGATGCTCGTTCGCTGACAAGGACGCAGGGAGCGTCAATAGCCAAAGCTATTGGCGCGACTGAGGACGCAGCTCAGCGGGCGAGCAGCGTGCGCCGGCGGCACAGACTGTTTTGCGCCAAACCCTCCTAATCCTCCTCGCCGTCCCAGTAATCGAGCGACTCCGCTCTGATCATCACGCCGACGCCGCGGAAGTAGGTCTTCTTCGAGCGCGGGTAGTGGACGATGTCGGCGCCGCGGTCGCGCGTGCCGTAGGCGAGCATCGTCAACCCGCTCTCGCCGGCCCGAAAAGCGTGCGGAATGCGGGTTGCGGCAGGACGGGCGACAACGTGACCCCGATGCAGAGAGTGCTCTTCGTCACCGAGCAGAGCCGTTCCCGTGCCGTCGAGGATCACGAAGATCTCTTCTTCGACGGAATGGCAGTGCGGCGGAGCGCTGAGCATGCCCGGCTCGATCCGGTTGTAGTTGATCCCGGTGAGCATCGAGCCGGCGGCGATACCGAGGTCGCGGTTGTGGACGAGCACGTCGCCGCGGCCCCAGTCCTCCTCGTCGACCTCGTCGATGTTGACGATCCGGTGCGGCCGGGGGCTCGGCTCCGGAAGCTCGGGATCGCCGAGCGCAAGCTCCTGCGTCCACTGGTGCGTCGCGATCATGTCCGCCCAGAGCATCCCGATGCGGCCCGCCTTCAGGCGGGGGAAGAACGCGTACTCCGCCGTCGCGCGCGTGCCGAAGGCGAGATAGTCGATCCCCTCCGGCCCCGCGACGACCGAGTGCGCCTCGGCGCCCGCGAGGTGGACGAGGCAATCGCCGGCTCGAATCTCGTAGGTCGTCTCGCCGTCGCCGTCGTCCTGCCACGAGAGGCCTGAGCCGTCGAGCACGAAGAAGATCTCCTCCTCACTGCCCTCCATGTGCAGCGG
>DASXSE010000048.1:0-2337 GCA_036506175.1 Gaiellaceae bacterium
GATCTCGCCCGAGTCGTTGCGGGCGCCCGGTCCGACGGCGAGGACGCGGCCGCGCTGCGGCTTCTCCTTCGCGGTGTCGGGCAGGACGATGCCGCTCGAGGTCGTCTCCTCCTCCTCGAGTGCCTCGACGATCAGGCGATCACCCAGCGGCTGCAGATCCATTCAGGACCTCCTGTTCTCCGTACTTTGTGACAGTGTCTGGCACTCCTGCGGAGCGAGTGCCAGGGCATTGTAACGGCACCCTTCTCCTCTGTGCAAGCGGAATTGCGCTCGCCCGGGCACGCTCTGGTAACTCGGCACCCGGCGGCGTGTTACAAACTCTCGATGCGCCGAGAATTCTCCGCAGGCGGGGTCGCGATCAGGCGCCTGCGCGGCGAGTGGGTGTTCGCCGCGATCCGGCCGGGAGGCAAGAAGCCGGGGGTCTGGGCGCTCCCGAAGGGGTTGATCGGCGAGGGCGAGAAGCCTGACGCGACGGCGCTCCGCGAGACCGAGGAGGAGACGGGCATCCACGCGCGGCTCGTGACGAAGCTAGGGGACATCCGCTACGTCTACACGTGGGAGGGCGAGCGGGTCTTCAAGGTCGTCAGCTTCTACCTGCTCCGCTACTCGAAGGGACGCCTCGGCGAGATCGAGCCGGAGATGCGGATCGAGGTCGACGAGGCCCGTTGGCTCCCGCTCGAGGAGGCGCCGAAGCTGCTCGCCTACGGGGGCGAGCGCCAGATGGCGGAGAAAGCCCTCGCTTTCGTCCGTGACAACGGCTTATGATCTCCGCGCCCCTGGTGCCGTAGCACTCCCGCCGCTCATGTACGCGCTCAACTTCTATTCGCCGATCGTGGCCGACCAGCTGCGTTCGCGCCGCAAGACGGCGACGATCCGCCTCGGGGACAAGTCCCGGAAGTACAAGAAGGGGATGGTCGTGCAGGTGCTCGTCGGTGCGCGGTACGGGCCTCGCGAGAAGGTGTTCGACGCGGTCATCGACAAGGTCGAGGTGAAGACGCTGAGCGAGCTCTCGCCCCGGGACATCGAGCACGACAACCCGGAGGTGCGGCGGCCCGAGGAGCTCGCGACCTTCCTCGGGCAGCTCTACAACCGCGAGGTCTCGTCGGACGAGATCGTCACCCTGATCCGCTTCTCCGAGATCCGGGCTTAGTGCGGCGGATCGGGCCGCCGAAGGCCGTGGGTGGGCGAAGCTCGGCGCTGCAGACCTCGCATTCGACGGCAAACGCGGAGCTGAAGCGAGCATCGCACTCGGGGCAGCGGGAGCGGATCTCGCCGCCGCATTGCGGGCATTCGGCCGGGAGCTCGTCCTCCGATTCGTCGAAGTAGCGCTGCGCGAACCCGCACGTCAGGCAGAAGGCGACCCAGTCGCCCAAGGTCTTGCGGCGCTCCTCACGCAGCCAGTCCGAGGCTTTGCCCACGGAAGGGATGCTAGAAGAGCTCGCTGATGGAGCGGGTGTTCGACCAATGCACGCGCGGACGACCGAACGTGCTCCGGCTTCCCGAGGCGAGGCCGCTCGAGGTCGACGGCCAGACGGCTTCGAGGTCCGAGACGCTCGTCGACCGGACGCCCGGACGGAGCCGTCTACCTGCTCCCACGCGATACCTTCGAGCAGACGTATGACGCCGAATGAATCAGCCCGACTCCGGTCCGACCGCGCGCGCGGCTCGCAGTGACCGCGCCGACTTCGCGTACGCGGACCGCGTGTTCCGGCATCGCTTCGGCGAGAGCGACGCGGCGTTCATGACCCGCCTCGCGCGGGCGGAGCCGCTTCGCTCGTGACCGCCGTCCTCTACGTCGGCCACTCGACGGTGCTGATCGACGTCGACGGCGTCCGCTTGCTGACGGATCCACTGCTCCGCCGCCGCGTTGGGCACCTGCGTCGTGACTCGCAGGTCGATCTCGGTTCGCTCCAGAATCTGGACGCGGTCCTCATCTCACACGCTCATCGCGACCATATGGACATTCCTTCGCTCCGCCGCCTCGACCGCGAGACGACGGCAATCGTGCCGCGCGGGTTGCGTGGCCTCGTCAGAGGACTCGGCTTCAACCGCGTGATCGACATCGACGAGGGAGAAGCGCTTCCGATAGGGCCCGTCGAAGTGCGGGCTACCCATGCGGAACACGACGAGCGGCGTCCCCCGTTCAGCCGTGTGAGCGGGCCCGCCCTCGGCTACGCGATCAGCGGATCGAGCCGGATCTACTTCGCGGGAGATACAGCGCTCTTTCAGCGCATGGATGGCCTGGTCTCGGACCTCGACCTCGCGCTCGTCCCGATCTGGGGCTGGGGGCCGACGCTTGGGCGCGGCGAGCACCTCGACCCGGCAAGCGCGGCACAG
>DASXSE010000049.1:0-2667 GCA_036506175.1 Gaiellaceae bacterium
AGGCCTTCTTCCCGCACGCGGCGTCGCTGCGTCAGGCTTTCGCCCATTGCGCAAGATTCCCCACTGCTGCCTCCCGTAGGAGTCTGGGCCGTGTCTCAGTCCCAGTGTGGCTGATCGTCCTCTCAGACCAGCTACGGATCGGAGCCTTGGTGAGCCATTACCTCACCAACAAGCTAATCCGCCGCGGGCTCCTCCTCGGCCGGAGGCCAAAGCTACCTTTTCCAGCCGCTCCGAAAAGCGGATGGGCCATCCGGTATTAATCCGGGTTTCCCCGGGCTATCCCGGTGCCGAGGGCAGATTACCCACGTGTTACTCACCCGTTCGCCGCTGTCCACCAGGCCGAAGCCTGGCTTCTCGCTCGACTTGCATGTGTTAAGCGCGCCGCCAGCGTTCGTCCTGAGCCAGGATCAAACTCTCCGTGAAGTTGGTTTGCCTCCGAAGAGGCAAATCGATCACTTCGAGCTTGTGCTCAAAGTTGTCTCCATCCCGAAGGATGGTGACGGGTTATTTAAGGCTCCGCGCCCGAGGGCACGGAGTCTCGGCGTGATCGCACTGCTGAGTTTTCAAAGACCTGCGCCCTCGGCCAGCGCGTAAAAAAGCCTCCGACTCGCGCCAGAGGCCTCCGGTGTGCTCGGATCTCAGGTCGTATCCGTTTGCGTCCGAAGGCGCTCCTGGTCGAGTTACAGGGACATCCTTACCCGCCGCCCTTACGAGCAGCCCGGGAATGATAGCAACCGGCCGCCTTGCGTCAAGCGGCGCGAATGCGCAGGAACTGGCGTTTCCCCGCCTGGATGACTGCTCCGTCGAGCGTCTTGGTCTCGAGGTCGTACGAGGTAACGGCCTGACCGTCGGCCTTGACCCCACCCTGGTCGATCATCCTGCGCCAGTGGCTCGTCGACTGGCCGAACCGCTCGGCGAGCAGCTGAGGCAGGTGGACGACCGGCTCCGCATGTTCGATCTCCGGCACCTCGTCGGGCGCCTGCCCCTCCCGCACCACGCGCGTGAAGTGCTGCTCGGCTGCGCCGGAGGCTTCCTCGCCCCACGCCCGCCGGACGATGAAGCGCGCGAGGTCGAGCTTCGCCTGGAAGGGGTCATCCGGGACGTCGTCGCGCTCCATGATCAACCGGTACCACTGCGGCAGGAGCGAGTCGGGAATGCGCATCGCCTTGCCGAATTGCTCCTCCGGCGGTTCTTTCAGGCCGATGTAGTTCCCGCGCGAGGCGCTCATACCGGTGCCGTCCCAGCTGTCGAGGTACTCGACCGTGAGCGCGACCTGCGGCTCGAGGCCGTACGCCTCCATCACTTCACGTCCCATCAGCAGGTTGTAGAGCTGGTCGGTGCCGCCGAGCTCGACGTCAGCTTCGACTGCGACCGAGTCGTAGGCCTGCATGAGTGGGTAGAGGAGCTCCGAGACCGAGATCGGCTCCTTCCCGGCGAAGCGCTTCGCGAAGTCGTCGCGCTCGAGCATCCGAGCGACGGTCGTCGTCCGAGTTAGCCGCAGGATCTCTGCGAAGTCGAGCGCGCCGAGCCACTCGCCGTTGAACCGGACCTCCGTCCGCTCGGGGTCGATGATCGTCGACGCGTGCTCGAAGTAGCGCTTGGCATTCGCGTCGATCACCTCGGGCTCGATCATCGGGCGCTCGGTCTTCCGGCCGGACGGGTCGCCGATCCGCGTCGTGTAGTCGCCGACGATCAGGACGCCCGTGTGCCCTTCGTCCTGGAAGGCGCGCATCCGCTGGAGGGGGATTCCGTTGCCGAGCGTCACGTCGGGCGCGGTCACATCGATCCCGAACTTCACCCGCAGCGGGCGGCCGAGCTTGAGTTTCGCCTCGAGCCCGCCCTCCGGAAGCACGTGGGCGGCGTTACGAGTGAGCTCGGCAATGCCCATGGCCGCGGCGACTATACCGTTACAATCTCCTGCTTCTCGTGCCGCGTTCCGCCCGAAAGCCCGTGCCTGCGAAGCCGCGGCGCAGGATCAGGAAGCTCCGGCTCTTCGGCCTGATCCTGATCCTGTTCGTGCTCGGCCTGGTGTCGTTCACCTTCGGTCTGGTGAGCGGGATCGCGAGCGGAATCGGCACCTTCGACCCCGCCAGTCGTGCGAAGCAGGAGGTCGACGGGTACATCTACGCCGGCAAGCCGAGCACCCGCGTGCTCGCGGTGCTGCGCGGATCCCAGAGCCGGATCATCGTTTCGTCCTCGCAGATTTCCGGGCGGATGAAGCAGGCGATCGTGGCCGTCGAGGACAAGCGCTTTTACGAGCACCGCGGCGTCGATCTGCGCGCGATCGGGCGGGCGGTCTGGGAGGACGTTCGCAACAAGAGGGTCGTCGAGGGCGGCTCGACGATCACGCAGCAGTTCGTCAAGAACACCTCCACGAAGAACCAACACTCGATTGCGCGGAAGCTGCGCGAGGCCGCACTGGCGTGGCAGCTCGAACAGCGCTGGTCGAAGGACCGGATCCTGACCGCCTACCTGAACACGATCTACTTCGGGAACGGCGCGTACGGCGTCGAGCAGGCGGCGCAGACCTACTTCCACCACTCGGCCGCGCCGGGGAAGCTGACGCTCGCCGAGGCGGCGCTGCTGGCAGGCATCCCCGAGGATCCGGCCGCCTACGACCCCGCGACGAATCAGGACGCGGCCCGTGAGCGCCGCAACGTCGTCCTG
>DASXSE010000050.1:0-2577 GCA_036506175.1 Gaiellaceae bacterium
TGGCGAAGGATCCGCTCGTGCAGGAGCTGGAGATCGCGAGACGGATCGATGCCGAGCTCCTCCGCCAGCACGGTCCGCGCCCGCTCGAACGCCGCCAAGGCCTCCGCCTGTCGGTCCGATCGGTACAGGGCGAGCATCAGCTCGCGCCACAGCCGTTCGCGGAGTGGATGGGTCCGCGTCAGGGTTTCGAGCTCCGCAACGACCTGAACGTGACGGCCGAACTCGAGGCGAGCGTCGTTCGTCTCCTCGAGCACCTGCAGACGGAGCTCCTCCAGGCGCGCGATCTCGCCCGTAAGGGAGGGCTCGCCGCTCAGGTCGGCGAGGGCGGGGCCGCGCCAGAGCTCGAGGGCTTCGGTCAGGATCTTGTCGGTCTCGCGCGGGTCGGAGCCGTTCCCTCGTGCTGCGGCCAGCAGGTCCTCGAATCGTAGGGCGTCCACATCATCACGAGCGGCCCGCAGGACATAACCGCGCGCCTGCCCCTCGACGGCATCGCCCCCGAGCGCGGATCGGAGCCGTGAGACGTACACCTGCAGAGTCGACTTCGGGTCCTCCGGCAGCCCCTCTCCCCACAGCGCGTCGATCAGGTGCTCGGCGGACACGACCTTGTTGGCGCCCAGGACCAGGTGAGCGAGGACGATCCGCTGCTTCGGACCCCCGAGGGGGACGAGGCCGTCCTCCCCGGCTACCTCGAGTGGTCCCAGGACGCCGAAACGCATGGGCCGACGGTACTCCCGCCCGCCTGTGCGCGACACCACTCGGCGAGACGTGGCGCGTTCGATCACGAGGGGAGCCTGTCGAGCTGTCCTTTCAATCCGGTTTCAGGGGTGGCTGCGGATGCTCGACCCCAACCCTGAAAGGCGACCGAAGGCGATCTGAAGGCGGATTGAAAGCGAGGCGGCGCACCTTACCTCGTGGGACCGCGGGATAGCGAGGGGGCGAAGGAGGTGGGAACCAGTGAACCGCACGATCGAACCGCTGACACCAACGGACCGCTGAGACGAAGGACCAAAGAAGGACCAAAGAGGACGCTATGAGGCGTCAACAGGTACGCATGCTCTTCGCGACCGGGATCGTGGCGCTCGTCGCATCCGCCGGGGCGTTCTCGTTCGCAAGTCCAGGTACCGACCCACCGCCTTGCGCGTAGTCGGTCGATGCAATGTGGTACCGACGATCAGAGAGGGGAATGCAGATGGATCGTGCTACTCGTGAGCGCCGCACGCCTCGGCGCATGTTCTCGATCCGTTCGATGACGGGCTTGGTGGCGGGGGCGCTCGCGCTCTCACTCGTCCTGGTCCCTGCCGCCTCCGCCGTCCCGCAGGACCCGAACTCGACGCCCGTCTCGCAGGACTGCGAGGGCTCAACCGGGGTGAGGATCTTCCTTCACCCGGGTGCCGGCAAGGCCCTCTGGGAGGTCACGGCGGAGGCGACCCCCGATCCGAACTATCTGATCAAGGTCCTCGAACACGACGAATACGTGAACGGCCAGTACATCGGTCACTTCACGTACAGCTTCGGCAACAAGACCGGCCTCGGGGACACGTTCAGATGCACGTTCTACGAGACCTTCACCGACCCCGACGGAAACTTCATCGAGGTCTTCGGGACGAGTTACAAGGTGGCGGTGTAGTCGGCGTCTTACCGGTCGGGGGGAGAGGTCGGTCCGCGGACCGGCCTCTCCGCGTCAGCCGGGCCGAGGTGCGTGTGAGGTCCTGCGCGGTTGCGCTCCCTCCACAGGGCCTCGTTGCGGCGTCCAACTGGCGCCGAAATCCCGGCTCTCAAACAGGGCCAGTCCTTGCGTAGCGGTCACCGGCATCGCGATCCTGGCTCTATCGAGCGCGACGGTCGTCCCGCATTCGTCCCGCGAGCGCCCGGGAAACGTTTAGAAATGACGGGAACGACTGGAGCATCGAATCCGCACGTGACGAGGCGGATCCTCACGTCATCGCAGGTGGAGACGCCGACTCTCAAGGTGGAGACACGGGTTCAAATCCCGTTGGGACTACAAGCGCACAGCTCCAGGTCAGGGCGCTGGTCCTCCTCAGGTCGAAGTACGCTCAGGCTAGAGGACGCTCGCGCAGGTCAGCGGGAGAGGAACGAACAACGAAGCCATCGTGCCGACGGCGCACCGTAAGCCGTGCGCTCGTCCGTGGGCGTGTCGAAGCGACAACAGAACTAGAGTCGGCCGCGTGACGCTTCAACGGATGGACAACGTCGGCATCGTGGTGGAATCGCTAGATGCCGCTATCTCGTTTTTCGCCGAGCTGGGGCTCGAACTCGAAGGGCGAGCCATGATCGAAGGAGACTGGTCAGGGCGCGTCACCGGACTGCGCGACCAGCGCGTCGAGATCGCCATGATGCGTACGCCGGACGGCCATGGCCGGATCGAACTCTCGCGATTTCTCGCGCCGCCGGTCGTCGCCGATCACCGGAATGCGCCGGTGAACGCTCTGGGCTACCTGCGTGTCATGTTCGCCGTGGACGACCTCGACGATACGCTCGCCCGGCTCCAGAAGCATGGCGCGCAGGTCATCGACGAAGTGGTCCAGTACGAAGACGTCTATCGGCTCTGCTACGTCC
>DASXSE010000051.1:0-27218 GCA_036506175.1 Gaiellaceae bacterium
TCACTGATGGCAAAGACGATCGGAATCGATCTGGGGACGACCAACTCGTGCGTCGCCGTGCTCGAAGGCGGCGAGCCCACGGTCATCCCGAACGCCGAGGGCGGGCGAACGACCCCGTCCGTCGTCGCGTTCACGAAGGACGGCCAGCGGCTCGTCGGCGCGCCGGCGAAGCGCCAGTCGGTCACGAACCCGCAGAACACGATCTTCTCGATCAAGCGCTTCATGGGGCGCAAGTACTCGGAGGTCACCGAGGAGATGAAGATCGTCCCGTACGAGGTCATCGCCGGACCGAACGGCGACGCGCGCGTCAAGGTGGGTGACAAGGAGTACGCGCCGCCGGAGATCTCCGCGATGATCCTCCAGAAGCTGAAGACGGACTCCGAGGCCTATCTCGGCGAGACGGTCACCGACGCGGTCATCACTGTCCCCGCGTACTTCAACAACGCGCAGCGCGAGGCGACCAAGGACGCCGGCAAGATCGCCGGCCTCAACGTCCTCCGGATCATCAACGAGCCGACCGCCGCGTCGCTCGCGTACGGGCTCGACAAGGAGTCCGACCAGACGATTCTCGTCTGGGATCTCGGCGGCGGCACCTTCGACGTCTCGATCCTCGAGCTCGGCGAAGGGGTTTTCGAGGTCAAGGCCACGAACGGCGACAACCACCTCGGCGGCGACAACTTCGACAAGGCGGTTGTCGACTGGATGGTCTCGGAGTTCAAGCGCGAGCAGGGCATCGATCTGGCGCAGGACAAGATGGCGCTCCAGCGCCTGTACGAGGCCGCCGAGAAGGCGAAGATCGAGCTCAGCTCGACGACGTCGACGCAGATCAACCTCCCGTTCATCACCGCCACGCCTGAGGGCCCCAAGCATCTCGATCTGCAGTTGACGCGGGCAAAGCTCAACGAGCTGACCGCCGACCTGCTCGAGCGCGTCGTCGGCCCGACGAAGAAGTGCCTCGAGGACGCGGGCCTGACCAAGGACAAGATCGACCACGTGATCCTCGTCGGCGGCATGACCCGTATGCCGGCCGTGCAGGACAAGGTCAAGGAGCTCATCGGCAAGGAGCCCCACAAGGGCGTCAACCCGGACGAGGTCGTCGCCGTCGGCGCGGCCATCCAGGGCGGCGTCCTCAAGGGCGAGGTCAAGGACGTCCTGCTCCTCGACGTCACGCCTCTCTCGCTTGGCATCGAGACGAAGGGCGGAGTGTTCACGCCTCTGATCGAGCGCAACACGACCATCCCGACGAAGAAGTCGGAGACGTTCACGACGGCCGAGGACAACCAGCCGTCGGTCGAGATCCACGTTCTCCAGGGCGAGTCCGAGATGGCCGCCTTCAACAAGACGCTGGGCAAGTTCCAGCTCGTCGGCATCCCGCCGGCGCCGCGCGGCATGCCGCAGATCGAGGTCACCTTCGACATCGACGCAAACGGCATCCTCAACGTGTCCGCGAAGGATCTCGGCACGGGCAACCAGCAGCAGATCCGGATCGAAGGCGGCTCCGGTCTGGACGAGAAGGACGTCGAGCGGATGGTGCAGGAGGCCGAGTCCCACGCTGATGAGGCGCGCCGCATGCGCGAGCTCGCGGATGCCCGCAACCAGGCCGAGTCACTCGTCTACTCGACGGAGAAGAGCCTCAAGGAGCATCGCGAGACTCTCGAAGAGGCGACTGTGTCCGAGATCGAGTCCAAGCTCGAAGACGTCAAGTCGGTCCTCGACGGCGACGACGCGTCGGCGATTCGCACGAAGGCCGAGGACCTCATGCAGGCCTCGCACAAGCTCGCCGAGGCCGTCTACCAGCGTGTCCAGGCCGAGCAGCAGACGACGGCTGGGACGACGAGCGGTAACGGCGGCGACGGCGCCTCTGCCGACGACGAAGTCGTCGAAGACGCCGACTACGAGGTCATCGACGAAGAGGCGAAGAAGTCCTAGGCGATGACCGAGAAGACCCCGACGAAGGCCGAGCTCGCCGAACGACTCGCGGAAGTTGAGCGTGAGCGCGACGAGCACCTCGACGACCTGAAGCGGGTCGCGGCCGAGTTCGACAACTACCGCAAGCGGGTTGCGCGCGACCAGCAGAGCCTGGCCGCGCGCGCCCACGAGCGGCTGGTCAAGGAGCTCCTTCCCGTGCTCGACGACCTGGAGCGCGCGCTTCAGGCGGCGGCCGAGCATGAGGAGGCCGAGCTGGAGGAAGGCGTCCGGCTCGTTCACCGTGAGCTGCAAGAGGCCCTTGCCAAGGAGGGCCTCGTCGAGATCGAGACGAACGGGCACTTCGACCCGCACGTGCATGAAGCGCTTCTGAGCCAGCCGTCCGACAAGGACGACGGGGCGATCCTCGAAGTCCTGCAGAAGGGCTACCGGCTCGGCGACCGCGTGGTGCGGCCGGCCCGCGTGGTCATCTCCCAGGGCGAATGAGCTTGCTCATGCACGTGGGGCGGCGCTGGCCAGGGAGGCAAGGGCGCGGCGCGCAGCACAGCACAAATCGGTGCGGGCAAGCGACGCGCCCGGAGCATCCCGCCGCCAGCGTCGTCAGCCTCCAGCGGAGCCCGGCGCCACCGGGCGGGAGACGGAGGCGTCCAGGGGCATGAGAGATCTCTACGAGATTCTCGGCGTCTCGAAGAGCGCCTCGCAGGACGAGATAAAGAAGGCCTACCGCAAGCTCGCCCGCAAGTACCACCCGGACAAGAACCCTGGGGACAAGGAGGCGGAGGAGAGCTTCAAGGAAGTCCAGGGCGCCTACGACGTTCTCTCGGATCCCGAGAAGCGCACGCAGTACGACCAGGTTGGGCCGCGGCTCTTCAGCGGCGCCGGCGGACCGGGTGGCGGAAACTTCCAGTGGTCGGGCAATATCGGCGACCTCGGCGACCTGTCCGACCTCTTCGGCGGAATCTTCGAGGGCTTCGGCGGCGGCGGCCGCACGGCTTCGGCGCGCGCGCGCCAGCGCGGTCAGCGCGGCCGCGATATCGAGGTCGCCATCAATCTCTCCTTCGAGGACTCGCTGAAGGGCGTGACGACGAAGATCCCCGTCGAGCTCGAGACGGCCTGCTCTGAGTGCAAGGGCACCGGCGCGGAGCCGGGCACCACCCCCACCATCTGTCCGGAGTGCCGCGGCCGCGGCGTCGTTTCCGAGAGCCAGGGCCTCTTTGCCCTGTCGACGCCGTGCCCGCGCTGCGGCGGCAACGGCACCGTCATCGAGCAGCCGTGCAAGAAGTGCAAGGGCTCCGGCCGTGAGCGGCGCACGAAGCGCTATACGGTGAAGATTCCCGCCGGAGTCAAGGACGGCACGCAGATCCGGCTGAAGGGCAAGGGCGAGGCCGGCTACTCGGGCGGGCCGCCCGGCGACCTCATCGTGACCACTCGCGTGACGCCCTCGCCGCTCTTCCAGCGCAAGGGCGCCGATCTCGTCATCGACGTCCCGGTCACGTATGCGGAGGCCGCGCTCGGCGCGACGGTCGAGATCCCGACGCCCGAAGGGCGCATCTCTTTGAAGGTGCCCGCCGGCTCACAGGACGGCAAGCTCCTGAAGGTCAAGGGCCGCGGCGCGCCCAAGCTCAACGGCGGCGGCAAGGGCGACCTGCTCGCGCGTGTCCGCGTCACGGTTCCGAAGAAGCTGACGAAGGCGGAGCGCGATGCGCTCGAGAACCTCCAAAAGGTTTCCCGTGAGAACCCGCGCGAGGAGGTGTTCAGCTGATGGACGACCGTCCTCGCTACATGATCTCCATCGCCGCCGAGCTCGTCGGGATGCATCCGCAGACCCTCCGGATCTACGAGGCCAAGGGCCTCGTGCGCCCCAAGCGCACCCCCGGGAACACCCGGCTCTACTCGGAGGCCGATCTCGAGCGTCTGCGCTTGATCCAGCGGCTGACGACCGAGCTCGGCCTCAATCTCGCCGGCGTCGAGACCGTGCTCCGGCTCGAGGACGAGCTGGAGAAGATGAGGGCGAGGATGGATCGCATGGAGCGCGACGCGCGCGAGCGCATCCGCACCGTCGAGCGGCAATACAAGCGCGAGATCGTCCTCTACCGAGCAGACGGCGAGTCAACACCCGAAAAGCGATGGACTTCCATGAGGGGGCCAGCCCCCTCATACACCCCCCGCGAAAGGTGACATGGACTTCAACCGTTTGACCATCAAGTCCCAGGAGGCCGTCGGCGCAGCCATGGAGATGGCGCGCAAGCGCGGCAACCCCGAGGTCTATCCCGAGCACCTCTGCCTGGCGCTCCTCGACCAGGAGCTCCCGCGCACGCTCGTCGAGCGGGCCGGTGGCTCCGTCGACGCGCAGCGGCAGGAGTGCGAAGCGCGCCTGTCTGCGAAGCCCTCCGTCCAGGGCTCCTCCCAGCAGCCGCATGCCTCGACGGCTTTCGCGCAGGTCCTCGACCGCGCCGAGGAGGCGATGCGCAAGCTCGACGATGAGTTCGTCTCCGTCGAGCACCTGCTGCTCGCGCTCGACATCGTCCCGCGGGACGCGCTGCTCGAAGCCCTGCAGCAGGTGCGCGGGTCCCAGCGCGTCACCTCGCAGGATCCGGAGGGGAGCTACCAGGCGCTGGAGAAGTTCGGCCGCGATCTGACCGCGCTTGCCGAGCAGGGCAAGCTCGACCCCGTCATCGGGCGGGACGAGGAGATCCGTCGCGTCATCCAGGTACTTTCGCGCCGGACGAAGAACAACCCGGTGCTCATCGGCGATCCCGGGGTCGGGAAGACTGCGATCGCAGAGGGCCTAGCGCAGCGGATCGTCGCGGGGGACGTCCCAGAGGGCCTCAAGGGGAAGCGCGTTTGGGCGCTCGACATCGGGGCACTGCTCGCGGGCTCGAAGTACCGCGGCGAGTTCGAGGAGCGCCTGAAGGCCGTCCTCAACGAGATCAGGGCCTCAGAGGGCCAGATCGTGCTCTTCATCGACGAGCTGCACACGATCGTCGGCGCCGGTGCGGCCGAGGGCGCCGTCGACGCCGCCAACATGCTCAAGCCGATGCTCGCCCGCGGAGAGCTGCGCGCGATCGGCGCGACGACGCTCGACGAATACCGCAAACACATCGAGAAGGACGCCGCGCTCGAGCGGCGCTTCCAGCCGATCTTCGTCGGCGAGCCGTCCGTGGCCGACACGATTGCGATCCTGCGCGGCTTGAAGGAGCGCTACGAGGCGCATCACGGCGTCCGCATCCGCGACGCCGCACTCGTCGCCGCGGCTGTCCTATCCGACCGCTACATCTCCGACCGCTTCCTGCCGGACAAGGCCATCGACCTCGTCGACGAGTCGGCCTCACGCCTGCGGATGGAGATCGACTCCTCGCCGCTCGAGCTCGACGAGGCGGAGCGTCGAGTCCGTCAGCTCGAGATCGAGCTCGCGGCGATGGGGAAGGAATCCAAAGACGTGCGCGAGCCGGTCGAGCGCGAGCTCGCCGACGCGAAGTCCGCCCGCGACGAGCTGGCAGCCCGGTGGCAGAAAGAGAAGGAGCAGCTCGACCGCGTCAAGGAGATCACGCAGAAGATCGACGAGCTGCGCATGGAGGCCGAGCGAGCCGAGCGGCAGGGTGACCTGCAGCGCGTCGCCGAGATCCGCTACGGCGAGCTCCCCGCGCTCGAGCAAGAGCTGGCCGAGCGCGAGGCCGGGGAATCCGAGCCGATGGTGAAGGAGGAAGTCGACGAGGACGACGTCGCCGCGGTCGTCTCGCGCTGGACAGGCATTCCCGTGTTGCGGCTCCTCGAAGGCGAGACGGAGAAGCTCATCCACATGGAGGAGCGCCTGCACCAGCGCGTCATCGGGCAGGACGAGGCGGTCGAAGCCGTCGCCAATGCCCTCCGTCGGGCGCGGACGGGCCTACAGGATCCGAACCGCCCGATCGGCTCGTTCATCTTCCTCGGGCCGACCGGCGTGGGGAAGACCGAGCTCGCGCGCGCTCTCGCCGAATTCATGTTCGACGACGAGCGCGCCATGGTGCGGCTCGACATGTCCGAATACCAGGAGCGGCACACCGTTGCGCGTCTCGTCGGCGCGCCGCCCGGCTATGTCGGCTTCGAGGAGGGCGGACAGCTCACGGAGGCCGTGCGCCGGCGTCCCTACTCGGTCCTCCTCCTCGACGAGATCGAGAAGGCGCACATGGAGGTCTTCGACGTCCTCCTGCAGATCCTCGACGACGGCCGGCTCACGGACGGCCAGGGCCGCACGGTCGACTTTCGCAACACCGTGATCATCATGACCTCGAACCTCCGCACGGAGGACGAGCTGCGCGCCACCTTCCGGCCCGAGTTCCTGAATCGCATCGACGAGGTCGTCCTCTTCCAGCCGCTGACGAGGGAACAGCTCGCCGAGATCGTCGAGCTCCAGCTGCGCAGACTGGAAGCGCGGCTGGCAGAGCGCGGAATCCGGATCGAGCTCACGCCTGCCGCGAAGGAATTCCTCGCCGAGGCCGGCTGGGATCCGACGTACGGCGCGCGGCCGCTCAAGCGCGCAATTCAGCGCTTGGTCGAGAACCCGCTCGCGCTTCGGCTCCTCGAAGGTGACTTCGTGGAAGGCGACGCGGTCCTCGTCGACGCGAAGGACGACGAGATCGTCTTCGAGAAGGCGAAGGCCGCTGAGCCGGCGGCGGCCGCGTGACCGGCGGCTAGAACACTGCCAGCAAGCAGAAGACGCCTAGGACGATCAGGAGCGGAGGTAGGGCGGTCCCGATGACCACGAGGCTGCGACTTCCCTGCGTGAGTCCGATGAGACCCGCCATGAGGCCGAGGGCAAGGGGCGCCGCAGCCAACGCCGCCCAGGGCGCCACCGGCTCCACGAGTGCCGAGCAGAGGCTGTCGCCCAGCGATCCCGGGGGCGTGTCGTATGTCTCTTCCCCGCACGCTGCCACTCCGCCGACGAACCACAGGAACGCCGAGGCTGGGACCATGGCCACCATGACGAGCGCCCAGGCAAGCCGGTTGAGCCTGCGGTCCATAGCTCCCGTATCGGCTTCGGCGGCACAAACCCGGAAGCGGCGTCATTGACGACCGTCGAACGGCCGCTCAGGCTCGGCGAGTTGCTCGCCGAGACGGTCCATCTCTACGGGTCTCGCTTCGGCGCGGTCGTCGGGTTGGGGCTCTTCCTCGCGGGGGCCTTCGTCGTCGCGGACCTCATCAGCCACATCGTCGCCTTCGTCGCCATCGCTGCGATCGCCTTCACGGTGGCTTATGGGGCCGCTGCCCGCATCGTCGCCGGCGATCGCTTTGCGGAAGCCTGGGCCCAGGTCGGGCTGCGTACACCGGTGCTCCTCGTTCTCGCGCTCGTCGTCGCCGTGCCGTTCGTCCTCGGGCGGATCGACCCGGTGCTCTTCATCTTCGCCGTCGGCTGGCTCGCCTTCGTCGGGCTCTCGATCCCCGTAGCGATGCTGGAGAGGGATCCCGAAGCGACATCCTGGTACGGGCGGATCGCCTTCGCGCTCTCGCGCTCGGTCGCTCTCTCGCGCGCTGAATACC
Organism: Gaiellaceae bacterium; assembly: GCA_036506175.1. GTDB lineage: Bacteria > Actinomycetota > Thermoleophilia > Gaiellales > Gaiellaceae > JAIBJP01. The sequence continues at coordinate 7,444 of DASXSE010000051.1, forward strand.
TCCACGCGCTCGGGATCGTCGCCGCGCTCGTGATCCTCTACCTCGTTCTCGGGCCGGTCCTCGCCGTGCTCCTGGTGGGCTTCGCCGACAACGGCCGTTTCGCGGCCATTACGATCGCGAACGGCATCCTCGGCCCGTTCTTCTTCTTCGGTCTCACGGTGCTGTACTTCGAGCAAAAGGCGAGAGTGCGGAGGTCGTGATGCGCGACGCCGGAGGCGAGGTCCGCGGCCTGCCTCGGGAGCTCGTCGTCGTCTGGGCGGTCTTCCTCGTCGTGGCGACGGAAATCCTCGTCACGTACACGCGTACTCCCCCGGAAAAGCTCTACCACGTCTCCGGCGAGGGCTTCTTCGCGGCGGCCGGGCGCGTTCTCGTCTTCACCAGCTTTCCACTGGCGCTCGTCGCTCTACCGCTGGTGCTGCTCCTGGTCGACAGGCTCCCGGGCCGTCTGGCGGAAGGGCTTGCCGTTGCCGGGCTTGCACTCAGCGCCGTTGTCTTCTGGCCGGGAGTCGTCGATCAGGCCGACCTCGACGCCAAGCCCGTAAACGTCCTGCCGGCGCTCGGTGTTGCGATTGCGGCCGTGATGACGATCGCCGTCGCTTCGAGAGGGGGCGTGGAGCGGTGGCAAGCGCGCCTGCGCAACGATTGGCTCCGCGTCGCGCTGGCCGCAGTGCCGGTACCGCTCGCCGTGCCGTGGTTCCTTGCCGATCTGGGCCTCTCGCTCAACGGCGTCCCCGTGCTCGGGTCTATCTGGCAGACCGGTGAGCTGCGCGTGCAGCCCGGGGTCGTTGGCCTGCATCCCGCCGTGCACCACGGCCATCACCACGGGATGGACGGCCTGCTGCTCGTGTGGACGTCACTTCTCGTCTCCCGTACTCTCCCAGCCGTACGCGGGCGCATCGTCCGCCGCCTTGCCGCGGCGTTCCTCAGCTTGATGCTCGCCTACGGAATCGGGGAGATCGCGAACGACTTCTGGGTCGAGCAAGTCGTGAAGCGGGGGTGGACAGACTGGGAGATTCCGGACGTCACCGTTCCCTCCATCAGCGTCGGCTGGCTACTGATCGTGATCGGAGCAGCCGCGGTCTACCGGTTCTGGTTCTCCCGGGAGGACCGACCCGACGGCGAGGTGGCGTTATCCTCGCGAGCGGCGAACCCGCTGACCTAGGACGTAGGAGGACACATGCCGAAGTACCTGATGCTGTCCACCCTCAGCGAACAGGGGCTCCAGACCCTGCGAGCCAACCCGGACCGCGTACGCGAGGTCAACAAGGACGTGGAGGAGCTCGGCGTCAAGGTCCTCCACCAGTGGTTCCTCCTCGGCCCGCACGACTTCGTCAACATCGTTGAGGCCGCCGACGCCGCCGCGATCGCGAAGGTCTCGGTTGCACTGGGCGCGCGGGGCAGCGTCCACACCGAGTCGTACGAGATGCTCGAGGTGGACGAGCTCCTGAATCTGCTCGGCTAGTTGAGAGAACCACCGCGGCTGCCTGATTGGCTGCGGGCCGAGGTGGCCGCGTGGCCGCAGGACGCCTTCGGAGCCCACCAGGCGCGGCTGCTCCTACGAGACGGCACCGTCATCGCGCCGGTCGCCATCCTGCCGAGCGGCGACATCGTCGGCTGGGGCGAGGCCGGCGAGGTCGAGTTCGACGACGAAGACATAGTCGCAATCGAACGCGTAGACGAGTAACCGCTAGATCAGCTTCGAGTAGGCGACGGCCACTTCGGCCGCGAGCGCCGCGTTCTCCGCGATCAGCTTCTTGTTCAGATCGATCGTCCGTCCGCCGCTCTTCTCGTGGAGGTACGAGAGCACGAACGGCGTCACCGCCTGGCCGCGGATTCCGCGCTGCTTCGCCTCTGCGAGCCCTTCTTCGATGAGCGGCTCGACGTCGATGCTCTCGTCGGGCGGTCGTGTGAGGACGATTCCGGAGTGGCGTCCGAGCCGCCAGTGGAACTGCGCCACTTGTGCGGCCTCCTCCGCGCTCTGCACGCGTTGGGAGACCGGCGGGCCGCCTCCGGCCCGGTAGAAGAGCGGGATCGCGTCGGTGCGCCATCCGAGCACAGGGATTCCGAGTGTCTCGAGGACCTCTGCGGTCGCGGGAACGTCGAGGATGGACTTGGCGCCCGAGGACACCACCAGCGCTTCCGTGCGCGCGAGCTCGCCCAGGTCGGCCGAGACGTCGAGGGTCTCGGCGAAGCCGCGGTGGACGCCGCCGATGCCGCCGGTGCCCATGAAGCCGATCCCCGCGGCGCGGCAGACCGCAAGCGTCGCGCCCACGGTCGTCGCCCCGAGCTCCTTCCGCATCGCGCAGGCGGCGAGGTCGCGCGGGCCGACCTTGCGCGCCTCCGGAGCGGACGCGAAACGTTCGAGCTCCCCGTCCTCGAGCCCGACACAGATGCGGCCGTCGATGATGCCGACGGTCGCGGGGACCGCCCAGGCGACCCGCACGCGCCGCTCTGCGTCCGCCGCCACCTCCGCTCCGACGCCGCCCGGGAACCCATGAGCGACAAGGGTCGTCTCGAGGGCGACCACCGGCCGGCGCGACTCGAGCGCCGCGCGCACCTCCGGATGGATCCGGAGAAGATCAGTCACGGCATGGCGCCCATCGTCGAGACGCAGCGAGCGGCGGCGCTGAGCGCGAGCTCGGGCCCGCCGAGGAGAAAACCGGCGGCGAACGCGTCGCCCGCGCCGGTCGAATCCACGACCCCGGCGGGCTCGGCCGGGTATTCCTGCTCGGAGCCGCCGGTTCGCACCGCGCATCCGCGTGAGCCGCGTTTGACGACGAAAGTCGGTACCCCGAGCTCGCCGACAAGCGCCGCCTCCTCCTCGTTCGCAAAGACGACGTCCGGTCTCAGCTCCGCGACGGTCGCGCGAACGGAGTCGACACCTGCGGCCTCGACTGCCGCGGTTGAGGAGAGATCGAGGCTGATTCGCGGTGCGAGTGCGGCCGCCGACATCGCGGCCCCCCGGATCGGAGTCGTCACCAGGCTGTAGACAGGCAGATGCAGTCGCTCGCAATCGGCGAACCACCCTTCGTCGACCTCGGTCGCGCCCAGCTCGACCGCGACGCCGCGGTCGCTCAGCATCGTCCGCTTCCCGTCCGGGGTCGCGATGGAGACGACTGTGCCCGTTCCGGACTCGACCAAGGGGCCGACGATGTCAACGGCCCGCCGCGCCATTTCCCCGGCCACGAGCGAGCCGGCGGGATCCCGGGCGCGCTTGCCGATGAAACGTGCCTCTCCGCCGAGGGCTGCCACCCAGGCAGCCACGTTCGCCGCCTGCCCGCCCGCTCCCACCTTCGTGCGCCCATAGGTGTCCGTATTTTCCGCGATCGGCCCTTCCAGGCGGACGACGACGTCGAGGAGAAGATCGCCCAGCGTGCAGATCACGCGTGGCACTCTTACAGCGTGCAGACCGAGCGCGGGCGACGGATTCGCTCATTCCTCATCGGTGGCCTCGTGGGGAGCCTCGCCGGCGTGGCCGCCGCCGGACGCGTGCGGATGAAGCCGCGCCCGCCACGGAAGCGGACGACCCCTGCTGGGCTCGCCGCGTTCGAGCAGGCCCCCTGCTACCAGGAGGTCGTCGAGCTTGAAGCCCGCAGCGAGGAAAGTAACTAGCCCAGCAGCGCGCGGGTTTGCTCCGCGTGCCAATCGAGCTTCAAGGCCTCGAAGCGCTCCACAGCCTGGGCGACGAGCGATTCGTCCCCGCGGGCCGCTCCGAGCGCACGTAGCGCGAATGGCTCGAGGAAGGTGCCCGGCTGAAGAAACGGGGGTGCTTCGTCTTCGGCCCGGCTGCGATCCCGCAACGCGGCGATGGCGTCGAAGCGCGCAGCAAATGCCTGAAGGTCGAAGGCAATTCGATGAGAAGGGCCGCGTTCGAGGAGGCGTTCGAGCGCCTTTCGATCGTGGCGCGCGAGCGCGAGGCGGATCCAGGCGGCCTCGAGGGCGTACTCGTGTCCTTCGAGACCGATGTTCTCGGCGGCATTCTCAAGCCCTCGCGCCGCGTCCTCGTCACCGCGCTGGGCGCGTGCCGCCGCATAGACGAGGAGGCAGCGCGCGTTGCGAACGCACGGCGTATCTCGATTGGCGTCGACGGCCGCCTCGATCTCGTCCCCGAGCGCAAGGATCGCATCCCAGTTTCCCGCCAGCTCTTCCGTCTCCATCAGGAGCGCGACGCTGTGCATTCGATGGTGAGAGGAGAGGTGCCGAGTCAGGTCGGCATGCTCGTCGGCGAGCCGGCGAGCCTCGCGGAAACGGCCGAGGGCGATCGACGGGGGAATTGCCGCCTCGCGCATCTCCACCATGTGATCAGGGTCGCTGATCTGCCCTTCCAGGTCGAAGCGGCGTTGCGCCCACGTGAGCGCCTCGGAGAAGTTCGTCGCCTGGAAGGCAGCCACGGCGCGAGCCTGCCACGCCCATGAGCGCAGCTCAGGGTCATCCAGCTTGTCCGCGAGCGCGCTCGCATCCCGCGCGTGCTCCGCGAGCTCCGAATGCGCGTTCGCCTGTGCGATGACCGCCCGTGCGCGCTCCGGCGTGTCCTCTTGGGCCAACGCCAGCGCCTGCTCGATCCAGTAGTCAACCGTCTGCGGATCGGGATGCTGCTTCCACATCCCGGCTCGGATCCCCGTTTGGAAGGCGAGGTCGCTGAACGCCTTGGCCCTAATCGAGGGGTCGTCTGTGAGCTCGAGCGCCTGCTGCATCGCTGTCCAGAAACCCTCCCCGTCGTATTCGAGCGCGCTCGCGTTTCCGATCGCGAGCCAGATCGCTGCAGCGGTCTCCGCCGAGGTGGTCAGTTCCAGCGCCCTTTGCAACAGGGCTAGAGAGTCGTCGACCTCGTAGCGGTCGAGCGCGAGCTTCGCCGCCCGCCTCAGCCACCGGACCGCGCTCTCGCGGACGTGTTCGAGCTCGGTTTCGGCGCCGGCCCAGGCAAGGTCGGCATCCTCCGGACGCGCCGCCTCCGTGTAGTGGTGGGCGAGGAGCGCGGCCCACTCGTCGCGGCCTTCGCCGACTCGCTCCAGCCAAGCGGCGAAGGCTGCATGGAGCCGAGCCCGGCGGGCCTTCGGGAGGCTCGCGTACGAAACCTCCCTCGTCAGCGCGTGCTTGAAGGCGAACTCCCGCTCGCCCGCGAGCGAGGAGCCTGACCGCCTGCGGACGAAATCACGCTCCTCGAGCGCATCGAAGTTCGGCTCGACCCCTCCGAGGAGAGCGCGGACCGGGCCGGGCCAGAAAACGCGTCCGATCACCGCCGCCGCCTGGAGCGCGTCCTTGTCCACCTCACCGAGGAGGTCGATGCGCGCGGCGACGACCGCTTGTACCGAATCCGGCACCACGTAACCGGTGGGAAGCTCGCTCGCGCTCCAGCTGCCGTTCTCACGCTGGAGGACGCCAGCGTCGATGAGGCTCCCGACCAGCTCCTCGAGGAAGAACGGATTTCCTTCCGCTCGCGAGACGACGACGTCGCGAACCGGCTCGGGGAGGTCGGCGGCCAAGAGCTCGTCGAGGAGTTCCGTCGAATCGTCGGCGGAAAGCGGCTCGAGCCCGAGATTCGTCATGTTTCGGCGCCCACCGCCCCACGACGGGCGGCGGTCGAGTAGCTCGAGTCGGGAAGTGGCGAGCAGGAGCAAGGGACCTTCGACCTCGCGCAGCACCAGCTCGAGCAGATCCAGAAGGGGTTCTTCCGCCCAGTGGAGGTCCTCGACCAGGAGGACGACCGGACGCTCCGCAGCCAGCTCGGTGAGAAAGCCGACCGCCGCCTCGTGCAAGCGATCGTGCGCGGCGCGCGGATGGAGGTCCCCGCCGACGTCGAGCCCGAGGGCGAGTCCGAGGATCTCGTGGTCGCCAAGCTTTGGAAGCGCCGCTTCTGCCGGATCGCTTTCCAGCAGCCCGAGCTGCTCCTTGATGATCTCGCCGAGCGCCCAGTACGTGATTCCGTGCCCGTAAGGCAGGCAGCGCCCCGTTCGCCGCAGGGGCTCCGGCGATTCCGCTCCGAGCCGCTCCCAGAGCTCGCGAATCAAGCGTGTCTTGCCGACACCGGGGTCGCCTATCACCGTGACGAGATGCGGGCGGCCCTCGGCGACGACGCGCTTGTACGTCGCCTGCAGCAGCTCGAGCTCTCCCTCGCGTCCGACGAAAGCGCGCTTGAGGCCGCCCACACCGCGCGGGCGCATGAGACTCAGGGCGCGCACGAGCCTGCGCGCCTTGACGCCGCCGCTCTTCCCTTTCGCCTCGACGAGCGCAGGCTCGTCGAACTCGAAGGCGCCGCGCACTGCGGCCGCCGTCCGCTCCCCGACGAGGATCTCGCCGGCGCCGGCCGCCTGCTCGAGGCGAGCGGCGACGTTCACGGGATCGCCGGAGACGAAGGAGCTGCCCTCGCGTGAGCGGCCGACGACGACCTCGCCCGTGTTCACGCCGATCCGCAGTTGGAGGCCATCACCGAACAGCTCGCGCACCCGCCGCTGCATCGCGAGTGCGGAGTGCAGAGCTCGTTCGGCGTGATCCTCGAGCGCGGACGGCGCTCCGAATGCGGCCATTACTGCATCGCCCGCGAACTTCTCCACGGTGCCTCCCGACTGCTCGATCTCAGCGCCCATGGCGTCGTAGAAGCGGTCGAGCGTCACCCGCACGCGTTCGGGATCTTCGTCGCTCGCGAGCTGGGTCGAGCCGACGAGATCGGCGAAGAGGATCGTTGCGATCTTGCGCTCGTCGCTCGCCGGTGTGCCCGCGAACATGTTGTGATTCTGACGCAGCGCTAGCGGCTGTTCTGCAATCTGGCGAGCGCGGTGACAGCGGTCTGGTGGTTCAGGCCGGCGTCCCCGATGCCCAGGATCTCGCCGTTGAACTCGACCACGGCTGTGTCGCGCAGGAAAACCTCCGGAGTCCGGGTGGGCTCTTTCGTCCAGATGACGAGGAACGGGCCGAAGGCACGCGCCTCGAACTGGGGCCCGGGCGTCCTGAGCGGGATCGTGAACCGCTGCTTCGAGATGTCGAGCTGGTCGGTCGCGTCGAAGACCCAGACGCCCCGTCCCAACGGCTTCGGGATCTCACCGAGCGTGTCCAGCGCCAGCTTCGGGTCGGCGCGCTGGACGATGTAGCGCCCGAACGGCGCCCCCTTCTCGAATGCGTCCAGGTAGAGCGGCTCGTAGCCGAAGAGAACGTCGTCGGGCCGGCCGGTGGCCGCCAGCCACGCGGCCGCGGCGGCCCGCGCGTCCTTGCGCGACACGGGCTCGCCGGCGTACATCCACGGCGTCCTGCTCCACCCCCACGCGATCTCGGCGGAGAGGATGACTCCAAGACTGAGCGCGACCACGGTCGGCCATCTCGGTCCGGCGAGGGCGGCCAGGCGGAGAAGGCCGGCGGCGACCAGCATCGTGAAGAAGGGCAGCGCGAAGATGAGGTGCCGGCTCTCGAGCGACAGGCTGCTCCCGGACCGCGTCAGGAGAAACGCGATCGTGGGCACGAGGACGACTGTGGCCGCCAGGAAGGCGGCCGGCGCGCGTGTGCGCACCAGCGTCCACATGCCGATCGCAGCCAGGGCGATGGCGAGAGCGACGGCGACGTCCCAGCCTGCCGTGAAGTCGCCCGCGACCCGCACGAGATATGTGAGGACGTCCACGGGCGAGCCGAGTTTCGAGCCGCTGTTTCCGGTGACGCCGACGTCGAACCGGTTGGCGAGCACGCGGTAGACGAGCCACAGCGGCAAGGCCAGCAGAGTGACCGCGGCGAAGGAGACGATCGCCGGCCGAAGGGAGAAACGTTCGCGGTACCAGCGTCCGGCGACGAAGATCGCTCCGATGCCGAGGACGAAAGCGCCATACGGCTGCGTTGCGATCGCGGCCAGCGTGGCGAGCCCCCACGTGACCCACGGCCAGACGGATCGCTGTCCGAGGGCGCGCAGCAGGAGCAGGAAGGAGAGCGCGCTCGTGAACAGGAAGAGGCTGTACATCCGCGCGTAGATGCCGTGGTAGATCACCATCCAGCTCGCGGCCGCGATGGCGGTCGCAAGGAGTGCAGTGCGAGCGTCCGTCAGGCGCCGGACGAGCGCGGCCATGACGGGGATGCTCGCCAGTGCGAAGACGACCGAGATGAGACGAAGACCGAGGATGCCCGGCCACACCGCGTTGACTGCGTGGGCGAGCAGGAAGTGGAGCGGCGCGCCCCCGCGCTCCTCGAAGACGGTCGAGAAGAGCTCGTGGAGCGGCTGGCGGCTGATGAAGAAGACGAGCGTCTCGTCCTCGTGCGGAGGCCAGTGGATCGCTCGGACAAGGAGGAAGACGGTGAGCGCGCCGGTGATCGCGGCGACGCCGAGGCGATAGGTGTCGGAAACCGCCCAGGCGAGCGCCCGGCGGCCCGCGGATTCGTCTGGCACTCCTTTGGCTGGAGTGCCGGGAACGGCCGTGCTCCTTGCTAGCATTTCTCGCCGCAAAGCGGGCCTTTCTCGGATGCCTATCTATGAGTACCGTTGCCCGAACGGTCACACGTTCGAGCTTTTCCAGCGGATGAGCGATCCGCCGCCGTCAGAGTGCCAGATCTGCGGAGCGGCACCCGTCGAGAAGGTTCTCTACCCGGCGGCGATCCACTTCAAAGGCTCGGGCTTCTACAGCACGGATTACGGCCGCGGAGGGCGCAAGAAGGACGCCTCGCGCGATGGCGACCAACCTGAGAAGAAGAAGGACGAGAAGACCGACAAGAAGGCTTCCGAGCCGAAGAAGGCCGCCGAAGCCTAAGACGGTTATTTCCCCACGCGGCAGCCGGGCCCGAACGGCCCTGAGCCGGGCGGAGGCGGCTGCGGAGCAGTCTTGCCGGTCACCATCGCGATCACTGAGACGTTCTCCTCGCTCCCGATCACGAAGTTCTGACCGCCGATGTCGGCGATCGTCCCGCCCAGGCGGCAGCGGAGAACACCGTCCGAAGGCGTCCTCTTCTTCACCCAGCCGAGCTGCAAGATCTGGAAGGCGGACAGGTCGGTCGCCAGCGGCCGCACGAGGTCGTCCCCGATGAACGGCGCCTTGATGAACGTCGAGAAGCTCACCGCTTTGTCCGCGATCGCCTGGATGACGGCCTGCTGCCGTTCACCGCGCGTGAAGTCGCTCTCGTTCGGATTCAGAACGTTCTCGCGGATCCGCGAGTAAATCAGCGCGCGCTTTCCGTTCATCTCCTGCGGCCCTTTGCGGAAGCGCCAGCCGGTCCAGCGATCGCAGGCGGCCTGCGTCTTGTAAGGGCATTCGAACTTGTTCGAGCGAAGCGGGCGCGGGACGTTGATCGTGATCCCACCGAGGGCGTCGACGACGTCGTCGAAGGTGGCGAAGTCCACGACGACGACGTGGTTTACCGGCAAACGCGTGAGGTGCTCGACCGCCTTGATGGCGAGGGTCGGCCCGCCGAATGCATAGGCGGCATTGATCTTTTGCGCGCCGTGGAGGGGGATGTCGACGCGCAGATCGCGCGGGATGAACAGCATCGCGATCTTGTGGTGGTCGGGATCCGTGTGAATCAGGGCGATCGTGTCGGAGCGGCCCTGCGTGCCGCGCCGGCTCTTGCTCCCCACGTCGGCCCCGAGAACGAGGATGTTGCTCGAGTTGAAGAGGAGCATCCCGTGCTGAGGCGTCAGCGCCCGCTCGGCTCTGGGATCGAGCCGCTTGTTCGCGTCCTTGATCCCGCTCCGGAAGGCGAGGTACCCGAGCAGGGCCCAGAGAAGCGTGATGACAATCAGCCCGACGAGCGCCCAGAGTGCGCGCCGGCGCCACCGGTGCGGCTGGCGCGGGCGCGGCGCTCGGGGTCCCTTGTACCCGTGCGCGTCCCGGCCGTCGGCGGCGCCGCGCTCATCCTTGAGCGGTTCGTGGCGGATCGGGCCCTTGGCGCGGCCCCCCTTGTACACACGGTATGGCTTGTCCTTGCGGGCCACCGGGACGGGTTATCGTAGCCACACGACGATGGCCGGCCCGCTTGTCATCGCTGTCGACCTCGGCGGAACGAAGCTCCTCGCCGGCCACGTCGACACGGAAGGCGTGGTGGTGAAGCGGACTGTCCGTCCCACCGCCGTCGAAAGCCAGGAGAAGCTGCTCGCCGAGCTCGACGGCGCGATCGAGGAGCTGCTGGAGGACGGTGTCGCGGCGATCGGCCTCGGCATCCCCTCGACGATCGACCAGCCCCATGGGCTGGCGGTCACCTCGGTCAACATCCCGCTCGCAGGGCTCAACATCCGAGAGCACCTCTCGACGAGATTCGGGCTTCCCGCAGCGATCGAAAACGACGCGAACGCGGCCGCGCTCGCGGAGCACCGCCTCGGCGCGGGCCGCGGAACCCGGCACATGATCATGCTCACCCTCGGGACCGGAATCGGCGGCGGCCTGATTCTGGATGGTCGGCTGTACCGCGGCTCGATCGGCGCCGCGGCCGAGCTGGGTCACATCACGCTGGACTACGACGGCCCCCCGTGCCAGGGCCATTGCCCGGGCTTCGGCCACCTCGAGACGCTTGCCTCCGGGACGGCGGCGGACAAACTGGCACGCGAGACCGCTGCGGCCAATCCCGATGGGGATCTCGGACGCGCTGCGGCGGCGGGCCAGGTCGTGGACGCGAGGCTCGCCGTGGAGTTGGCCGCTGCCGGGCCCGGTGACGCCCGGGACGTGCTCGACCGAATCGGGTTCTACCTCGGCGTCGGGATCTCGACCCTCGTCAACGTCTTCAATCCGGAGCTCGTCGTGCTCGGCGGTGGCTTCTCGCGCGCGGGCGACCTCCTCTTCGAGCCGGCGCGTCGTGTCGTCGCCGAGCGGACGCTCTCCCCTGCGAAGGACGTCGTTCGGATCGTGCCCGCGCTGCTCGGGGTCGAGGCGGGGCTGATCGGAGCCGGATTGGTCGGCTTCGAGACGCTCGAGCGCGCCGGCTGAGGTTAAGTGCCCAGCCCGACGCCATCCTCCGGACGCCTGACGGCTGCAAAGCTTCGCCAGGCGTCGTCCTCGATCGCCCCCGTACTTACAACCAGTACGAGGGCTCCCTGCGTCCTGGCCTGGCTTGCGTTTCGCCCGTCCGGCGCACGCCAACGACTCCGGGCTGGGCACTGATGCCACTCGTCGTCTGCCCGACTCCGATCGGGAACCTCGAGGACGTGACGCTTCGCGTTTTGCGAGAGCTCGGCGAGGCCGCCGTCGTACTGTGTGAAGACACGCGCAGAACGCGAACACTTCTGCAGCGGCACGGCGTCAAGGCGACGCTTCTCAGCTATCACCGGCTCAATGAGGCCAAGCGAATTGCAGAGATCTTGCCGCGCCTCGAGGCTGGGGAGCGGATCGCGCTCGCCAGCGACGCAGGATTGCCCGCGCTCAACGATCCCGGTGCCCGCTTGATCTCGGCCGCGCTCGAGCGAGGCGTGGAGGTCTCGGTTCTCCCGGGGCCCTCCGCGATCGAGACAGCGCTCGTGGCGAGCGGGCTCGTGGGCGACCGGTATTCGTTCGTCGGCTACGTCCCACGAGAGCCCGAGGCGCGCCGGCGGCTGTGGGCGGAGACGGAGGGCTGGGGCTGGCCGGTCGTCGCGTTCGAGTCACCGCGTCGTCTGCCTGCGAGCCTCGCGTCGCTCGCGGCCGCTGGTCCCGACCGTCCTGTGGCTGTCTGCCGCGAGCTCACGAAGCGCTTCGAGGAGGTCGTTCGCGGGCCGGCGCGTGAGGTCGCGGTCCGTTTTCGCGATGCGCCGAAAGGCGAGATCACGCTCGTGGTGGGCGCGGGAGTGCGGCAGGGAGAAGACGACGCCGTTGACGAGGCCGTCGCCGCCGTGGCCGAGCTCGCCGACGCGGGTGTTCCCCGCCGGCGGGCTGCCGAGATCGTCGCGCGCCTGACCGGCGTGGCCCGAAACCGCCTATATCGCGAGTCACTGTAGCCGGATTTGACAACAGACGCCACACTCTGCTAGGCTGGTCGGGTTTCCAAAATAGACAACGAGGAGGAGCAGGCGATGAGACGCCTTGTCATCCTGCTTCCGGTCCTCCTCGCGTTCCAGGTCGGCGTGCAGCCCGCGCTCGCCTGGACCTGGCCTGTGGACGGGCCGGTGCTACGACAATTCACGTTCGGCGGGGATCCCTATGCGGGCGGGCAGCACCGCGGGATCGACATCGGCGCGCCGAGCGGTACAGCCGTGCGGGCGCCCGCGAGTGGACGCGTGAGCTTTGCCGGAACGGTGCCGGGCGGCGGGCGCACCCTCACCATCGAGACCGCCGACGGTTTCTCGGTCACCCTTGTCCACCTCGGGACGATCGGCGCAGCGCGTGGAGCCGGCGTGGGAGAGGGTGACGCAGTCGGGACCGTCGGCCCGAGCGGCGAGGTCGACCTTGCCGAGCCCTACGTCTATCTCGGGATCCGCGTGACCGCCGATCCGAACGGCTACGTCGATCCGCTGCGCTACCTGCCGGCGCCCGCCACCTCGACTCCCGTGCTCGAGCCGCAGCCTGCTGCGGATCCCGCGCCCACGGCTGCCGCCGACGAACCTGGGGCCTCGGCGCAGGCTCCGCAAGCGCATCCGTCGTCCGGCTCGCATGTGCCCAAGGGCGCGGCGACCTCGCCCGCACGCCCGCAGCACTCGCGCGGCCGACTCCATGCGCCGGTCGACCGGCCTGCGATCGCAGTCACGGACGGTCGTCGCGCGGTCAACGGTCGCGTACTCGCGGGCGAGCTCGCCGGACCACGGGCGCGGCGATCCGTGAGCTCGATCAAGCCCATCGCCCAGACCATCCACGTGCCCGTACCCCGAGTACGCGCGAATGCCAAAGTGGGCCTTTCGCCCTGGCCTCTTGTCGCCGCCGCGCTCGCCGCCTGCGGGGCGGTGGCAGTCCTACGCCTGCGCCGCCAGCTCGGTGATACAGGAGCGGCACACGGAGCGACCCCGGTGCTCCTCGAGGGAGTTTTCCCGGCCGCAGAAGACGCAGGTCCCCTGCGGCTTGGAGAGAAGGATCGTCTCGTCCTTGACGGAGATCTCGAGCGGATCCTTCTCGCTCAGCCCGAACCGCTTCCGGATCTCGATCGGAATCACGATTCGGCCCAGCTCGTCGATGTGGCGAATGATTCCCGTCCTCGTCACTCCCCGCGTGGCTCGGGCCGCCGTCTTGATCGCCTGCTGCGTTCCCATCGCCTTCGCGCGTGTCCTTCCATCCGGAGTATCGGGTTGAGCGTCCCCTCGTAATGGGCTTTCTAACCCTGACACCAAGCCGGGGACCGGGACCGAGGAGACCCGTCCCTATGATTGCCCGGGATGCGGTTTTACGTCACGACGCCGATCTACTACGTGAACGCGACGCCCCATATCGGGCACGCGTACACCACCATCGCAGCGGACATCCTCGCCCGCCACCACCGCCAACGCGGAGACGAGACCTTCTTTTTGAGCGGAACCGACGAGCATGGGACGAACATCCCGCGAGTCGCCGCGGAAGCCGGGCTCGAGGTGAAGGAGTTCGTCGACCGCAATGCCGCCGCGTTCGAGGAGATGACGAGGCGGGTGAACGCGTCGAACGACTTCTTCATTCGCACGACCGATCCCCGCCACGAAGCGGCCGTGCAGGACTTCGTCCAGCGGATCTACGACGGAGGCGACGTGTACGAGGGTCAGTACGCTGGCCTCTACTGCCCGCGCTGCGAGCGGTTCTACACGGAGGCCGAGCTCGTCGACGGCCGCTGCCCGCTGCACGGGACCGTCCCGGAGTACGTCGAGGAGAAGAACTGGTTCTTCCGCCTGTCCGCGTACCAGGACCGCCTGCTCGCGCTCTACGACGGGAAGCCGGAGTTCGTCCTGCCGCGGTTCCGTTACAACGAGGCTCGGAGCTTCATCGAGCAGGGCCTCGAGGACATCAGCATCAGCCGCGCGTCCGAGCGGTGGGGCGTCCCGGTGCCCTGGGATCCGGAGCAGACGGTCTACGTCTGGGTCGACGCCCTCATCAACTACTGGAGCGCGCTCGCGTTCGCGCGCGAGGGTGAGGACCTGCGGGAGGAGCTCTGGCCCGAGGTTCGCCATCTCCTGGCGAAGGACATCCTGAAGTTCCACTGTGTCATCTGGCCGGCGCTGCTCATGGCCGCCGGGCTCGAGGTTCCGAAGCAACTCTTCGTGCACGGCTACCTGCTCTTCGATGAGCGGAAGATGTCGAAGTCGCTCGGAAACGTCATCGACCCTCTCGACCTCGTGGACATCTACGGCGCCGATCCGGTCCGGTTCTACCTCATGCGGGCGGTGGCGTTCGGACAGGACGGCAACGTCTCCGTCGACGGCGTGCACGAGCGCTACGAGCGCGAGCTCGGCAACGACCTGGGGAACCTCCTCTCGCGCACGACGGCGATGATCGCCCGCTACCGCAACGGCCGGATTCCGAAGGGGCCCGCGGTTGAAGGCTCGGAGCTGGCCGACCTCAACAGCGAGGTCGCCGCGGCGCTCGACGTCTTCGACGTGACCGGAGCGCTCGAACGGATCTGGCAGCAGGTGCGAGCGCTGAATGCGCTCGTCGAACAGCGCAAGCCCTGGGAGCTGGCGAAGCACGAAAGCCGGGTCGCCGAGCTCGACGCGACGCTCTACGCGCTGGCGGATGGTCTCCGCGCGGTTGCCGTCGCGCTTTACGCGTATCTCCCGGAAACAGCTCCACGCATCCTCGCCGCGCTCGGCCAGCCCGAGGACCTGTCTTGGGAGAACGTCGCCGCGGGAAACACCGCTCCCGCCCAAGGGGTCGAGCCCGCGCCGCCGCTCTTTCCTCGCGTGGACGTGGCCGCCGCCTGACGTGATCGACACGCACGCCCACCTCGACGCCCTGGACGGTGAGGCGCGGGAGGCGCTCGCCCGGGCGCGGGCTGCCGGCGTCGAGCGTGTGATCGCGGTGGGAACGAACCTCGAATCCGCTCGAGAGACACTCGCGATCTGCGAGGGCGAGGAAGGTGTCTTCGCGGCGCTCTCCATTCACCCGCATGAGGCAGCCTCGGCGAACGAAGCCGACCTTCAGGAGCTGCGCAAGCTGTCCTCGCACGAGAAGGTCGTTGCCGTCGGCGAGACCGGGCTGGACTACTTCCGCGACTACGCCCCGCCCGCAGCTCAGCGCGACCTGTTTCGCAGGCTCACCGGCTACGCGCGCGAGGCCGGCCTGCCGATCGTCGTCCACTCCCGCGCGGCGGACGAGGACACGGCGGCGATACTCGGCGAGATCGACGACGTGCCGGTCGTGCTGCACTGCTTCTCCTCCCTCGGACTCCTCGGACCCGCGCTGGAGCACGGGTGGTATGTCTCGTTCGCAGGCAACGTCACCTATCCGAACGCTGAGGAGCTCCGCACGGCCGCGGCGCGTGTGCCGTCCGACCGCCTCCTAGCCGAAACGGACAGTCCGTATCTCGCGCCACAGCCCGTGCGCGGCCGGCGGAACGAACCGGCCAACGTGATGCACACGCTCACTTCGTTGGCAGAAGTCCGGGGCGAGGACCGCGACGAGCTCGAGCGCAGGATCGACGCGAACGCGACCGCCGCGTTCCAGTTGCCGTGAACCTCCCCTTTGCGCGCAAGCGCGAGCTCGGGCAGCACTTTCTCGTCGATGAGAACATCGTGCGCGTCGCCGGTCGGATGGCAGACCTGCACGCGGGCGATGTCGTTCTGGAGGTGGGCCCGGGCCTGGGGGTGCTGACCGCGTACCTCGCCGACCGGGTCGGGTTCGTGCATGCGGTCGAGATCGACCTGAGTCTCGCGCCGCACCTCCACCAGCGCTTCGGCGAACGGCGCAACGTCAGCCTCGTCTTCGAGGACGCGCTCGAATATCCGCTCGCGGAGCTCGATCCCGAACCGAATAAGTTCGTCGCCAACCTGCCGTACAACGTCGCAACGCCGCTGATCGTCGAGAGTCTCGACGGTCTTCCGGGCATCGATGTGTGGTGCGCGATGGTGCAGCGGGAGGTCGCCGACCGCTTCTTTGCCGACCCGGGGACGAAGAGTTACGGCGCCGTCTCCGTACTCGTGCAGCTGACGGCGACGCGGACCGATTTCCATCCGGTCAGTCGAACGGTCTTTCGACCGCCGCCGAACGTCGACTCCGCGCTCGTCGCGTTCCGGCGCGAAAAGCGCTGGGGTCCGGAATTTAGGTCGCTGAAACAGCTCGTCCAAGCCGCGTTCGCGCATCGCCGCAAGACGCTTGCGAACTCGCTTGCGTTGTCCGGTTTCGAGCGCGAACGGGTCGAAGCCGCCGTCGGCGGGCTGAGCCTTCCCGGCGACGTCCGCGCCGAGCGGCTGGAGCCGGAAGCGTTCGTCCAGCTGCGGGAGGTTCTCGAGTGAACCGGGTCCCGGCCGCGGCGAAGATCAACCTGTCGCTCGTCGTCGGCCCGCGGCGAGACGACGGTCTCCACGAGATCGTCACGGTCATGCAGCGAATCGACCTCTGCGACACGGTCACGGTCGAGCCGGGGTCGGCGACCGTCGTCGACGGCTATCGCAAGGACACCCTTGTCCGCGCTTCGCTGGCCAAGCTCGCATCAACGGCCGGACATGAGGGGGGTTGGCGAGTACGACTGGACAAGCGCATCCCACTCGCGTCCGGCTTGGGAGGCGGAAGCGCGGACGCGGCCGCCGCGCTTTTTCTGGCGAACCGCACACTCGACGTGCCACTCGGCGATCCGGCTCTCACCGAAATTGCCGCCGAGGTGGGCGCCGACGTCCCCTTCTTCCTGACTCCGGGTCCGAAGCTGGCCCAAGGCGCCGGCGAGCGACTGCGTTCACTGGAGCTACCCCAGGACTACTGGATCGCGCTCGCGCTGCCGCGATCCGCGCGCAAGGAGTCGACCGCGGGCGTTTACACCCGCTTCGACGAGGCGGACGGCGGTGGGAGCTTCGAGGAGAAGCGCGCTGCCCTGCTCGACGCGCTCGACGCCGTGCGCCGCCCGCGCGACTTCGCCGCGTTCCCGGCGAACGACCTTGCGACCGCGGCCGGTGGGTCGCCTCTCGTCGCAGAGCTGCTCGAACATGGGGCTTTCAGGGCCGATGTGTCCGGCGCCGGCCCGGCGGTGTACGGCCTCTTCCACCATCGCGCCGACGGCGAGCGAGCGCTCCGTAGGCTGCGGAGACGGGCGCGCGTCTGGCTGGTCGCACCCGTCTGGTAGCGTCGCCGCACGTGAGCAGCGTGGAACCGGTCGTCGAGCACCGCGAGAGCGCGCCGTCCCGCTGGCTTCGGGAGCGGCGGCTGCGGATTGCCCTGCTCATCGCCTTCGTCGAGAGCCTGCTCGTCGTCACGAGCAGCCTCGGCTGGTTCTGGGTCGTGGGGGCGGCGATGATTGCGGTCGCGCTCTACCTCCTTGGGCGGCGCACGGACTCCCGCACGGTGCACGAGGTCACGTGGGTCCTCGCCGCCTCCCAGCTCATCTCGGTCATCGTCCCGCTTCTTTGGGAAGTGGTGAAGTTCCTCGCCATCGTCGTCCTCGTCCTGCTCGCCCTCTTCTTCCTCGCGATCCTGCTGCTCGACCGGCCTCGCAAGTAGCTCACCATGCTGGCGTACGATGGGTTCCGACGGTGGGGCGTAGCCAAGCGGTAAGGCAGCGGGTTTTGGTCCCGTGACCGGAGGTTCGAATCCTCCCGCCCCAGCCATGACCATTCCCTCGTGACGCCGGCCCTCGCAGCGGTTGTGATGGCAGCAGGCCTCGGGACGCGCATGCGCTCCGATCGGCCGAAGCATCTCCATCCGCTGCTCGGCCGGCGTGTCGTCGATTGGGCGCTCGCCGCGGCGGCGCCGCTTTCTCCGGACCCGCTCGTGGTCGTCTGCTCGCCGGAGACCCGCGAGGAACTGGCTCGCACGCTTCCCGAGGAAGCCGAGCTCGCCGTCCAGGCTGAGCCACGCGGGACGGGCGACGCCGTCGAGGCCGCGCGGCCGTCCCTCGAGCGCTTTTCGGGGGACGTCCTCGTCCTGGACGGCGCCGCCCCCCTCCTCACCGGCGAAGTGCTGGAGGAACTCGTCGCCGAGCACCGCCGTTCAGGCGCTGCGGTGACAGTCCTGTCGATCGAGCCGGCGGAGCCGCTTCCGTACGGCCGAGTCCTTCGGGACGAGAACGGGGCCCTCCGCGGCATCGTCGAGGAGGGCGATGCGACGCCTGAGGAGCGCGCCGTCCGCGAGCTCAACACGTCGATCTACGTCTTTTCGAGCCAGGATCTCTGGCCTGCCCTCGAGCGCCTGGAGGCGCACAACGTCCAGGGCGAGCTCTACCTCACGGATGCGGTTCTCCACCTCGTGCAGGACGGGAAGCGCGGAGCCGTGTACCGTGCGCCGGACCCGATCGTGGGCCTCGGCATCAACAACCGCGCAGAGCTGGCCCAGGCGGCCGCCGTCCTGCGTGAGCGCGTCATCGAGGAGCACATGCTCGCGGGTGTGACCGTGGTCGATCCGGCGACGACCTGGATCGATGCCGACGTGCAGATCGAGCCGGACGCGGTCATCCAGCCGTTCACCGTTCTCCAGGGGAAGACGGTTGTTCGCGGGGGCGCCGAGGTGGGACCGCACGCCGTCGTGGTCGATTCCGAGATCGGCGCGGGCGCGACGGTCGGCCCGTTCTCCTATCTCCGCCCGGGCAGCTTTCTTGCCGCCGGCGTGAAGATCGGCGCGTTCGTCGAGGTGAAGAACTCCCGCATCGGGGAAAGAACCAAAGTGCCCCACCTGTCGTACATCGGCGACGCCGATATCGGCGAGGATTCGAACATCGCAGCGGGCGCCATCACCGCGAACTACCGGCCCGAGCTCGGCGAGGGCGGGAAGGAGCGCACCGTCATCGGTCGCAACGTCCATACGGGCAGCGACAATGTTTTTGTTGCGCCCGTCGAAATTGGCGACGATGCTTGGATCGGAGCAGGATCCACGATCATCGAGGACGTTCCTCCAGGAGCGCTGGCGATCGCGAGGGCGAAGCAGGTCAACAAGGAAGGCTACGGTGGAAAGCGGAACGATTGAGGAGCGGCTTCCGGGTCTCGACGTCCCGGAGGCGGTGCCAGTTCCACACCCGAGCGGTCAGCGCGGCCGCTGGATCGAACGCGGCCCCTCGGGCAAGCTCATGCTCTTCTCGGGGCGCTCGAACCCGCAGCTCTCGGAGCGCATTGCCGACATCCTCAACATCGAGCTCGGAGAGGTCGAGCTCGAGACGTTCGCCAACGGGGAGACGTACTGCCGCTACCGCGAGTCGATCCGCGGCGCGGACGTCTTCATTGTCCAATCGTGCTTCGGGCCGGCGACGAACGACCACCTGATCGAGCTCCTGATCATGATCCAGACGGCGAAGCTGGCCTCTGCGAACCGCATCACCGCCGTCATGCCGTGGTACCCGTACTCGCGGCAGGACAAGAAGTCGGCCCCGCGCGAGCCCGTCACCGCGAAGCTCGTCGCCGACATGCTCGAAGCCGCCGGCGTCGACCGCGTGCTCACCATGGATCTGCACGCGGGCCAGATCCAAGGCTTCTTCACCATCCCGGTCGACCACATGACCGCGCTCAAGCTTTTCGCCCAGTACTACCGCGACAAGGGCATCTACGGAGAGGGCGTCGTGTCCGTCTCGCCCGATCCGGGCCGCGGCAAGATGGCCGGCCGCTTCGGGCAGATGCTTGACGCTCCGACGCCTGCCTACATCAACAAGACTCGGCCGGAACGCGATGTCGCTGCGGCGACCGACGTGATCGGCCACGTCAAGGGCAAGGTCGCGATCATGACCGACGACATCATCGTCACGGGCGGGACGCTGATCGCCGGCGCCGAGGCCCTTCTGGAGGCCGGCGCGACCGAGGTATACGCGTGCGCGACCCACGGGCTCTTCCC
>DASXSE010000052.1:0-23003 GCA_036506175.1 Gaiellaceae bacterium
TAAAGCCGGTGATGTTCTGCAGAAACAGGAGCGGAATGCCGCGCTGCGCGCAGAGCTCGATGAAATGCGCGCCTTTGAGCGCGCTCTCCGAGAACAGGATGCCGTTGTTCGCCACGATGCCGACGGACATGCCCATGATCCGCGCGAAGCCGCATATGAGGGTCTCGCCGTAGCGGGCCTTGAACTCGTGCAGCCGGCTGCCGTCGACCAGCCGCGCGATGATCTCACGCACATCGTAGCTTCTTCGCGGGTCGCGCGGGATGATACCGTAGATCTCACGCGCAGCGTAGCGCGGCTCCTCCGGCTGGGCAAGCTCCCAGGGCCAGCGCTTGCGCCGATTCAGGTTAGCGACGATCGAGCGAACGATCGCCAGAGCGTGCAAGTCGTCCTCGGCATAATGATCGGCCACGCCCGAGATACGGGTGTGGACGTCGGCGCCGCCCAGGTCCTCGGCCGAGACCTCCTCCCCCGTCGCCGCCTTCACGAGCGGCGGGCCGCCGAGGAAGATCGTTCCGGTCCCTTTCACGATCACCGTCTCGTCGCTCATCGCCGGGACATAAGCCCCACCGGCGGTGCACGACCCCATCACGACCGCGATCTGTGGGATTCCCTTGGCCGACATGACGGCCTGGTTGAAGAAGATGCGGCCGAAGTGGTCGCGGTCGGGGAAGACCTCGGCCTGCAGCAGGAGGAACGCGCCACCCGAGTCGACGAGGTAGATGCACGGAAGGCGGTTCTGCTCCGCGACTTCCTGTGCCCGCAGGTGCTTCTTCACCGTGAGCGGGTAGTACGTGCCTCCCTTCACCGTGGCGTCGTTGGCGACGACCACGCACTCGCGGCCGTCGACGACGCCGATCCCGGTGACGATCCCGGCCGCCGGCGCGTCACCGTCGTAAACGTCCCAGGCAGCGAGCGCGCTCAGCTCGAGGAACGCAGAGCCCGGATCCAGGAGAGAGTCGATCCGCTCGCGGGCAAGCAGCTTTCCCCGCGAACGATGCTTCTCGACGGCCTCAGGGCCGCCGCCTTCTGCCGCCGCCGCCGTCCGTTCGCGCAGCTCAGCGACGAGCTCCTCCATGCGCGCGCGGTTGGCCTCGAAGTCCGCCCCGCCGCGCTCGACCCGCGTATCGAGGATCGCCACTACTCGGCGGGCGGGAGCTTCGCGAGCACCTGCTTGATGGCGCGCAGCACGTCCGCCTCCTCGTGGCCGAAGTCCTCGAGGTAGGAATGAAGCGCCGCTCGCACGAGCCGGAGCTCGTCGTTCGTTAGTTCGATGGTCTGCACGCCGTAAGCCTAGTGGTCCTGCGCTTTAACCAAGGTCTTACAAAGTCCGCACAGCGCCCAAACGGGGCGGTGATTGGCTTGCACTCCCATTTCCACCATTTCCCTGAAGGGAGCAGGTATGCGGAGGATCGTTCTCATATTTCTCGCTCTCGGCGCAGTGCTCATCGTCGCGCCGGCGGCCTCTGCGGTGACCAAGGTAGGAACCCCGGGGGACGACACCTTGGTCGGCACCGAGAACCGCGACTTCATCTACGGTCGCGCTGGGAACGACACGATCACCGGCGCCGGCGGAAGCGACTTCCTCTTCGGCCAGCGCGGCAACGACAGCGTGTCGGGGGACCTCGGGCACGACTTCATCTGGGGCGGGCCCGGCAACGATTCGCTCGAGGGCGACGGCGGCGCCGACCTCATCTACGCCGGCGTCGGCACGGACGTCGTGAACGCTGGCGGCGGGAACGACATCGTCTACGCGGCCGCGGACGACGCGGCGGTCGACGTCGTCGACTGCGGGGCGGGATGGGACGCGGCGTTCATCCGCACGGGCGACACCGCGATCAACTGCGAGCGCGTTCGGAGCGTGGTGGGTACCCGTCCCGGCGGGATCACGTACATCTACGGGACCGCCAACGACGACACGCTGACGGGCACTGAGAATCGCGACTTCATCTTCGGCAGGGCCGGCAACGACACCATCAACGCCGGAGGTGGGAGCGACTTCCTCTTCGGACAGCGCGGAAACGACACGCTGAACGGCGAGGACGGAAACGACTACCTCTTCGGTGACTCCGGAGCCGACGCGCTGGACGGCGGCGCAGGCGCCGACTGGCTGTGGGGCGGCTGGGGAGCCGACAACCTGATGGGCGGCGACGGCAACGACCACCTCTTCGCGGCAGCAGACGACTCGATGGCCGACGCGCTCGACTGCGGCGCAGGTGACAACGACAAGGCGGTCATCCGCCCGGGCGACACCGCGCTGAACTGCGAAGTCGTGCGGACGATTTTGTAGGGCGACCTCGACCTAGACCGAGAGGTCTGCCGAGCGGGCCCGCTCTTCCGGGAGTGGGCCCGCTTCGCGGTCCAGCGCCTCTCGTAGCGCCCCTACGTACTCTCGCAGCGCGTCGGGTCCCCTCTCGTGGGCGACCTCGACCGCGCGGCTGCCGACGACGATGCCGTCGGCGAGCGACGCAGCCTCGGCCGCCTGCTCCGGTGTCGAGATCCCGAAACCGGCGAGCAGGGGCACGTCGGTCACCGCGCGGGCGCGCTCGACCAGGCTCGCCAACTGCTCCGAGACGGTCGCCCGCGCGCCGGTCGTCCCCGTCAGCGAGACGAGGTAGAGCCAACCGTGGGTTCGTTCGGCCGCGAGCTTGATCCGCTCCGATGGAGTCGTGGGCGCGACGAGTTGGACGCGGCGGATCTCGGGGGCGGCCTCGAGCGGGAGGTCGGCGACGATGAGGCTCGTCGCGCCGGCGGCCTCCGCGTCGGCCTGGAAGCGCTCGTATCCGTAGGCCTCCAGGATGGAGGCGTACGTCATCGGAATGAGCGGCACCTCGACGCGCGCGCGAGTCTCCGCCAGGCATTCGAGGCACTCCTTCGTGCGCATGCCCTGAGCCAACGCCCGCTCGCCGGCGAGCCGGATGACCGGTCCATCGGCGAGGGGATCCGAGAACGGGAAGCCGATCTCGAGCAGATCCGCGCCTTCGGCGACCGCGGCCTCGGCGAGGTCGGGCGTGTCCGGCCCGGCCATGAGGTAGACCGACAGCCGTTTCATCGAGACAGAACGGTCGCGAGATCCTTGTCGCCGCGTCCCGACATGCCCACAAGAATCAGCTCCGCGTCGAGGTCGAGTGCGCGCGCGAGCGCATGCGCGGGCTCGAGCGCCGGAATGATCCCCTCGCGCTCAGCGAGCAGATGGAAGGCGGCGAGCGCCTCTTCGTCGGTCGCCGGGACGTACTCGGCACGGCCCTCGTCCCGGAGGGCGGCGTGCTCGGGCCCCACGCCGGGATAGTCGAGGCCCGCCGAGATCGAGTGCGCGTCGGCGATCTGGCCGTCTTCGTCGGCAAGGAGAGAGGACCGCGCGCCGTGCAGTACGCCCGGCCGCCCTGTCCCCAGGCTCGCCGCCCCGGCGGCCTCCACTCCGACGAGCCGAACCTCTTCGTCGCCGAGGAAGCCTGCGAAGAGGCCGATCGCGTTCGAGCCGCCACCGACGCAGGCGACGACGACATCGGGCAAGCGCCCTTCGGCCTCGAAGATCTGCTCGCGCGCCTCGCGCCCGATCACCGACTGCAGCTCCCGCACGAGCTCGGGATACGGATGCGGGCCGACGCAGGAGCCGATCATGTAGTGGGTCGTCTCGACGTTCGTAATCCAGTCGCGGATTGCCTCGCTCGTCGCCTCCTTGAGGGTGCGCGTCCCGAACTCCACCGGGCGCACCTCGGCCCCCAGCAGGTGCATCCGCTCGACGTTGGGCTTTTGGCGCTCCATGTCCTCCGAGCCCATGTAGACGACGCAGTCCATGCCGAACCGCGCACAGACGGTGGCCGCGGCGACGCCATGCTGCCCGGCGCCCGTCTCCGCGACGATTCGTTGCTTGCCGAGCCGACGGGCGACCAGGGCCTGGCCGAGCGCGTTGTTGATCTTGTGCGCGCCGGTGTGGCAGAGGTCCTCGCGCTTCAGATAGATGCGCTTCTTCTCGTCGAGGCGTTCTGTCCGATACAGCGGAGTGGGGCGGCCGACGTAGGTGGCCTGGAGCTGCTCGAGCTCGAGCCGGAAGCCGGGATCGTCCTTGACCTCGTACCACCCGGCTTCGAGCTCGTCGAGCGCGGGGACCAGCGTCTCCGGGACGAAGCGGCCGCCATAGGCGCCGTAAAACCCGGCCACCGCCCCTTCACCGGGGGGTGGATGAGGCGGGCTAGCCCCCCTCATTGTGCGGCCTCCACGAAGGCGAACACCTTGTCGTGATCCTTGATCCCGGGCTCGGCTTCCAGGCTTCGGCTCGCGTCGACTGCCCAAGGGCCCACGCGGTCGATGGCTGCCCGCACGTTCTCGGGGCCGAGACCGCCGGCGAGGAGGACGCGACCTTCAACCGCCGCCGCCCGGTCGAGATGGCCCTCGTCGTCATCGAGCCACGGGAGATCGAGCACCTTCGCCACAGGCGTGTCGCGGCGAAGCAGGACTCCATCGCGCGCGCGGTGTCCGTCCTCCTCGGGATAGAGCTGTACGAGATCGGTGCCGACGTCCTCCGAGCCGCCGACGAACACACCGACCGAGAGCATGGAATCGGGCACGGGCAACGGAGCCTCCGCGCGCCGCGGGCTTTCGGCGAGGACAAACCCGGCCAGGTCCGCTCCGGCCTCGGCTGCGACGGCCACGTCCTCTTCGCGCGTCAGGCCGCAGACCTTCACGAACGGACGCCTGACGAGGTCGGCCAGCTTCGCAACCGGATCCGGAGCGCGCATGAGCGCCGACCCGACGAGGATCGCATCCGCGCCCGCGAGCTCGGCCGCGGCCGCATGGGCGCGGCTGTGGACGCCGCTCTCCGCGACGATGACCCGCTCCCGCGGTGCTCGCGCCACGAGCTCGAGCTGAGCGCGCCGGTCGATCTCGAACGTGGAGAGGTCGCGTGCATTGAGCCCGATCACGGGAGCGCCGAGCGTCTTCGCCCGCTGCAGCTCTTCATCGTCGTGGGCTTCGACGAGGAACTCGAGCCCGGGAGTGCCGAGCAGCTCGCGCGCGGTCGCGTCGTCGAGGTCGCGGAGAAGGAGAAGCGCTGCATCGGCTCCGTTCGCGCGCGCGGTTTCCAGATGTTCTCGCGTCGAGAAGAATCCCTTCGCCAGGAGCGGGAGGTCAGTTGCCTCCCGAGCGGCCCGCAGGTCCTCCCACGAGCCGTCGAAGCGCTCGTCGACGAGAATCGAGATCGCCGCGGCGCCTGCGTCCTCGAACGAGCGCGCGAGCTTGGCCGGGTCCGCGTCGGGGCGCAAGGCTCCCGCGGAGGGCGAGCGCCGTTTCACCTCCGCGATCGTGCCGAGGCCCGGGCCGCGCAGAGCATCGGCGAAGCGGCCCATTACGCGGCGACCTCCTTCGCGCGCGAGAACGCGATGAGCTCTTCCAGGCGCTTGGCCGCGCCGCCGGAGTCGACCGCTTCCATCGCCACGCGATACCCCGCCTCGAGGTCGCGTGCGTGCCCGCCCGCGGCGATCGCGCCCGCTGCATTGAGCAGCACCGCCTCGCGCTTCGGCCCTTTCGCTCCGCCGAAGATCTCGCGGATCGTGGTCGCGTTCTCATCGGGGGAGCCACCGGCGAGGTCGCCCGGCTTGCAGCGCGGGACGCCGAAGTCCTTCGGATCGATCTCACGCCGCCGGACCTTGCCGCCGACGACCTCGCATACGAGGTTCGGCCCCGCCGGCGAGAGCTCGTCCACGCCGCCGGCGCCGTGGACGACGAATGCGCGCCGCGCGCCGAGCCGGGCGAGCACCGTCGCGATTGTCGGCACGAGCTCGGGCGCGTACACGCCGACGACCTGCGCCCGCGCGCCGGCAGG
The DNA here is from genome assembly GCA_036506175.1 of Gaiellaceae bacterium. Classification (GTDB taxonomy): domain Bacteria; phylum Actinomycetota; class Thermoleophilia; order Gaiellales; family Gaiellaceae; genus JAIBJP01. The sequence continues at coordinate 5,819 of DASXSE010000052.1, forward strand.
GTTGGTCAGCGGCCCGAGGACGTTGAAGACCGTTCGAGTGGCGAGCTCGCGCCGCACAGGGGCCGCATGGCGCATCGCCGGGTGGTGGGAAGGCGCGAACAAGAACCCGAAACCGAGCTCGTCGATCGAGCGCCCGATTCGCTCCGCCGGGAGTTCGAGCTTGAAGCCGAGGGCTTCGAGGACATCCGCCGACCCCGAAGCGGACGACACCGCTCTGTTGCCATGTTTGGCAACTGCGGCTCCGGCGGCTGCGGCAACGAGGGCCGCCGCCGTCGAGATGTTGAAGGTTCCCGCCCCGTCGCCGCCGGTGCCGGCCGTGTCGACGAGGTCCTCGCGCTGAGGACGGACGGCGAGGACGTGCGCGCGCATCGCCTCGGCGCAGCCGGCGATCTCGTCGGCGGTTTCACCCTTGAGGCGCAACGCGACGAGAAATCCGCCGATCTGAGCGGGCGTGGCCTCGCCGCTCATGATCAGGTTCATCACCTCTCGTGCCTCGGCCTTCGAAAGGTCCCGGCCGTCGAGCAGGCGGGCGAGCGCTTCCTGGATTGTCATCGCGTCCCCTCCAGGAAGTTTCTTGCGAGTGCGGGGCCGTCCGGGGTGAGAACGGACTCCGGGTGGAACTGGATGCCGTCGATCGGCAGTTCGCGGTGGCGCACCGCCATTACCTCTCCGTCCTCGGTCGTGGCGCAGACCTCCAGCTCGTCGGGCACCTTCGTCGCTGCGAGGGAGTGGTAGCGGCCACCCTCGAGCGGATCTGGGAGCCCGATGAAGAGCCCCTGGCCATCGTGTGCGATCGCGCTCGACTTCCCATGCACGAGCCTCTGGGCCTGTCCGACCTCGCCTCCGAACGCCTCGACGATCGCCTGGTGTCCCAGGCAGACACCGAGCGTCGGAACGCGCGGCCCGAGCCGCTTGACGATCTCGAGCGTCGCCCCGGCATCCTCCGGGCGTCCCGGTCCGGGAGAGATGACGAGGTGGCTCGGCGCGAGGCGCTCGGCCGCGTCGGCGTCGATCTGGTCGTTGCGGATGACGGTCACCTCTGCGCCCAGCTCCTGCAGCAGGTGGGCGAGGTTGTAGGTGAACGAGTCGTAGTTGTCGACGAGGAGGATCACGACTCGGCCTCCTCGAGAGCGGCCTCGAGCGCCGCGAGCTTGCGCAGGCACTCCTCGTGTTCGGCGGCGGGATCCGAGTCCGCCACGATGCCTGCGCCTGCCTGGAGGCGTGCGACACCGTCGGCGAGGACGACCGTGCGGATCGCGATGCATGTGTCGAAGGTCCCGTCCGGCAGCGCGTAGCCGACGGCGCCTGCATAGGGCCCGCGGCGGAAGCCCTCCAGCTCCGAGATGATCTGCATGGCGCGGACCTTCGGCGCGCCGGAGACCGTGCCGGCAGGGAAGCAAGCTCGGAGCAGGTCGAAGGAGTTGCACCCGGGGCGCAGCTCGCCGGTGACCTCCGACACGAGGTGCGTCACGTGTGAGTAGCGCTCCGGCTCGAGGAAACGCCCGACCTGCACGGTTCCAGGGCGGCAGACGCGCGAGAGATCGTTCCGGCCGAGATCGACGAGCATGACGTGCTCGGCGCGGTCCTTCTCGGACGCGAGCAAGTGCTCTGCATCGTGCTCGCCGGGCTCCGTCGTCCCGGCGATCGGGTTCACGCTCGCGCGGCTGCCTTCGAGCTTCACGAGCGTCTCCGGCGACGAGCCCACCAGAGAAATCTCGCCCAGCTCCAAGAGAAAGTGGTAAGGCGACGGGTTGATTCGCCGGAGGGAGCGGTACAGCGAGAGCGGCGAGACGCCTGACTCGCGCTCAGCCCGCTGCGAGAGAACGATCTGGTACGCGTCCCCCGCCCGGATGTAGTCCTTGGCCCGCCGGACGCCGGCCTCGTAGACGCGCCGGGACGGAAACCGCCGCGTCCGCCCGTGGGTGGTCGAGCCCGAGTCGGCGCCTTTGGCGCTCGTCCGCGAGAGGACCTCGGCGAGATCGTCGCGATCCCCGGCGAGAACCTCGGCGACGCTGGCGACGTGGTCGAATCGGACCAGCGAGTCGACAACCACGAAGCGGCTCTCCGGCAACTCGGCTCCTGCGTCCGGGAGGAGAACCGTCGGCTCGAGCGTCGCGACGTGGTCGTAGCCGAGATAACCGACCACCGGCCGGCCTGCCGCGACCGCACGCTCGGCCTCGTCGAAGTCGACGAGCTTCGCGCCGCAGCCGACGAGGCTGTACCGCCCGAGCCTGCCCTTCTCGACCGACTCGAGAAGGAAGGTCGCGCCGCCCCGCTCGCGCAGCCGGAGGTAGGCCCCCAAGGGGGTGATGAGGTCGGCGTGGATGTCGGTTGCGATCGTCATGGCAACAAAAAAGACCTCCCGCGGAAGGTCTTCGAGCGGAACGGGGGTTTTTGGGCCTTTCTCAGCAGGCGACGCTCCCGCTCCGCTCGCGGCGCCAGCCCCACCAGGTGCGGACGGGAGTCGTCATCTGCTCAGAGCGTAGGCCAATGCGCAACCCTCCGTCAACTGCCCGCCGTCCCCTGAACGGCTAATAATCCAGGCGGATGGAGCTCGAGCCGCCGCAGCCGGCTGTGGAGCAGCACCCGATTCAGCTGGTCGTGAACGACGACCTGGAGCGCTCCCGGCTGACCGTGTTCTTCCGAATCATCCTCGCGATTCCGCATGTCATCTGGTTCCTGCTCTGGTCGGCCTTCGCCGCCCTCATCTCGATCGTCAACTGGTTCATCACGCTGATCCGCGGACAGTCCGTCGACTCACTGCACGACTTCTTCAGCTCATACATCCGCTACGCGACCCATCTGTACGCGTACGTCTGCCTGACGGCCAACCCGTATCCGGGCTTCACGGGCAAGCCGGGGTATCCGATCGACGTCGAGATCGGCCCATTGGAGAGGCAGAGCCGTTGGAAGACGGCGTTTCGGATCATCCTCGCCATCCCGCCGCTTATCCTCGCCAGCGTCCTCGTCGGGAGTCCCGGCGCGGGCGGCGGCGGTGGCCGCGGCGGGGGAACGGGCCAGGAAAGCGAATGGACGAGCTTCTCGCTCGGAGGGATGATTTTCGTGATCGCCTTCCTCGCGTGGTTCGTCTGCATGGCGAGAGCGCGGATGCCGCAGGGCTTCCGGGACCTGCAGACATATGCCCTCCGGTACAACGCGCAGGCGCTCGCCTACGTGTTGCTGGTCACTGATCGGTATCCGAACAGCGATCCGTCTGCGCCGCGAGCCCTTCAGCCGCCCGCTCCGCCGCCACTTCGCCTCCACATCGCCGACGATCTCCGTCGCTCGCGTCTGACCGTGCTCTTCCGGTTCCTGCTGTTCCTGCCGCATCTCGTGTGGGTCCTGCTCTGGACGATCGCGGTGTTCTTCGCCGTCCTCGCAGGGTGGTTCGCGGCCCTCGTCACCGGACGGATGCCGAACGCGCTGCATCGGTTCGTCTCCGCCTACATCCGCTACCAGGCCCACATCACGGCGTACCTGTTCGTGATCGCCAATCCTTTCCCCGGGTTCACGGGCACGCCGGGGATCTATCCCGTTGACCTCGACATCGATCCGCCGGGCCCACAGCGGCGAGTGATCACGCTTTTCCGCTTCTTCCTCGCGATTCCGGCGTTCCTGGTCTCGGGCGCGCTCGGTGGGGCGCTTTTCGTCGCGGGCATCTTCGGCTGGTTCGTCTCCCTCTTCACCGGCCGGATGCCGGAGGGCTTGCGGAACCTCGGTGCCTTCGCGATTCGCTACTCGGCGCAGGTGTACGCCTACTTCTACCTCGTCACCGAGCGCTATCCGTACAGCGGGCCTTGGGAGTTCGCTCCCGCGCCTCCCGCTGAGGTCGAGCCCGAGGCCGCCGCCGCATAAGACGCTGGGTCGTCGTCGGGGTTGTCGTGGCCGTGCTGGCCTTCGGCTGGGCGCTTGCGGCGTACTCCCTCTGGCGGACGAACGTGCCGGGCGGCCTGAAGAGCGCGAACGAGCACCGGCTCTTCACGCCCGCCGAGCTCGATCGTGCGGATGACTACGAGCGGTTTCTCCGCTGGGAGTTCCTCCTCTCGCAGGTCGCGCTCGTCGCGGCGATCGCGGCGTACGCGATGTGGGGTGTCCGCTTCATCCGTGAATCGGCCGCGGGCAGGATCGGCACCGGGATGCTCCTCGCCATGCTCGGCCTCGCGATCGCCTGGCTGGTCGAGCTTCCCTTTGGGCTCGCCGAGCATTGGTGGCAGCGGCGCCACGGCATCTCGAAGGTTCCTTACGCCGAGTGGATTTTCCAGAACTGGTTCGCACTCGGCGGACAGTTCCTCTTCATCTGCTTGGCGATCCTGATCGTCATGGGCCTCGCCGGCCCATTGCACGATTGGTGGTGGATTCCGGGCAGCTTCGTCTTCGCCGGCCTTTCGCTGCTCTTCGTCTTCATCGCGCCGTATCTCATCCCGGGACAGAAGACGCTCCACGACCCGGCGCTCGTCGCGCAGGCCAAGGCCTACGAAACGGAGCTCGGTTTGCCGGCGATTCCGGTCCGTGAGCAGGACGTCCTCTCCGAGACCACGGCGCCCAACGCCGAAGCGGTTGGGCTCGGCGTGAGCCGCCGCGTGATCCTGTGGAACACGATCACCGACCGCCGGTTCAGCCTCGACGAGCAGAAGGTCGTCGTCGCGCACGAGCTCACTCACCACGCTCGCAAGCACCTCTGGAAAGGCGTGGCCTGGTACGCCTTGTTCGCGCTTCCGGGCGCCTTCGTGATCGCATGGGTGACGCGCCGTCGAGGAGGGATGCGTGCGCCCGAAGCGGTCCCCCTCTCGCTCCTCGTGCTCGTCGTTCTGTCGCTCTTGGCCTTGCCACTCGAGAACGCGATCACGCGGCGCCTGGAGAAGGAAGCCGACTGGGGAGCGCTCAAGCTCACCCGCGATCCTTCCTCGGCCAAGGATCTCTTCGAGGGGTTCACGACCACGGCGTACGCCGACCCGGACCCGCCCGTCTGGGACTACGTTCTCCTGGAGAACCATCCCACGATCGTGCAACGGGTCGGGCTCGTCGATCTGTGGGTGAGCAAGGGCCGCCCAGGCCTGTAGCGTTGGAGCCCGCCTCCGGGATGGGAACCTGAGCCGTCGAGCCGCGCTTTCCGCGCGCGATGCAGGGTCCTCAGTCGGGGCCGTATTCGAACCAATACGACCGCTCCCTGCGTCCTCGCCTCGCGCGGGCTATCGCGCCTCGCCGACGAGGCACCATCCCGGAATCGGGCTCACCCCCCGTTGCTAGGCTGATTTCATGGCCCGCTCAGTCATCGTTTCGGCCGTCCGAACGCCCTTCGGGAAGCTCGGCGGCGCCCTCAAGAGCTACGAAGCGACGAAACTCGGCAGCGTCGCGATTCGTGCTGCGCTCGACCGCGCCGGCATTCCGGACGACGAGGTCGAGTATGTCCTGATGGGCCAGGTCCTGCAGGGAGGAGCCGGCCAGGCGCCCGCGCGCCAGGCGGCCGTCGGCGCCGGGGTCCCGAAGGAAGTGCCTGCGGACACGATCAACAAGGTCTGCGCGTCGAGCATCCGCGCCGTCGAGATCGCCGACCTGATGATCCGTTCCGGCGATCACAGCGTCGTCGTCGCGGGCGGCATGGAGTCGATGTCGAACGCGCCGTACATCCTCAAGAAGGCCCGCTTCGGCTACCGGCTCGGGGACGGAACCCTCATCGACCTGATGACGCACGACGGCCTCACGTCCACCTTCGACCAGAAGCACATGGTCGAGCAGGCGTCGTTCGTCGCCCGCGAGCTCGGCATCTCCCGTGAGGATCAGGACCGCTGGGCTCTTCGCTCGCACGAGCGGGCGATCCACGCGATCGACAACCATCTCTTCGACGACGAGCTCGTGCCGGTCGACGAGGTGACGGGCGACGAAGGCCCCAGGCGCGATACGTCCTACGAGAAGCTGGCCGCGTTGAAGCCCGTGTTCGACCCCGAGGGGACGACGACCGCGGGCAACGCGCCCGGCGTGAACGACGGCGCCGGCGCCATCGTCGTGACGAGCGAGGAGTACGCGAAGAGCCGCGGGCTCGAAGTTCTCGCGACGATCGTGGCCCAGGCCTACGTCGCCGATGACTTCGCCTACCTCGCGCGCACTCCCGCGAAGGCCGGGAAGATCGCCCTCGAGAAGGCGGGCAAGACGATCGACGACGTCGAGCGTGTGGAGCTGAACGAGGCGTTCTCCTCCGTCGTCCTCAACTCCGCAAAGATGCTCGAGGTCGAGCCCGAGCGCGTGAACGTGAACGGCGGCGCGGTCGCCCTCGGACACCCGATCGGAGCTTCGGGCGCCCGGATCCTCTCGACGATGATCTACGAGTTGCGCCGGAACGGCGGCGGACTGGGCCTCGCTGCAATCTGCTCGGGCGGCGGCCAGGGCGACGCACTGCTCATCCAGGTATAGCGGGAACTAATCGCGACACGCCGGAGTCTCACGAGTGTGAGACTCGTCCCGCTTCTGTTGGTCGCCCTCGTCGCCGCCGGGTGCGGCGTGAGCGCCGAGGAGTCGGGCGCGCCAGGATCTTCGGAGCCGATGACGAGCGGCGAGACGGTGCCGGCCGTGAAGACCAAGGGGACCTTCGACGAATCGAGGACGAAGCCGCCGCCAGTGATCCTCGTCAGCCGGGCCGGAAAGCAGATCGCGGTGCAGGGCTCGAGCTGCGTCCAGTACACCGACCCGAACACGGGCGAGGGCGGCGGGGCCTGCGCGGACAGCGGGCCCATTCATCCAGCCAACCTCACTGTTGCTCAGCCGGGTGAGCACCTGGACATCCTGCTCGCGGGCGCCTACTCCACCGGGGACGGGATAGTGACCATCACCCGCTTGGGCTGTACCGGCACGAAGATCGAGGAGCTCGATCTCGCCACCGGCATGAGCGGCACCCATACGGACGTCGATCTGGAGCCGGGAGCCTACGAGCTGGACCTCTTCACCCGGTTCGCTTCGGACGACGGCCGCGAAGGAGATCTCAGCGCGACGCTCGGCCTCCTCGTCGATCCCAATCGCGCACCCGAGATCATCCCCGCGCGCGCGAAGTTCGACGTCTGCCAGTTCCCAGCCTGAGCCTTCCGGGTACCCCGCACGCATGGCAGACCCCCGTGCGACTGCGCGGCTGCTCGCGAGAGAGTTCGAGAAGCACCACCTTCCGACCTATACGTCCGCGATCGCGTTCCGGTCGCTCGTCGCCCTCGTCCCGCTGACGCTCCTGGGGCTGGCCCTCCTGCACGCGTTCGGGCTCGAGGATGTCTGGACGAGCTCGGTGGCGCCGGCCATCAAGGGACACGTGACGCAGCCCGTCTACACCGCGATCAACTTCTCGGTGAACAAGATCTTCTCCAGCAGCGCCGCGGGCCTCATCGTCTTCGCCGCGGCTCTGCTCGTCTGGGACATGACGTGGGCGATGACGATCACGATCGAGGCGCTGAACGAGCTCCACGACATCGACGAGCCACGCTCTCGGTGGCGCCGCACCGTCGTCGCTGTCGCTCTCGCGGTCGCGACGATCCTTTGCGTGGTCAGCGCTGTTCTCGCCGTCGTGCTCGGCCCGCGCCCGGGCGGGGCGCTGCACGTTCTCTTCGGAATCGGCCGCTGGCCGGTCGCGATCGTCCTTCTCGGCCTCGCGGTCGCGCTCATCGTGCGGTACGGGCCGGCGGAGCATCCGCAGCCGCGCTGGGCGAGCGCCGGCTCTGTCCTCATCGTGGGCAGCTGGATCATCGCGTCCGTGGCCTTTCGCTGGTGGGTCTCGGACGTCGCGAACTTCAAGACCGCGATCGGGAGCCTGACCGTCTTCCTCGTCTTGACCGCGTACGTCTTCACGTCGGCCGCGATCTTCCTCATCGGCGTCGAGCTCGACGAGCTTCTGCGCCCGCGCAGCAGGCGGACCTAGGCCGGCACGAGCGAGAGGGCTGTCCGCGTGCGGGGGCGGCCGAGGACGCGGCCGGAGACGCTGTCCATGACGATCCGCCGCCTCTCGTTGACGAAGACGTAGGCGAGGTCGCCCGAGGGTTCCACCATGACCACCTTGCGTCGGCCGAGGACATGGAAGATCTCTCGGCCGGCGAGGTCGTAGCCGGTCAAGCCAATGCCCTTTTTCGATGGGTCGCCCCAGGACGTGTCCCCATAGGCAAGGAGGGTGGAGTCGAACATGCTGAAGTCGCTCGTCTCGTCGTCGAGCTTCCGAATCGACCAGTCGCTCGTGTCGAGCAGCGACAACCCCGCCGCTTCCACCTGGACGGTCGGGTTGCCCTGCTCGTCCTCGACTATCGCGTAATCGGCGCCTGTCACAGCGACGAGGCCGCTGCCGAGCCAGGCCGCCTTCCGTTGCGGCCCCTCGAGGACCTTCGCGTCTGCCCTCGGCTCGAGCCAGTTGTGTAGCCGTCCGAGGAGCGAGACCGGCTCCGAGAGCGTGTGATACTCGACCGCCAGATTGTCGAGGCTCACTGTCGCAACTGTTCGGCTTGCTGACACGATCAGAGCCCTGTGGCCGTCCGGGTCCACAGCCAGCGCCGGCGTTACCTGGCGAGCTCGGTAGCCGTTGGCGTCGTTTTCGGCGCTCGCTCCACCGGAGATGCCCGCGACCACCGCTGAATCGTCCCCCTTCCTGCCTGCGACGGTGATCGTCACGCCGCCGATGTGCCGGCGGGGAGCCGTCAACACAACAACTTGACCGGTGCCGCTGTTGGAGCCCACCTCGGCGCCGAGAACCATCCCGGCGAGCGGGTCGCGCCGGAGCACATGGCCGCCCGCGGGATCGACGACCGCGAGCGCAGCATGCCGGTCTCCGTCGACGACGGCATACAAAAGACCGTGCTCCCAGAAGAGGTAGGTCACCCAGCCGGTGCCGCCGAGCTGCACGAAAGCGACTTCCTTCATCCGCTTGAGGTCGATCAGCTGGATTCCCGGACTCCCCGTCCCGATAGCCAGCAGCCTGCCGTTCGGCGAGATCGCACTGGCTGAGCCGCCTCCCAAACGCAGCGGGACGCGGTGTCCGACCGGCTCGAGGGTCAGTGAGTCAAGGCGCACGAGCCGCGGCTTCGTCAGTCCCCTGTCGTTCCAGAGGACGCCGAGAACGCGCTTCGGAACCTCTCCAGCCGACTGCTGTATGGGAATAGGGGCCGGGCTGTTCCCTCCGACCCCCACGGCCACGAGAAGCGCGGCGGCGAACGTTCTGATCATCAGACGATGTACGCCGGAGGTGGCCCTTTCGTTCCGGCTACGCTGACGCGCCGTGACCTTCGAGCACGTCCTCGTCGTGGGCGCTGGGCAGATGGGCGCGGGCATCGCGCAGGTGATCGCGTCTTCAGGACGCCGCGTTTCCCTGTACGACTCGGCTCCGGGCGCGGTCGAGAGAGGCATCGGGGCGATGGAGAAGAGCCTGGGGCGGCTGGCGTCCAAGGGCGCCGAGGTCGATCCCGCTGCCGTCCTGGGCCGGATCGATGCTGTCGACGATCTCGTCCCGGCGGAGCTCATGGTCGAGGCGGTCGTCGAGGACCCGAGCATCAAGGAGGACGTCTTCCGGCGCGCCGACGAGCGCCTGCCGGCCCAGGCGATTCTCGCGTCGAACACGTCCTCGATCCCCATTGCTTCCCTGGCGGCGGTTACCGGCAGGCCGGACAAGGTGATCGGCATGCATTTCTTCAACCCGGTGCCGGTGATGGCGCTGGTCGAGGTCGTGAGCGGGCCGGAGACCTCTGACGAGACCCGCAAGGCAGTCGTCGAGCTCGCGCAGAAGCTCGGCAAGACGGCCGCGGAGGCAAACGACTTCCCAGGGTTCGTCTCCAACCGCATCTTGATGCCGTTCATAAACGAGGCCGTGTGGGCGCTGCACGACGGCGTTGCCGAGGCCGAGGCGATCGACACGATCGCAAAGCTCGGGTTCAACCACCCGATGGGCCCGCTCGCGCTCGCCGATCTGATCGGTCTCGACACCTGCGTTGCGATCCTCGAGGTGCTGCGGGACGGGCTTGGGGACACCCGCTACGAGCCGTGTCCTCTTTTGCGGGAGCACGTGGCCGCCGGGCGGCTCGGACGCAAGTCCGGACATGGCTTTTTCGAATACTCCTGACGAGGGACGCGTCCCCTTAAAGAGTTAGGCCATGTGGGCCGACACAAGAAATCGGCATCTAGAAGCAACTTTGCGTATATGCGCATCCTCCTGGTCGACGACGACAAGGGTCTTCGCGCCCTTCTCCGCACGACGTTCGAGGCGGTCGACGTCGAGGTGCTCGAAGCTGACAACGCCGCATCGGCGGTAGGCGCGTTCGAACGGGCCCTTCCGGACGTCGTCCTCATGGACCTGCACATGCCCGGTATGGACGGGCTCGAGCTTTGCCGCCGGATCAAGAGCGACCCGGCGACGAGCGATGTCCCAGTCGTCCTCCTGACGGGCTCCGACGGAGGGACGAAGGAGAACGCAGACGAGGCCGGGGCGGACGCCTTCGTGCGGAAGCCGTTCAGCCCGCTCGAGCTCTTGTCGCTGGTGGAGAGGCTCGCGGGCGGCCTCCATCCGTTTCCGTTCCGGGCGCAAAAGGCGAACGGGGTCGGAGAGCAGCTCGAGCTCTACGCGCGCGACCTTCGTCATCTCCTCGAGATCGAGCGCGGACAGCGGATCCTTCTCCAGCAGGCCTACAAGGAGACCGTCGCCGCACTCGCGAGCGCGCTCGAATCGAAGGACATCGGCACGCGCGCCCATTCGCAACGGGTGCAGCGCTATGCGGTCGAGCTGGCGAAGGTCATGTCGGCCGATCTCGCCGACGACCCCAGCGCCGAATACGGGTTCCTCCTCCACGACGTCGGCAAGATCGGGATCCCAGATCGTGTGCTGCAGAAGCCGGGCCCGCTGACTCCGGGGGAGCTCGAGCTCATGAAGACGCACACCGTCCTCGGCGAGCAAATGCTGGGGGGAGTGGCTTTCCTCGGAGGGCCCGGGCTCGAGGTCGTCCGTTGCCACCACGAGCGCTGGGATGGGAGGGGCTATCTGGACGGCCGCAGCGGCACGGAGATCCCGCTGGGCGCCCGCATCTTCGCTGTCGCCGACACGCTCGACGCCATGACGACGGACCGTCCCTACCGCAAGGCGGGACGTTGGCGCGACGCCGGCGTCGAGATCCTCGCTCAATCCGGCCAGCAGTTCGATCCCGCGGTGACGAAGGCGTTCCGGGACGGCGAGTCCAGGTTGCGCGAGATTCGGCGCGAATTCGCCGCTGCCTAGCATCGCGTAACGATCGTCACCTTTTCGGGTATCCGCGGGCTGTCCCGGGGAACCGATCTATGCGGTATGCGGCGCTTTCTTGCGCCCCTCCTCCTTGCGGCGGTCGCGGCCGTGGCGTCCGCTTGCTCGGGCGCAGACGCCCAGGAAGCCCAGCAGCTACTCGCTCAGTCGGACGCGGCGTTTGCCGACGTCGACTCCGTCACGTTCTCCGCGACCCTGACCGTCACCGCGGCTGGGCAGGAGTTCAAGATGAGCATGAACGGCGGTGGCTACGCGCACGGGAAGCACGCCGGCGATGTCTACCTCGTTGCGACGAGCACCGGAATGCCGTTCCGCGAGCTGGAGATGGTCGAGCGGTCCGGCAGGGTCACGATGAGAGTCGACGGTGCATCCGTCGCAGACGTCCCGGTGCCGAACAACGCCGACAACCAGCTCAAGCTCGTGGACTTCACGCAGTACGTGAAGGACGTCCGTGTCGAACACGGCAAGGTGATCGACGGCGAGTCGATGACCAAGGTGAGGGGCGTGATCGACACTGCCGGGCTGCTCAACGGGGTCCTCGGCGACCTCAGCGGTAGCTCGTCAGCCGGCCTGAACCTTTCGGACGTCCTCGGCGACACGCACGTCGCCCTCTATCTGTCGGACGTGACTCATCTGCCGATGCGCGGCTTGGTCGACCTCTCGATGAAAGTCGGCGACGAGAAGGGCGAGATGCATATGGATTTCGCCTACACGTCCTACAACGAGAAGCTCGACTTTCCGCAGCTGACGTAGCGCTTCCGGGCGCCGCGCCTATACTCGCGCCGGTTTGACCAGGAAGCGGGATGAGCCCGTTCGTCTCACGCGCATCTACACGCGCGCGGGGGATTCCGGCGAGACGAGCCTCGGCGACGGAACCCGTGTGCGCAAGACCGATCCGCGCATCGAGGCATATGGAACGGTCGACGAGCTGAACTCGTTCCTGGGCTTCGCGCTGGCTTCGGCGGAGCTGCCCGAGGAGTTTCGACCCTGGCTCGAGCAAATCCAGAATGATCTCTTCGACGTCGGCGCCGATCTCTCTGTGCCTCTGGATGACGAGCGCGAGCGACTGCGTGTCCGGAGCTCCCAGGTGGAGTGGCTCGAGGAGCGTTGCGATCTCGTCAACGAGCGGCTCGAGCCTTTGAAGAGCTTCGTCCTGCCCGCCGGGGGGGAGGCGGCCGCGCGTCTCCATCTGGCCCGCTCCGTCTGTCGCCGCGCCGAGCGCCTGGTCGTCGCTCTCGCCGAGACGGAGGACGCGAGCCCCATCGCGCTCGCGTACCTGAATCGCCTCTCCGACCTCCTCTTCATTCTCGCGCGGGCCTCCTCGGCGGGGCCTGAGATTCTCTGGAAGCCTGGGAGCTAGCGCTCGCCCGCGCTCCCCTGGGCGGCGCGTGACCGCGGGCATCGCATGAGCGCCTACGCGCTCGTGCTCGCCGCGGCCGCGTCGTTCGCGGCCGGGCTGCTCGGCGGAGCACTCGGGCTCGTCCTCGGCAGCCTTCGCTTGCCGGCGATTCTCCTCGTGGCCGGAAACCCGGCGACTGCGGCAGGCACCAACATCGCCGTCAGTGCGGCGGCCGCGCTGACGGCGGGAACCACGCACGCGCGCGCGGGCAGGGTCAGTTGGCCGATCGTTGCCTGGATGACGCCGCCCTCCGTTGCCGCCGCGTTTGTCGGCGGCTACTTCGGCGGTCTCGTCCCGAAGACTGCCCTGCTCGTCGGGATCGCGGTTGTGCTCGCGTGGAACGGGATCCAGCTCCTCTTCGCCATGCGAGTCCCTCACCGAGCCCGCAATCCTCGTTTCGCCGCGGTCACGGCGGGGGCCGTCATCGGGCTGATCGGAGGGGCCGTCGGCCTCATCCTCGGGACCCTGCGGATGCCTGCCCTCCTCGGAAGCGTTGGGCTCGACGCGCGCCGGGCCGTAGGGACGAATCTCGTCGTCGGCTTCTTCCTCGGCGTCGCCGGGTTCGTGGGCCACGCGGCGCGGCTCGAAGTGGAATGGCTCGTCCTTGTCGTCAGCGTGGCGGCCGCGGTCCCAGGCGCCTGGCTCGGCGCGCGCCTGACGGGCAGGCTCCCGGAGGAGGTGCTCAAGCGGGCCATCGGCGCAGTGCTCGTCGCCGTGGCTGTCGTGATCGCAATCGAAGGTCTGGTTTAGATGCGGCCGAAGAGCCGGCGGAGGCTCGAGCCGACGGCGTGCATGAGACGCTCATCCCAGAAGAGAAGCGATTCGCCGCCGGCCGTCAAGCGTGCGGCCCGGCGGAGGGGTCGCTTCCGCGCGCGGAGGGCCAATGCGCCCGCCGCGACGAATGACCCGCCCAGAAGGAGAAGGCCGAGCACCCGGCGGAGCGGGGAGCTGGTTTCGTCGTTCGCGGGGACGAAGCTCTGCGGCTCGACGGCGCCGCCCGCAGCAGCTCCGGATGATCCGCCTTCGCCTGCGACGGTCGGCCCATCGCCAGAGCCGCCCCCGGCGCTCTCGCTTCCGCTCGCACCACTTCCGCTCGTGCCGCCGCTCCCGGAGGTGCCGCCGTAGTAGGCCGGCGGGGTGTACGAGCCGCCGGAGCCCGAGCCGCTCGTCGGCGTGGGAGCCGGCACGTACGAGGTGGTCCGTTGGGCCCCCCGCGAGATCTTGAGCGGGACCGGCGTTCCCTTCGCGACGAGGCCCGACCGGCCCGCGCTGATCACGCGTCCGATCGCGATGGTCGAGGAGTAGGCGTAGCTCAGCGTGCCGGCCTTCAGGCCGCGGGCTGTCAGCCGCGCCTTGGCCTTGGCGAGGGTGAGCTTCGCTAACGCCGGAACGATGACCAGTGTCTTCGTCTTCGGGCCGATGTTTCCAGCCGCGTCGCGCGCGGCGACCTGGAAGGCCCTCGTGTCGGAGAGCTTGAAGACGCCCATGTCAGCCGAGCGGGCCGAGCCGGAGAGCGTCTTGACGAGCACGCCCTTCGAGTAGACGAGGTAGGCGGTCACGAGGCCGTTGTCCGTCGCTGCCTTCCACTTGAGGATCAGGTGGCCGCCGACCTTGGCGCCCGAGAAGCTGCCCGGCTTCGACGGCGCCTGGACGTCCTTCAGCAGGCTGAAGGAGGAGAGATGCTTGGTCAGCACGTGGATATGGGAGCCGGCGAGGTAGTAGCCGTCTTGCCAACCGGCGGGGAGCGTCGTCCCGCTCGGCACCGGCACGATCGAACGCCAGGAGGCGCTCTCCAGGGTCGCCGCGACGGCTCCTGCGGGTGGGACGCCGAGATCGATGTCGAGAGCCTTGGAAAACGTGTGCACCGCGGTGCCGCTCAGGGCCCAGTACGCGTTGACGTCGTAGATGTCTCCTGCGACCTGGAAGCCGCCGGGAACCGATCCGGCCGGCCGCGGGTCGATGCGAAGGACGAGCCAGTCGCCCGCAGGAGCTCCGCTCCACGCGCCGGACGGGACGAACACCTCGCCGATGCCGTCCGCCGCGGCCAGGGTGGTGTCGACACTCGCGAATGAGTTCTTCTCGACCCACGGATAGTCCGCGGCCGCGAGGCTCCACACCGTGAAGTGCTCGCGGATGGGCTGCGTGTTGCCGGCCAAGTCGACGAGGTCGCCCGCGAGAGTGTGCGGCCCGTCGCTGAACGGGCCCGCGAACGTAGCCGTTGCGCCGGCGATGACCGGGCTTGCCACGGGGGATCCGTCGATCTCGGGGTTCGCGATGTCCGCGAGGTTCTCGTCGGCCGTGATCGTCCAGGTAGCGGCGGCTGCCGGGAGAACCGCTCCGTCGGGAGGTGCAGCCGACACAAACGACGGCGCCGTGTTGTCGACGGTGACGTCGCGAACCGTTGAGGTGGCCGTGTTACCCGCGTTGTCGGTGGCTCGTGCCCGAAGCTGATACGCGCCGTCTGCGACCGTCGGGGTGTTCCAGTTCGCCGGGATGGACGTCCAGGCGCCGCCGCCCCCAGGCGCGCGCTCGATCACGAGGCTGACGATGCCGGATCCGCTGCCGTCGTCGGCAGAAGCGTTCAGTGCGACGGTGCCGCGGAGATATGCGCCCGGATCTGCCAAGGATGCGTTGGGGGCAGTCGCGTCGATCGTCCACGCGTGGTTGGCCGGGGTGGCGTCCGTGTTGCCGGACGAGTCAGTCGCCTGGACGGCGAAGGTGTGCGCACCGTCGGCCAGTCCGGCGTAGGACGCCGGGCTCGTGCAGGCTCCGAAAGCGCCGCCGTCGAGGGAGCACTCGAAGGTGCTTCCGGTCTCGTCGGAGTCGAAGGAGAAACTGGCGTCCGGGCTAGCGGAGAGTGCGGGAGGCGCGGACGTGATGGTCGTCTCCGGCGGATCGACGTCGACCGTGGAGACTGCGGTCCAGTCGAACTGGACGCTCATCGTGGAGCCTTGGTAGGCGTTTTCCGCGCCGGCCGCTGCATCCGGGAAGCTGACGCGGAACTCGTACACCCGGGAGTCGCCGGCCAGGAGGGTCCCGAGCGCAGTCGGCGTGAGGGCTGCAATCTTGGCGTTGTAGACGACGACCGGAGAGCCGGCGTTCGTGACGTCTCTGATGCGGAGGTCGAGCTCCCCGGACAGCGCGCCTCCGCCCGCCCCGGGCGCATCGACGAGATTCGAGCTCGAGAGCGAAAGATCGCCGTCGAGCGTGCCCGTGTTCCCCAGCGTGACGGTGTCCGTGACGGAATCGCCGGGCCGCATACCGCCGAGCGAGAGGATGGCAGCGCCTTCTTTCGTGTTCGACAGCGTCAACGACCCGCCGCCTCCCGTCAGCTGCACGTGGATGCGCTCGGGCTCCTGTCCTGCCGAGAGGACGGCGAGGCAGACAGCGACGATGACGACGGCGAGCACCTCGAGCCGCAGGAACGCGCGACGGGCCCAGCTTCGCCGGGCCCGGGAACGCGTGATGTCATACGGAGATCTCATCGCCTAGAATTCCGCGTCGCTCGCGCCGGTCTCTGTCTTGGTCACCGGCGTCGCGAGCGTGTTGCCTGCGATGTCAGTGAGGCCGGCGGCGACAGGCCAGCTCGAGTTGCCAGCAGAGCCGGCTCCGAGGAACTGCGGCTTGTCGGGGGTCCCGAGGGTGAGTGTGATCGTCGCGCCGCTCTGCGCGATCGTCGAGTTGCTGAACACGACGGTCTTGCCCGCGTTGACGTAGCCCGCCCCGCCGAGCGTGACGAAGCCGTTCACGAGGGTCGCGCCGGTGATCGTGAGGTGGTTGCCGCTGTCCATCGTCACGGTGACGGTCTGCGTGCCGGTTCCGTTCCAGCCGCCGACGATCGTCCCCGGAGCGATCTGCTCGCTGAAGGTGAACGTCATCGTGTCGCCCTGCTCAGCGGTGCCCGCCGTGCCACCGGTCTTGTTCGCCGTCTGGATGTCGGTCGCAGTCGGCGCCGTGTTGTCGACGACGCGGTTCGAGACGGTCGACGAGTTCGTGACGTTGCCCGCGTTGTCCGTGGCCACGGCCCGCAGGTCGTAGCCGCCGTCCGCGACGCCCGTCGTGTTCCAGGAGCACGAGTAGGGGCTCGTCGTGTCGGTGCAGATGGTCGTCCAGGTCGACGTCCCGGTCGGGGCACGCTGGATCTGGACGTTCGCGACGCCGGAGCCGCCGTCCGTGCTGGTCGCGTTGAGCGTGACGGTCTGGCGGAGCGGCGAGCCGGGGTCGGTCAGGCTGGAAGTAGGCGCCGTGTTGTCGACGCGCCGGTTCGTGACCGTCGAGGAGTTGGTCGAGTTGCCGGCGTTGTCGGTCGTGACCGCGCGCAGGTCGTACAGGCCGTCGGAGACGCCCGTCGTATCCCACGAGCACGAATAGGGGGAGGTGGTGTCGGTGCAGATGTCAGTCCACGTGCCCGCGCCGGCCGGGGAGCGCTGCACCTTGACGTTGGCGACGCCGGAGCCGCCGTCCGTGCCCGTTGCGCTGACGGTGACCGTCTGGTGGAGCGGCGTGCCGGGGTCGGTGATGCCCGCCGTCGGGGCGGTGTTGTCGACGCG
>DASXSE010000053.1:0-29429 GCA_036506175.1 Gaiellaceae bacterium
GGAGATGCGCGATCCGGAGGCCGGCGATCCCCAGGAACGGCTTGCACGCGAGAAGGGCGTCACCTACGTGAAGCTCGACGGCGAGATCGGGATTCTCGGCAACGGAGCCGGGTTGGTCATGTCCACGCTGGACGTGATCGATCAGGTCGGCGGCTCGCCTGCGAACTTCTGCGACCTGGGCGGGGGCGGCGATGCCGAGGGCGTCGTCGATGCGCTCGAGGTCATCACCTCGGATCCGCAGGTGAAGGGAATCCTCTTCAACATTTTCGGCGGCATCACGCGATGTGACGAAGTCGCACGCGGCATTCTCGAGGCGCTCAGCCGGATGAAGATCGATCTCCCGATCGTGGTCCGGCTCGACGGGACCAACGCGGAGGAAGGGCGCGGGATGCTCGCGGAGGCTGCCCCGTCCAATCTCTACGTCGAGGAGACGATGCTCTCGGCCGCCGAGCGCGTAGTCGAGCTCGCGAAGGCGTCATGAGCGTCTGGGACGAACGGGCGGAGGCCTACCGGCAAAGCCCCGAGCACCGCGAGGGCGCCGATCTCGACCTCGTAGTCGAGTGGGCTACTGGTGCCAGCACCGCGCTCGACGTCGCGAGCGGCGGTGGCCATGTGGCACGCCGGTTGCGTGAGGCCGGTCTCGACGTCGTCAGCTCGGATCCCTCCCCGGGTATGCAGGCGGACGTCGTCTGCCGCGCAGAGGATCTTCCATTCGCGGACGCGAGCTTCGACGTCGTGGCGTGTCGGCTGGCGCCGCATCACTTCGAGGACGTGCAGGCGGGGATCTCCGAAATGGCGCGTGTCTCTTGTGGGCTCGTGCTCGTCGTCGACAACCTCCGGATGGGCGAGGACGACGAGAACGCGAACCGCCTCCGTGATCCTTCTCACGTGCGCAACTACTCGGAGGAGGAGTGGCGGGAGCTCTTCGCAGGCGCTGGCCTCGACGTTGAGGATCTGCGAACGATGGAAGTGACCCTGCGCTTTCAGCCGTGGCTCGACCGGACGGGGACGAGCGCGGAGGACGGTGACCGCATCCGCGAGCTGATCGGCGAGCGCGTCGAGGGCGACACCATGCGGCTCGGCCGCATCGCGCTGAAGGGGCGGAAGCGTTGACCGAGGCGACCCTCCTCGTATCTCGCGTGCCCCGGCCGGCTGCAAGGCGTCGTCCCGCTGCGTCCTCGGTCGCGCCCGTAGCCTCCGGCTACGAACGCTCCCTGCGTCCTGGCGGTACTTGCCTTTCGCCGCCGCTGCAGACGACCTACTCGAAGGGGCGCCTCTGATGGCGATCATCGTCGACTCCGATACGCGCTTGCTCGTCCAGGGGATCACCGGGCGCGAGGGCTCGTTCCATGCGAAGCGGAACCAGGCGTACGGGACGAACGTCGTCGCAGGTGTCACGCCGGGGAAGGGCGGCGAGGAAGTCGACGGGATTCCGGTGTTCGACTCGGTCCGCGAGGCGATGGCCGAGCGAGGGCCGAACGTGGCGCTCGTCTTCGTGCCCGCGCGCTTCGCCGCCGACGCGATCTACGAGGCGGTCGACGCGGGGATCCGGACAGTCATCTGCATCACCGAGGGCGTCCCCGCTCACGACATGCTCCGCGTCTACAACTACATCCGGCCGCGCGGGATCACGATGGTGGGGCCCAACTGCCCGGGAGTGCTCTCCCCGGGGAAGGCGAATGTGGGGATCATCCCCGCGGAGATCTTCAAAGAAGGGAACGTCGGCCTCGTGTCCAGGTCCGGCACGCTCACGTACCAGATCGGGCACGAACTGACGCAACTCGGTATCGGCCAATCCACTATCGTCGGAATTGGGGGGGACCCCGTGGTCGGGTCGTCGTTTTTGGACGTGCTCGGACGGTTCGAGGACGATCCGGAGACCGAGTACGTCGTCATGGTGGGCGAGATCGGGGGCGCCGAGGAGGAGAAGGCGGCGGAGTTCATCGACGCCGAGATGACGAAGCCGGTCGTCGCCTACATCGCCGGTTTCACGGCGCCTCCCGGGAAGACAATGGGCCACGCCGGCGCGATCATTTCCGGCACATCGGGCACCGCCCAGGCGAAGAAGGAGGCGCTCGAGGCCCACGGCGTCCGCGTCGGCACGAACCCGACCGAAGTCGCGCGTCTCGTCGCAGAGGTCGCCGGCGTCAAGGCCTGAACCTCGGCGGACCGCCCCAGTAGACTCAGCGCGATGGCGGTTATCTCCTTCGCGCGCGGCATGCCCGGGCCCGATCTCCTTCCGATCGAGGAGTTCGCCGACTGCGCGCGCGCGGCGCTCGAGCGGGACGGCGCCACCGCTCTCAACTACGGCCCGCCCGGCGGCTATCCGCCTCTTCGCGACTGGATCGCCCAGCGGCACGAAGTCGATCCCACCCGCGTCGTCGTCACGAACGGCTCCCTCCAGGGTTTCTCCTTCGTCGCAAGGCACCTCGTCAAGAACGGCGCCCGGTTCTTCGTCGAAGCGCCGTGCTACGACCGCTCGCTCTCCATCTTGCGGCGCATCGGCGCCGACGTGGAGCAGATCGAGCTCGCCGACGACGGATTCGACGTCGACGCGCTCGCAGCCGCTCTGCGCGAGGGCGACGCCGTGTACACGATTCCGACCTTCCAGAACCCGAGCGGCCGCACGCTCTCGCGCGAGAACCGCGGGCGCCTGCTTGAGCTGGCACTCGAGCGGGGCGCGCTCGTCTTCGAGGACGACCCGTACGGCGAGCTGCGCTTCGAAGGCGACCCGCTGCCCCGGCTCTTCGAGCTCGCGAGCGGAGAGGGCGTCATCTTTCTTTCGTCCTTCTCGAAGACGGTCGCGCCCGGCATCCGCACCGGCTACCTCATCCTTCCCGAGGCACTCGTCCCGGAAATAGAGGCGCTGGTGCTCGAGAACTACGTCTCGCCGGCCATCTTCGTAGAGGCCGCCCTGTACGACTTCGTCATGAGCGGCCGCTACGAGCCGAATCTCGAGCGCGTCCGAAACGGGCTACGCCTGCGCCGCGACACGATGATGCAGGCCCTCGAGCGCGAGCTCGGGGACAGCGCCACGTGGAGCAGCCCGGAAGGCGGGTACTTCCTCTGGCTCGACCTGCCGCCCGGCGTCCGCGGCGACACGCTCCTCGCGCGCACGACGGAGGAGGACGTCACGTTCATCAAGGGCGCCGACTTCTTCTTCCACGGCGGTGGCGAGGAAGCAGCGCGCCTTGCCTTCTCGTTCGCGACTGCGCCGGAGATCGACGAAGGCATCGGCCGCCTCGGGCGGCTTGCTCGCGAGGCCGCAGCCGTCGCCGCCTAGGTGGCCGGCAAGCCCTACGCCGTCGTCCGCGTCGAGGAGATTCCGCAGGTCGAGAGCTCGGCCGCCTTCGGCATCTCACCGGTCCGCCTCCATTTCGGCATCAATTCCTTCGGGATCAACGCGTACACAGCGGCGCGTGCCGGAAAGCAGGTGATCGAGGAGCACGACGAGCTCGGTTTCGGGGCCGGCCGCCACGAGGAGCTCTACTTCGTCGCCCGGGGGCACGCCCTGTTTGAACTCGATGGAACCGCCGTCGACGCGCCTGCAGGGACTCTCGTCTACGTTCGCGACCCCGCCGTCCGACGCGGGGCCGTAGCGAAGACCGACGACACCGCGGTTCTCGTGGCCGGCGGAGTCGTGGGACAGCCCTTCGCGCCGTCGCCATGGGAGGCGTGGCTTGCTGCCAAGCCGTTCCTCGACGCCGGCGAGCCCGAACGCGGCATCGACATCTTCGTCGAGGCTCTCGACCGCCATCGGGACAACCCCAACGTCCTCTACAACCTCGCCTGCTACGAGTCGCTCGCGGGCCGCAGAGACGACGCGATCCGACATCTCATCGAGGCTGTCGAGCACGATCCGAGGACGAAGGACTGGGCGCAGAGCGACTCCGACTTCGACGCAATTCGCGACGACCCGCGCTTTCCGGCGTAGGTCTTGAAAACGCCGCTCGACGGGCGTAGCATCGGGCCGCCGTCGTAAGGGAGAGGAATCGCGTGCGTCGGGCCGCACTGGCCCTTGTCCTCGTTTCGCTGGTCGTTGTCGCGCTCTTTGGCGCGCGCGCAGCTAAGGCGGCGGTCCTCTGCGGTGGCCATGTAGCGACGATCGTCGGGACGAGCGGCGCCAACACGATCAACGGCACGACTCACGCCGACGTGATCTACGCGGGCGGCGGCAACGACCTAATCCGTGGCCGCGGCGGGAAAGACATCATCTGCGGTGGGGCGGGCAACGACTACATCGACGGCGGCGCGCTGCACGACGTCGACAATGGCCAAGGCGGGCACGACACGTGCGTCTCGAGCCCGGGCGGAGGGGTCGACGCGTTCGTCAGCTGCGAGGACCGGACGGCCTTCGACTTGCAGATGGACGACCAGCTCGACTGGGGCGAGGTGGAGGACGGGACGGGCTCCACACCGGGCCCCGGGGCGAATATCGTCACGACGCTCAAGATCGGAGCCGGACGAGTGGGTCACTCGGGCTACCGCAGAACGCTGCTCGCGCCGCAGGGCCTCGTCCCTGGCGCACCGACGACGCTTAGCTTCACTGGCACCGACGACGGCACCGTTGCTGTTGCGCTTCCATTCTCGGTGCCGTTCTTCGGCATCTCATACGACTTCGTCAACGTCTCGACGAATGGGTACGTGGCCTTCGGCGCCCCGGCGATCGACTATATGGGCGACGCTCAGTTCACCGACTATCGCGGCTTCAAGACTGTCATGGGCCAGTTTGTCCGTGGCGCCATGCCGTACTGGGGCGATCTCGACCTGGGCGGTGGCTCGCCCGGGACGGTCTCGGTTGTCTCCGACGCGACTCGATTCGCAATCAAGTCGGATGCAGGCGAATACAGCGGCGGTGAGCCGCCGCGACGCGTGTTCCAGCTCGTGCTCTTCAAAGACGGTCGCATCCGCTTCGACTACATCAGCTCGACGCCTCCGGACACGAGCCCGAATCCCGGGTTCATCGGGATCTCGGACGGAACGGGCCCGCGCGGCCTGAACACGTTCCGGCGGAGCCCATACACCTTCACGCGCGCGAACGTAACGCTTCCTCATGCAACGATCCCCGTCAGGTCGACGGCAGGGTTCAAGATCCCGGGAGTCCTCCAGGTCAATACGGACCAACAAGTCACCTGCACCGGGAGGACGGCGACGACGTTCACCGGTTGTACGGGCGGGACCGGTTCGATCGGCTCGGACGAGGAGGTGTGCCAGCCCGTCCCCAAACCGGCCAAGAGCATCCTCTACACCCCGTTCAAGGCGCCGACTATCGCCGCATCCGCTGGGACAGTGACGCTGACCTTGCCGCCGGGCTCGACGTTCTTCGGCTCGAGCATCCCGTGCCCGACGGTGGCCGCGCCGACAGCCACGAAGTCCGGATTCGCGCGCTGTTCTGTGCCTGCACTCTTGCTCGGCTCGCAGTTTGGCGGCTCCGTCACCTGGACCGTGCCGGCCAATATGGGCAACGGACAGTCCTCGCCGCCGAACGCCGAGCTTCGCGCTACGTACGCGCCGGCCGGTCGTCCCAGGTCGACGGAGTTCGAAGAGTCGCTCTTCGCCGGGAGTGGAGACATCACGACGTTCAACCCCACGCTCACCTACACGGGTCCCAGTCCGGCCCACATCGGGAACGCCCTGACCTTCCACGTGACTTCAGGCGCCGGCGACAACCTCGCCTTCCCCGTCGTCGACATCACCATCCCGGCCCATATGCACCTCGACAGCACGACGTTCTGGGCGTGCGGCACCCCGCCCGCGGGGTTCGGCTTCGCAAGCGTGACATGCCGCCTTCCGAACGGCGCCTCGAACGCATACTCCGGCGACCTCACGTTCCACGCGAACGCGAACGGCACCTATCACCCGAAGGTCACCTTCTTCGCCGAGAACGCGCCGACGAAATCGAAGACAGCGACCCTGAGCGTCGTTCCGTAGAAATCAGGCGGCGGCAGTGACGCTGCGGAGCGGCCTCGGCACGAGTCGCGGCTGACTCGGCGGGACCAGCGGCGCCTTTGCCGAACGAAACGTGGGGCACACGCAGTTCCCGGGCAAGGCGCATAAATCGGCGTGGCGGAAGAAGCAGTCGTTGCACGTGATCGCCTTCCTCTTCGCCATGGCCGCCGCAGATGACTATAGGACTGGTCGGCTCAGGCGTGAAGGGACGGAACGAGCAAATTTCCGCAATTTCCGAGAAGAACGGACGAGCCGTTGCTCAGACTGACAACTAGCTAGTAGCCAGAGCTGACAACGCTTCTCGGAAGGAGCTCACCGGCACGACTTTCATCCCGCCTGCATTGCGTTTGGCTTCTGCGGCGTTCTCGTCGGGCACGAGGAAGAGGGCGGCGTGGGCGTCCTTCGCTGCGATCGTCTTCTGCTGGATTCCCCCGATCGGCTCGACCTTCCCGTCCAGGTCGAGAGCGCCGGTCACGACGATCTTGCGCCCATGGTCTAGGTCACGGCCGGACTCGTCGACGATGTCCAGAGCGAAGGCGAGCCCGGCAGAGGGGCCGCCAATCGATCCCGCGTTGATGCGCACCTTGACCGGAAGATCGATGTCGGCCGACTGCTCGATGATGACGCCGACCACCGCACGGTTCGGTTCCTGAGGATCCGCCCGCGTGCCGAGACGAACGTCCTGTCGCCCGCCCGAGCGCCGCACGACGAAGGTGACCTCCTGGCCGGGCTTAACGGGCGCCATCGCCGTCCTCAGGTCGCCGGTCGTGGCGACTTTCTTGCCGTTCGCCTCGATGATCACGTCCCCGATCTGGAGCTTTCCGTCCGCGGGCGAATTCGGGTACACGAGCGTCACCTGGGCACCGTCGGGCTTCGCGTCCACCTTGTGGCCCAGGTAGCGGAGAGCCACGGCGGCCGCGACGAGTTGCGACTGCGACATCTCGTTGAGGCTCTGGCGCCGCTGCTGCGCTTCGCTGACGCCGGCCGGATTGACCTCTACCCCGGGGACGAGCGAGGCCCCTTCGTGGAGCTGCGGCGCGTGCAGCTTGCCGAGGAGCCACTCGAGCAGGCTCGCCTTGCGTACGACGATGTCGACCATGTAGATGCCGCCGTTCTCGGGCTCGGTCTTCTCTCCGGGGACCTGGACGAGCTCGTCCGCGTTGTGCGGGGGGTCGGGCAGGAAGACGTACTCGTTCGACGGGACGATCCAGAGAACGCCCACGGCGATGACGAGGACGATGATGAGGGAGAGGGCTGCGCGCGCTCTCAGCGTGATCCGGCCAGCACGCCGACGACGTCGCGCACCGCGTCGGCCGAGCCGGCGAGCTCCGACCGCTCTTCTTCTGAGAGCTCGAGCTCGACGATCTCTTCGACGCCCGCGGCCCCCAGCTTCACGGGCACGCCCATGTACAGGCCTTCGATCCCATACTCGCCTTCCAGGTACGCGGTGCAGGGCAGCACGCGTTTCTGGTCGAGTGCGATCGCGTCGACCATCTGCGCCGCCGCCGCTCCCGGCGCATACCACGCCGACGTGCCGAGCAGCTGCACGCATTCGCCGCCGCCCTTGCGCGTGCGCTCCACGAGCGCCTCGATTCGCTCGTCGGAAACGAGCTTGCGGAGCGGAATCCCGCCGACCGTCGTCGCCGAAACGACGGGGACCATTTGGTCGCCGTGTCCGCCGAGGACGAGTGCCTGGACGTCCTTCGCGGAGGCACCGGTCTCCCAGGCGATGAACGTGCGGAACCTCGCCGTGTCGAGGATCCCCGCCATCCCGACCACTCGTTCGCGGGGCCAGCCGGAGGTGTCCTTCGCCACGTGGCACATCGCGTCGAGTGGATTCGAGACGACGACGAGGACGGCATCCGGGGACTGCTCGGTTGCATCCCTGGTCACGGCAGCGACGATTCCCTCGTTCGTCGTCACGAGGTCGTCGCGGCTCATGTCGCCCGTTCGCGGGACGCCGGCCGTCACGACGACGATGTCGGAGCCCTCGGTCGCGTCGTACCCGTTCGACCCGACGAGGTTCGGCTCGTAGCCGAGCACCGGCCCGGCGGAGCTGATGTCGAGGGCCTTGCCCTGGGGGAGTCCCTCTTTGATGTCGACGAGGACGACGTCTGCGTAGTCGCGGCGCGCAATCTCCTGCGCGGCGGTCGCACCGACGTTTCCAGCGCCGACGACAGTGATCTTCTTTCTCACGCCCCTGGCCTCCTTCGGCTTCGGCTCGGCGGAGCCGGGCTCCGCCGAAGGATGACGCCGCTGGCCGCACGATGCTGCGCTCGCGACGCCTCGCCGTACCTCGTTCGTCCTGTCTCGGCGCCGCTCGCTTGCCTCGTTTGCCAGCGCCGCCCCAGAGGCGTGAGAAGGCTCACACTCTTACTCCCATCTTGTCGATGACGGCGTCGGCCACGCCGCTCGTGCCCACCGCGCTCGGATCCTCCCGGCTCGCCTTCATGTCGTACGTCACCGAGCGGCCCTCCTCGATGACCGCTGCGATCGCGCTCTCGACGCGGGTGGCCGCCTCCCGCTCTTCGAGATGGCGGAGCATCATCACTCCGGAGAGCATCATCGCCATCGGATTGACCCGGTTCTGCCCCGTGTACTTGGGCGCGGAACCGTGGGTGGGCTCGAACACCGCTGCGTGGGTGCCGAAGTTCCCTCCCGGCGCGAGCCCGAGTCCGCCGATGAGCCCTGCACAGAGATCGGAGACGATGTCTCCGTAGAGGTTCGGGCAGACGAGCACGTCGTACTCCTCCGGCCGCTGGACGAGCTGCATCGAGAGGTTGTCGACGATCCGGTCCTCGAACTCGACGTCCTCGTTCTCGGCTGCGACTTCACGGGCGACGCGCAGGAAGAGGCCGTCCGTGAACTTCATGATGTTGGCCTTGTGGACGGCCGTGACCTTGCGCCGGCCGTTCTTGCGCGCGTAGTCGAAGGCGAACTCGACGATCCGCCGCGTGCCGGTGATGGAGATCGGCTTCAGTGAGATGCCCGAGTCGGGGCGAATCTGCGGCTGGCCGCGCTGCTTGACCCAGTCGACGAGATCGCGCGCGTGGGCGGTGCCTTCCTCGAACTCGATTCCCGCGTAGAGGTCCTCGGTGTTCTCGCGCACGACGACGAGGTCGACGCCCTCGTACCTGGAACGCACCCCTGGATAGCTCTTGCAGGGCCGAACCTGCCCATAGAGGTCGAGCGTCTTCCGCAAGGCGACGTTGACGGAGCGGAATCCGGTGCCGACAGGGGTCGTGATCGGTCCTTTCAGCGCCACTCCGTTCTGCTTGATCGAGTCGAGGACGTGATTGGGAAGAGGGTTGCCCCCGAATTCCTCCATGACGTCCGCGCCAGCCTGCTGAACGTCCCATTCGAGCTCTGCGCCGCTCGCTTCGAGCACACGGCGAGTCGCCTCGGCGATTTCGGGCCCCGTCCCGTCGCCGGGGATGAAAGTGACGCGATGGGCCATCTGCTCTGGACTTTAGCGAGGCTTGGGCGGAGGGGTTCCGGGTAGATTTTGCGCTGTGAACGAGTTCAAGCCAGGGCTCGAGGGGGTCGTCGCTTTCCAAACGGAGATCGCCGAGCCCGACAAGGAAGGCAACGCGCTGCGCTATCGCGGCGTCGACATCGAGGACCTCGTTGGCCACGTGCCGTACGAAAAGGTCTGGGGGCTCCTCGTCGACGACAGCTTCGAGCCCGGGATGCCGCGGGCCGAGAACATCGACCTGCCCGCGAAGACCGGCAATGCGATGGCTGACCTTCAGGCGGCGACGGCCGCACTCGCGGGCCAGTGGGACCTCCAGCAGCTGATCGACATCGACGACAGCCAGGCGCGCGACGACCTCGCGCGGCTCTCCGCGACGATGATCTCGATCGTCGCCCAGTCGGCGCGCGGACAGGATCGCGTTCCCGACGACGTGGTCTCTCAGGGTGACACCGCCGCCGAGCGCTTCCTCCTGCGCTGGCGCGGCGAGGCCGACCCGCGACACGTGCGCGCGATCGACTCCTACTGGGTCTCGGCCGCGGAGCATGGCGCGAACGCCTCGACCTTCACCGGCCGGATCGTCGCCTCGACCGGAGCCGACTGCGCGGCCGCGATGTCCTCGGCGGTCGGCGCGCTCTCGGGCCCGCTCCACGGCGGCGCCCCGACCCGCGTCCTCAAGATGCTCGACGAGGTGGCCGACACCGGCGACGCCTCGCAATACGTGCGCGACCTCCTCGACCGGGGCGAGCGCATCATGGGTTTCGGGCACCGGGTCTACCGGGCCGAGGATCCGCGCGCGCGCGTCCTCCGGCGCACCGCGCGCGAGCTCGAGTCCCCCCGTGTCGAAGTCGCGGAGGCGCTGGAGCAGGCGGCCCTCGAGGAGCTGGCCGCGCGCCACCCCGATCGCGTCCTCGCTACGAATGTCGAGTTCTGGTCGGCCGTCGTGCTCGACATCGCCGACATCCCGCCGCCGCTCTTCCCCGCGCTCTTCGCCTGCGCTCGTGTTGCGGGCTGGTCGGCCCACATCCTCGAGCAGAAGCAATCGGGACGGCTGATTCGGCCCTCGGCCGAGTACGTCGGGCCTGCATCGCGCTCACTGGAATCCGTTTGACGCTCGCCGAAGCAGCCGCGCGCGCCGCGAATCTCACCGACGAGCGCGCGCTCGCCGACCTGCGTCGGGAGGTGGCGGACGACCTCGAGGCCGCCGCGCGAAGTCGCGACTACCGCGAACGGGCCGTCGCCTATCGCGCGATCGGCCAGCTCCGCTTCAACCAGAAGACCGAGCTTCTCCGCCGCGGGTTGGAGGACGAGAGCCCGGCGTGCCGCGGCTCGGCTCTGCTCTCCCTCGAGCTTCTGTCACGAGACCACCCTGGACTCGTCAATTCGAGCCGCGCGCTCCTACACAGTCTCGCGAATGACGATCCCAACCAGGCCGTCCGCCGCCTGGCCGTCATGTGCCTGAAGAACGGCTCGCCGACAGCGGACACGCTCACGCTCCTGGCTCATCTGGGCGACGAATCCGACGAGAAGGATCTGCGCGCTACCGCAACGGCAGTGCACAGGGCGCTGAAGAAGAAGTCGGCTGTCCGCTAGATGCCGCAGCCGCACGTTCCCCCGCGGCGCTCGCGTCCACAGGCGGGGCAACGGACTGGACGGCGAAGCTCGAGCATGCTCAGACGGGTGGCGAGCCAGACCATCGCAAGGGAAAGGCCTGCGCCGACGCTCAAAGCTCCCAAGATGTTCGGGTCGATGTCAGTCATGGTGATGTCGGTTCCTTAACGTCTACGGCGCGCGTGTGGGTGCGCTGAGTAGTACGTGTCACGCCTTCGGCGGTCTGAAACATGGGTATAGAGCTCGGTTGTCCCGAGGTCGGCGTGTCCCAGCATTTCCTGGACGCTGCGCAGGTCCGCGCCGCCTTCGAGCAGGTGAGTGGCGAAGGAGTGGCGCAGGATGTGGGGGTGCACACGCTGCGGGTCGAGCCCGGCCTTCTCGGCTAGGCGCCGCAGGATCAGGAACGCTCCGGCGCGCGTGAGCGCTCCCCCGTGGGCGTTGAGGAAAAGGTCCGGCCGATGGCGCCGGTCGAGGTAGGGACGTCCGCGGGAGAGGTAGCGGCGCAGCGCCTCGACCGCCTCGCGGCCGAGCGGGACGATGCGCTCCTTGTCTCCCTTGCCGATGCAGCGGACCAGGCGACTCTCGAGGTCGACGCCGCCGCGCTCGAGGCCGACCGCCTCGCTGACACGCAGGCCGCCACCGTAGAGGAGCTCGACCAGAGCGCGGTCTCGAAGGGCGCGCGGCGTCGTTCCGTTGGCGGCGCCGATGAGCCGCTCGACCTCAGCGGGGGAAAGTGTGCGGGGAAGTCGCGGAAGCCGCCGAGGCAGCTCGACCTCGACCGCAGGGTTGTCTTGCCGCACACCGAGAAGGGCGAGGTGCCGGTAGAAGGCACGCGCGGCCGCGGCACGTCGGGCGATCGAGCTCGGCGCCTGTCCGCGGGCGCGCAGGTCGGCCAGCCAGGTCTGGATGTCGTTCGAGCTTGCCTCGGTCGGTGCTTTGCCAAGGAATGCGCTCAGGTCGGCGAGGTCGCGCCTGTAGGCGTCGACGGTCCGCGGGGCCCGCCGGGCCGCGAGGAGCGCGAGGAATCCCGTGACGTTGGGATCAGGCTCGCGGGTGGGAGCGGTCGTAGACCTTGCGAAGTCTTTTGGCGTCGACATGGCTGTAGATCTGGGTGGTCGAGAGGGAGGAGTGGCCGAGGAGCTCCTGGATCGTCCGCAGGTCGGCGCCGCCTTCCAGCAAATGAGTCGCGAAGGCATGGCGCAGCCGGTGCGGATTTGGGAGCAGGCGGCGGAGCGTGGACGTCTCCAGCGGTTTGCCGCGCGTCGAGAGGAAAAGAGTGTCGATCGCGCCCCGGGCGAGAGCAGGGCGGCCCTCTTCGAGATACCGGCGCAGGTGGTACGCAGCTTCCTCCCCGAGAGGCACCGCACGCTCCTTGCCCCCCTTCCCGTGGACGAGGAGCGCCTCCTGCTCGAAGTCGACGTCCTCAAGACGGAGGTCGACGGCCTCCTGGGCGCGCAAGCCGGCCGAGTAGACGAGCTCGAAGAGAGCACAGTTGCGAAGGGCGAGCGGGCCGCTGCCCTGAAGCGCCTCCAGGAGTGCGTCCGCCTCTTCCGGGCTCGGCGCGTGTGGAAGCCTGCGCCGGCGGCGGCCTGACATGGGCAGATCCGGAACGCGTGCGGGCCCGAGGGTGGCCCGCAGCAACGAGCGCACAGCGGCCAGCTTGCGCGCGAGCGTCGTGTCCGAGAGCTTGCGCGGATTGCGACCCGGGCGGTCCGCTCCCAGCTCGGCGGCGTACTCGGCAAAGGCGCGCGTGTCGAAGGAGTCGAGGTCGAGGCCGCGGCGGCGAAGCCACGCCGCAAACTGCTCGAGGTCGATCCGGTAGGCACGACGCGTCGACGCCGACAGTGCGGGGCTCGCGAGGAAGCGTTCGATGGCAGCGTTCGCGTCCACGTCAGGCATTTCCGCCTTCGGGGTGGGCTTCCTGCCGCCTGGCGTAGTACCTTTGGCCACAAGACTGCGTCAGGAGATCGCGGATGCCTGAGCTCCCAAGTGGGACGGTCACTTTCCTGTTCACGGACATCGAGGGCTCGACGCGGCTGCTGAAGAGCCTCGGGGACCGGTACGGGGAGGCCCTTGCGGAGCACCAGCGCCTACTACGCGCCGCAGTCGAGGAGCACGGAGGGCAGGAGATCGACACTCAAGGCGACGCCTTCTTCGTCGCCTTCCGGCGGGCGAAGGACGCAGTGTCCGCGGCGATCGCCGCGCAGAGCGCGCTGGCCGATCACCCCTGGCCGAACAGCGAGACGTTACGGGTTCGGATGGGCATCCACACCGCAGAGCCGTCCGTCGGTGAGGAGCGCTACATCGGCCTGGGCGTCCATCGCGCCGCTCGGTTGTGCGCTGCCGGGCACGGCGGCCAGATTCTTCTCTCGGGCGCGACCCGCGAGCTCGTCGAAGAGGAGCTTCCCGCCGGCATCGAGCTGCGAGACCTCGGCGAGCATCGGCTGAAGGATCTCGACCGCCCCGAGCACATCTTTCAGCTCATCGAGGACGGACGGACTGCCGCGTTCCCACCCCTCAAGACGCTGGCCGCCCAGCCTGGGGAGGCGACGCCCTTTGCCGGTCGCGAAGGAGAGTTGGCCGCCGCAGCCCAAGCCGCCGTCCGACCGCGCGTGCTCCGCAGCCGACGGGTGCTGATCGGCGTCATCGCCCTCTCTTTCGTCGCGGCCGCGATCGTCGCCGTCTTCCTCGCAAGAGGAGGCGACTCGGCCGTTGAAGTCGTGCCGAACTCCCTTGCTGTGATCGACCCCGGGGCCGACCATGTGACCGACGACATCAAGATCCCCGCTGAGAGTCCTGGGCCCATCGATTTCGCTGGCCACAAGCTCTGGGTCTTGAACCGCGGGAGCTTCACCGTGACGGTGATCGACGCGAAAACCCGCGGCCTGCTCGACACGTTCGGGCTAAGCGTGGGCGAGGGATATCCAAACGGGCTTGCGGCCGACTCAGGCGGCGTGTGGGTGACGGGGTCCAACTCGGGTGTCGTCACGTGGTACAGCGGCAACCTCAACCAATCGGTCCAGGTCGCTCCGGAGGCCTACGGGCTCGGAACAGGCAGCGAGCTTGCACGAGAGGGCCAAGACCTGTGGGTGACCGGCATCCTGCCGCCTCTCGTCGCCCGGGTCGATATCAGCGGTTTCAGCCCGCACGTCCTCTTTCGGCTACCTCTCGACAGGCCGCCGACGGCTTTAGCGGTGGGTGGTGGATACGCCTTCGTCGGCGACAACGCCGGTCGACTCGTTCGTGTCGACCCCGTCACGAAGGAGACTCGAGTGGACTCACTGCATGGCCGAATCCAGGACATTGCGGTCGCGGGTGGCTCCGTGTGGGTCATTACGGACGAGCAAAAGCTCCTGCGTCTGTCCCCGGGATCGCTCACTGTGTCGGCTTCCACGGATCTTCCCGATCCACCGACAGCGGTGGCAGTTGGCGCCGGTGCGGTGTGGGTCGCAAGCGCGAGCGCGGGGACGGTCACCAGGGTCGATCCGCAGTCGCGGCAGGTCGTGAAGACGATCGCGGTCGGCCACAGGCCGCAGGGAATCGTCGCTGCAGACGGTCTCGTCTGGGTGACCGTGCGGAGTTAGCTGACGGCATTCAGGGAATGACGCGTACGATAAGCGCGGCTCATGGCTATCACGACGACTTCCAGCGGTCTCGAAGACCACGGGCTCGATCCCGAAGGTCGCGTCTACTGGAATCCGACGACTTCCCTCCTCTACACGCACGCGCTGGCCCGCGGCGAGGCGCGCCTGGCTGAGAGCGGCCCCCTCGTCGTCGACACGGGGCGCCACACCGGCCGTTCGGCGAAGGACAAGTTCTTCGTCCGTGAGCCCGAGTCGGAGGACCGAATCGCGTGGGGCGAGGTCAACCAGCCAATCACAGAGGACGACTTCGACGGCCTGCGCGACAAGGTCGTCGCGCACCTGAACGAGGGCGATCTCTACGTCGTCAACGCGTTTGCCGGTGCCGACCCGGCTCACCGGATCAACGTCCGCGTCCTGACCGACTCCCCTTGGCATGCGCTCTTCGCGAAGACGCTCTTCATCGATCCGACCGAGGAGGAGTTGCGCGACTTCGAGCCGGGCGCTGTCGTCTTCCATGCACCGGCCGTCGAAGCCGATCCGGAGGCGGAGGGAACCCGCAGCGAGACCTTCATCGTGCTCCATCCCTCGCGTGGCGAGGTGCTGATCGGCGGCACCGAGTACGCAGGTGAGATCAAGAAGTCGGTGTTCACCGTGATGAACGACCGGCTCCCGCTCGAAGGCGTTCTGCCGATGCATTGTTCTGCCAACGTGGACGACACGGGCCGCGTCGCGATCTTCTTCGGGCTGTCCGGCACGGGGAAGACGACGCTCTCTGCTGATCCGGAGCGGCGGCTGATCGGCGACGACGAGCACGGCTGGGGCGACGAGGGCGTCTTCAACTTCGAGGGTGGCTGCTACGCGAAGGTGATTCGTCTCTCGCCCGACGCAGAGCCGGAGATCTACAAGGCGACCCACGCGTTCGGCACGGTGCTCGAGAACGTCGTCGTCGACGAGGATGGCGTCATGGATCTCAACGATGCGTCGAAGACGGAGAACACGCGCGCCGCATACAAGCTGGAGCAGATCGAGAACGCGCTTCCCGAAAAAAGGGCCGGGCATCCCAGCTCGGTCGTCTTCCTGACTGCTGATGCATTCGGCGTCCTGCCTCCGATCGCACGGCTGACGCGCGACCAGGCGCTGTTCTACTTCCTCACCGGCTTCACGGCAAAGCTTGCCGGCACGGAGATCGGTGTCACCGAGCCGCAACCAACCTTCTCCTGCGCCTTCGGCGCACCGTTCCTGCCGCAGAAGCCGACGGTCTACGCACAGATGCTCGGATCGAAGCTGGACGAGCACGGCTCGGCCGTCTGGCTCGTCAACACCGGCTGGACGGGCGGGCCCTACGGCGAAGGCCAGCGGATGCCGATCGCGGCGACGCGCGCGCTCCTCCGTGCGGCGTTGAACGGCGAGCTCGACGACGTCGAGTACCGCACCGACCCGATCTTCGGCTTCGACGTCCCGGTCGAGGTTCCCGGTGTCGAGTCGGAGCTCCTCGATCCGCGGTCGACCTGGGCCGATCCCGCGGCCTACGACGAAAAGGCGCGCTACCTCGCGACGCGGTTCAAGGAGAACTTCGAGAAGTTCGGCGCCGACGAGAACATCGTCAGCGCGGGCCCGCGCGTCTGATCGGCTCGCTCCTGAGCCGAAGCGCCCTGCGCGTCATATAGCGTTCCTTCCTGGTGGAAGCCCAGCACGACGTCCTCATCGTCGGCGCCGGTTGCGCCGGCATGCGCGCCGCAATCGAGGCTTTCGACGAAGGCGCGGACGTCGCGCTCATCTCCAAGATCCATCCCGTTCGAAGCCATTCCGGGGCGGCCGAAGGCGGCATCAACGCAGCGCTCGGCAACGCCTCCGAAGATGATCCCGAGAAGCACGCGTTCGACACCGTCAAGGGGTCGGATTACCTGGGCGACCAGGATGCAATCGAGGTCCTGTGCGACGAGGCCCCGGGGGACGTCTACCAGCTCGAGCACTGGGGCGCCGTCTTTTCCCGCACGGAGGACGGCCGCATCGCCCAGCGCCCCTTCGGCGCTGCCGGCGAGCCGCGCACGGCCTACGCCGCGGACATCACGGGCCACGTGCTCGTCCATGTCCTCTACGAGCAGGTCATGCGGCGGGACATCAAGGTCTATGAGGAGTTCTTCGCGTGGCAACTCGTGGAGGACGACGGACGTTGCCAGGGCGTGATCTGCTGGGATCTCGTCAACGGCGGCCTGAGGACGCTGGGCGCGAAGACGGTGATCCTCGCTACCGGCGGCGCCGGCCGGCTCTACCAGGGGACGACGAACGCATACGCCTGCACCGGCGACGGAATGACGATGGCGCTCCGGATAGGCGTGCCCCTGAAAGACATGGAGATGATGCAGTTCCATCCGACGACGCTGTCTCCGACGGGCGTCCTCATCACAGAAGGCACGCGCGGAGAGGGCGCCTACCTCGTCAACTCCGAGGGCGAGCGCTTCCTCAAGCGCTACGCGCCGAACGCGATGGAGCTGGCCAGCCGTGACGTCATCTCTCGGGCGGAGCAGACCGAGATCGACGAGGGCCGCGGCGTCGACGGCAACGTCTTCCTCGACCTGCGCCATATCGGCGCCGAGCGGATCATCGAGGCCCTGCACGGGACGCGTGAGCTCGCGATGGTCTTCGCCGGAGTTGACCCCATCTACGAGCCGATTCCGGTGCGGCCGGGCGCCCACTACCACATGGGCGGTGTCGACACGGACCTCTGGGGCAAGACGTCGCTCGAGGGCCTGTACGCCGCGGGAGAGGTGGCATGCGTCTCGGTCCACGGCGCGAACCGCCTCGGCGGCAACGCGCTCATGGAGACGATCACGTACGGCAAGCGCGCCGGGAAGGCGGCTGCGGAGTGGGCCTTTTCACACACGACGGTGTCCGTGCCGGAGGGCGCGATCAGCGATGCAGAGCGCGAGCTCGGCGATTTGCTCGAGCGCCAGGACGGCGAGCGGCCGCACGCGATTCGCGACGAGATGGCGCGAACCATGCACGAGAACTTCGGCGTCTTCCGCCGCGAAGACCAGATGCGGCGCGAGGGTGAGATCATCTCGGGGCTACGAGACCGCTACGAGCGCGTGGTCGTCGAAGACAAAGGCGACGTGTTCAACAACGACCTCACCCAGGCGCTCGAGCTCGGCTTCCTGCTTCAGCTGGCGGCGTGCATGATCGAGGCGGGGCTCGCGCGGAAAGAGAGCCGCGGCGCCCACGCTCGCCCGTACGACTACCCAGACCGCGACGACGAGAACTTCCTCAAGCACACGCTCGTCACCTGGCGCGACGGTGCTCCGGACTTGACCTGGGAGCCGGTGCGCATGACCAAATGGCAGCCGCAGGAGCGAACCTACTGATGCGGCGCGCGACCGCCTTCGTTGTTGTCCTCGTCGCGGCCTCCGTGGCGACCGCGTGCGGTGGAGCTGAAGCCGTGCAGTCGGTCGCCCCGCGGTCCGACGTCACGGCGGCGGCGACCAAGACGGAGAAGGTCGCGACCTACAGGGCCTCGTTCGAAGGGACCACAGAGAGCATGGGCCAGACGGTACGAACGACGGGCGAGGGCGAGTTCGACGCCAAGAGCAAGCGCGGCCACATGAACTTAACGTCCACCATCGCCGGCACCGGCGTGGACATGAAGCTGGTCATGGCGTGGCCCCTCATGTACATGCGCTTTCCGGCGGAGCTCGGCGCGCAGCTCCCGCCCGGGAGGGAATGGGTCGAATTCGACCTACAGGAGGTCGGAAAGCAGCTTGGCTTCGACTTCCAGCAGCTCATGCAAGCCGGCCAGACCGATCCGACCCAGGGTCTCGGCTACCTGCGCGGGATCACGAACATCTCGACGGTCGGCACCGATGACGTGCGCGGAGTGCAGACGACTCACTACCGCGGGGTCGTCGACTTCCATCGACTTGCGGTCGAGCTACCCGAGGCGAAGGAGTCGATCGAGCAGCTCATGAAGATTGCGAAGGTGGACCGCGTGCCAACCGACGTGTGGGTGGGCGACGACGGTCTCGTGCGCCGCATGAAGTACACCTACGACATGCAGCTGGCGGGCCAGCCCACCAAGACAACGATGCAGACAGACCTGTACGACTTCGGCACCGACGTTCACGTCTCGATTCCCCAGGCCGACAGCGTGGTCGACATCACTCAGCTGGTCGGCAACGCCTGATGGATGTCGCCCTCAAGATCTGGCGCTTCGATCCCGAGACGGGCGAGCGCGCGCTACGCCAATACGAGGTGGATGCGCCCGAGTGGGCGTGTCTTCTCGATGTCCTCGACCTGATCAAGGACCAGGTCGACGGGACGCTCGCCTACCGCAAGAGCTGCCGGATGATGATCTGCGGCTCCTGCGGCATGCGCATGGACGGGCGGGCCATTCTCGCGTGCAAGGAGCGCATGAAGCCGATCGTCGAGCGCGGGCACGTCCCGGTCATCTCGGCGATGGGAAACATGCCCGTCCTCAAGGACCTCGTCGTTGACATGAACCCGTTCTGGACGAAGATCCGGCGAATGAAGCCCTGGCTCGATCCCGGGTACGAGGAGTACCCGGAGAAGGAGTTCCGCTACACGCAGGAGCAGATGAATCCCATCCACAAGGAGTCGCTCTGCATCATGTGCGGATGCTGCGTCTCCGAGTGCAACTCGATGGAGTCGGATCCAGAGTTCTTCGGGCCGGCCGCGCTCGCGAAGGGCTTTCGGTTCGTCGGCGACCCGCGTGACCGCGCCAAGATCGAGCGGCTCGAGTCCTACAACGACGAGCACGGGATCTGGGACTGCACGCGCTGCTATTTCTGCAACGAGCGCTGCCCGAAGGGAGTCGATCCCCGCGATGCAATCGCCAAGCTGGGCGCCGAGTCGTTGAACGAGGACATCGACCGGGATCTGGGCGCGAAGCACGCCAAGTGGTTCATCCACTCGGCGAAGACGACCGGCTGGCTGCGCGAGATGGAGCTCGTCCCCAAGACGCAGGGGGTCGTTTCGGCGATCAAGGAGACGAAGTTCGCGCTCTCGCTCGCGAAGCACGGGAAGGTGCCGGTCCCGATCCCTCCGCACGTCGCTGAAAACGTCCAGGAGGCCCGCGCGCTGCTCGAGATCGTTCAGGCCCAGGACCGCCGGGGCGCTGCCGGGATCGTGCAGGGCGAACGCGCGCTCTCTCGCATCGAGCCCACCGAGCACGGCGGTTTGCAACGTGACGCGCCCGCGGTTACGTCCGGCGAAAAACCGCCTCCAGGAGAGGGATGAGAGTCGCGTACTACAAGGGCTGCCTCGCCGCGCTGTCAGCGAAGGAGCTCGATACGTCCACCCAGGCGCTGGCGCCGCTGCTCGGCATCGAGCTGGACGAGCTCGAGTCGGTCACGTGCTGTGGCGCCGGCGACATCCACGAAGCCGACCCCGACTACTACCTGCACCTGAACGCGCGGATCCTCGCGTACGCAGAGGCGACCGGCGCCGACACGCTGATGACGATCTGCAACGTCTGCACGCTCAACCTGCGGCAGGCGAATCACCAGCTCCAGCGCGACGACGCGCTGCTGGAGCGAGTGAGCGACAACCTCGAGACGGTGGGAGCGCCCCGCTACTCGGGGGGCGTCGAGGTGAAGCACCTGCTCTGGCTGATCGCCGAGGGCGACGGCTACGAGCAGCTGAAGCAGGTCGCGCACAAGGGTTTGAAGGGCCTCCGTGTGGCGCCGTTCTACGGTTGCCAGATCCTCCGCCCTTCGAAGCTGCTCGGGTTCGAGGATCCAGATCGTCCGCATTCGCTCGAGGCGATCATCGAGGCCTGCGGCGGCGAGCCGGTCGACTATCCGGCGAAGGTCAAATGCTGCGGCTTCCCGATCATCCAGGCGCGCGAGGACGTCGCGCTTGGGGAACTGATCCAGCCGATCGAGCAATCGATCGAGGCCGGCGCCGATGCCATGGTGACCCCGTGCCCGCTTTGCCATCTCTCACTGGACGCCTGGCAGCAGAAGCTCGAGGCGGCTACGGGCAAGCGGTACCAGATGCCCATCCTGCACCTCTCGCAGCTGATCGGAGTCGCGGCCGGCCTCGAGGAGTCGGAGCTCAAGTTCAGGCGGCACGTTGTCCCCGTAGGCGGCGTCCTAGAGAAGATCCAGGCTCCTTAAAAGGTCCGGCCCGGTCAAAGGTGAACCGGGCCGGCTTGCCCCTCCACGAATAAAGATGCCTCCGGCCCGCCGAATCTTGCAGCCACTTGGCGCGGCGGCTGCTTTAGGGCTTGGATGGGGGCTTTTCGAGGCACAATGGGTCGAGTTCGACGAGGTCGAGGTGCCGCTGGCCCGGCTCCCGCGCGATCTCGATGGCTTCACGGTCCTCCACCTATCGGACTTTCACCTCGGCACGGTTTCGCTGAACGGCCGCACGCTGGAACGTGCCGTCGAGTGGGCACGCGAGCGCGACGTCGACGTCGTTGCGCTTACGGGTGACCTTCTCTCGCGCCCCAGCGGTGAGTCCTCGCTGCGTCGGGCCATCGCGGCGCTACGGGCGAGGCATGGCGTCTACGCGGTCCTTGGAAATCACGACATCGCCTCGACACGCGATCCGTTCAGCCGCCCGGCCCATGTGGGTGCCGTTTCCGAGGCGGGAGCCTTGCTCCTCGACGACACCTCGGTGATCCTCGAGGTGAACGGGCGCTCGGTGCAAATCGCGGGCGGGCACCCTTCGGTGGGGTGGGGAGAGCGTCGTCTCGAGAAGCTGGCGGATCCGACCGCCGATCTCACCGTCTTCCTCTTCCACTTTCCGGACGTGACGCAGTGGCTGCCGCCCGCGGCCTACGACCTGATCCTCGCCGGGCACTTGCACGGGGGCCAGATCTGCCTTCCCGCTCCGGGCGGGAAGATCAGGCTCGAGCACCTGCGCGCCCGCCACTGGGAGGGGTTGCACGAAACACCGGCCGGGATGCTCCACGTTTCTCGCGGCCTGGGCACGAGCTTTGTCCCATTTCGCTTCCTCGCGCGGCCGCACGCTACTAAGCTGCTTCTTAGATGCCGTACCGGCTCCACCCGGTAACCGCGGCTTCGATCGCGCACGCGCCGCCGCCCTGCGTCGGCTGCGTCTTCTGGCAATCCCGAGGAGACCGCACCACGTCTAAGGGCAGGTGGGCGGAGAAGATCGAGGACGACTGGGGTGCCTGGGGGACGTTCTATATCGGAGACGACGAACGCCTGCTCGGCTTCATCCAGTACGGCCCATCGGGGCATTTCCCGCGCGCGTGGGAGCTTCCGGCCGGCCCACCCTCGGCCGACTCCGTCTTCATCACGTGCCTCTACCTCGTCGATTCGAACTCGCCCTGGGTGATGCAAAGCCTTTTTTTGTCGGTGATCGGCGAGGCCCGGGACCAGGGCGCGAAGGCCGTCGAGACCTTCGGCTATCGCTACCCAGAGGGGACGAGCGCCTACGAGCGGTTTCTCGTCCACAGGACGATCTTTCCGTCGGACTTCCTCGCGGATTTCGGTTTCTTTCCGCTGCGCTGGGAGGGCGACGTCGCCCTCGCGCGTCTGGAGGTCGGCGGCCTGCAGCCCGTCATGGAAGGGCCGACGGCGGTCGTGTGGCGGAAGGTGAAAGAGGCCTTCGTCCCCCCGCCCATGCCCGAGCGCCCGGTCTAGCTACGCGGGGAGGAGGTGGCGCTCGAGGAGCGCCTCGGCGATCTGGACGGCGTTCAGAGCCGCGCCCTTGCGCAGGTTGTCGCAGACCGCCCAGATGGCGAGGCCCTTCGGATCGGTCACGTCCTGGCGAACACGGCCGATGAGGACCTCGTCGCGTCCTGCTGCGTCCTTCGGGGTTGCAAGCTCATCGACAGCGACGTGCGGCGCGGAGGCGAGGGCCTCCATGGCTTCCTCCGGACTGAGTGGCTCCTCGGTCTCGACCCAGATGGCCTGACCATGGCCGACAAGGACGGGAACGCGCATGCACGTTGCCTGAATAGGCAACGATTCCAAGCTTAAGATCTTGCGGGTCTCGGCGCGCAGCTTCGATTCCTCCGTGAACTCGTCGCCTTCGAGTTCCCAGTCCATCGCCAAGTCGGCTTCCATGGGCGGCGTCGCTCGCAGCCGCTCGATTCCCGCGTCGCCGGCGCCCGACATCGACTGATAAGTCGCCAGGCGTACCCGTGTCAGCCCCGCGGCGTCATGCAATGGCTTGAGGACACAAGCGAGCTGGATCGCGGAGCAGTTCGGGTTGGCCACGATCTCGTCACCGTCCAGCACCTCGTCGTTCACGCCGGTGACGACGAGCGGGATGCCCTCGGCGAGGCGATAGGCATCGGACTTGTCGATCGCTACCGCTCCCCCGGAGACCGCCGAGGGGACGAGCTCACGGCTCGCGTCGGTCCCGACGGAGAAGAAGCAGAGGTCGAGGTCTCCGGCGGACAGCGCCGCCGGTGTTGCCTCCTCGACCTCGAGCCGTCGCTCGCCGAAAGAGACGCTGCGCCCGGCGGATCGGGACGAGGCGAACACGCGCACATCGTCGAAGGCCCGCTCGGCCAGCAGCTGGAGCGTGACCGTGCCCACGGCGCCCGTGGCGCCGACGACCGCGATTCTAGGCATGGCCCCTTTCGGCCCCAGCGGCGGCCAAATCGAAGCCCTGGTGGAGGGCGCGCACCGTGCGCTCGACGTCCTCGTGCGGGACGTAGAAGGCGATCTTGATGGGCGAGGTGGCGACGAGCTTTGGCTCGACGCCGAGCTCGCGCAGGAGCGAGAACGTCTGAGCAGCGATGCCAGGATGACTCTTCATCCCCGCGCCGACCACGCTCACCTTCCCGAGGTCGCCGCGCTCCTCCCAGCGGCCGCCGAGGCCCTCGAGGACAGCAGCGATCTCAGTCCGGTCCGCGACGGGCGCAGAGAAGAGGATCTCGCCGTCCGTCTGGATGATCGTGTCGACCGAGACCGAAGCCGCTGCGAGCGCTGCGAAGAGATCGGCCCTG
This sequence comes from Gaiellaceae bacterium, assembly GCA_036506175.1. Classification (GTDB taxonomy): domain Bacteria; phylum Actinomycetota; class Thermoleophilia; order Gaiellales; family Gaiellaceae; genus JAIBJP01. The sequence continues at coordinate 23,561 of DASXSE010000053.1, forward strand.
TCGACGCCCTCCACCCGGTACACGGCCTCCTCGAGCGTGTGGGTTACGCCCGAGATCATCGCCTTCTCCAGCATGCGCTCGTCCTCCTCGGTGATCCACGTCCCGTCCGCGTCGGTGAACGTGGAGCGGACGTGGAGCTTGACCCCATGGTTGCGCGCGAACTCGACCGAGCGTAGCGCAAGCACCCGCGCGCCCGAGGCCGCCATCTCCAGCATCTCTTCGTAACTCACGGCATGCAGCTTCCGTGCGTCGGGGACGATGCGCGGGTCGGCCGTGAAGACGCCGTCGACGTCGGTGTAGATCTCGCACGCGTCGGCGCCAAGCGCGGCTGCCAGGGCGACCGCGGTGGTGTCGGAGCCGCCGCGCCCGAGCGTGGTGATGTCCTTGTCCGTGGAGACGCCCTGGAAGCCGGCGACGAGGACGATCTTGTCCTGGTCGAGCGCCTCTCGGATGCGGCTGCCGCGCACCTCGACGATCTTCGCCTTCCCGTGGGCGGTGTCCGTGACGATTCCCGCCTGCGAGCCCGTGAGAGAGATGGCCTCCTGTCCCAAGTCCGAGATGGCCATGGCCACGAGCGCGCAGGAGATGCGCTCGCCGACGGAGATGAGCATGTCCATCTCCCGGGGTTTTGGATGGGGAGAAACCTCGTGGGCGAGCGCGACCAGGTCGTCCGTGTGCCGACCCATCGCGGAAACCACGCCGACGACGCGCCCGCCGGCGCGCTTCGCGTCCACCAGCCGCGCCGCGACGCGGCGAATCTTCTCGGGATCGGCGACGGAGGTGCCGCCGAACTTCATGACGAGCGTTCCGACACTCGCCTGCCGGTCGTCGGTCTCGACCGCAGGAATGGTCTCATAAGCGGTTTCCAAGCCTCGAATTGTAGGTTGCGGCTCAGCCGCACCCTGGGCCGCCGAGCCGGTAGATCGTTACTTCTGGGCCTGGCCGGTCGTAGGCCAGCGGGTAGTAGTCGAACGACCAGTCGAAGTTGAACGGCACCGGATCGTCGCCGTACGGGCTCATGTGAAAGGCCACTTGGCCGCGGCGGTCGAGCTCCCGGTAGTAGTCGATCGACTTCGGGACCCGCTCGGGCTCGGCGAAAGCACGGCCGGACACCGTGCTCGCCCGCACGACCCAGCACGCTCCGTCGGCGACGTACTCATCTATGAAGCTTGGACGGAGCCGCCGCGCGTAGCCTTCGCCCGCGCGGTTGACGGTGTTGCGCCGCCAGAGCGCGTGCCCATCGTCTTTGAGCCAGCGAAGCGGAAACGCAGGCTCGAGCACGATCTGCGACCCCGCGGGAATGTGCTCCACCATCCACGCCCGCGCAAAGGTGCGTGTGTCGGTCCGGGACAGGACGAGGTCGTTGTGAACGGCGTACACGAGCCCCTGCGCGGTGAGCGCGACGGTCGCAACCCCAAGAGCCGGTGCGAGGAACCGCGGCCAACGTCGGCCGATCGCGTCGGCTCCGGCGACGACGGCATAGCCGGCGAGGATGCAGGCGAAGGGGAAGAGCGGCAAGAGCCACCGTCCGAAGTAGCGCTCCTGCGTCGCCATGTAGAGGAGGAAGACCGCCGGCGCGGGGAGAAGCAGCAGGGCCGCTGCCTGTTTCCTCACGACCAGGAGGACCGCCCCTGCCACCGCGGCGATTGCCGGTACCCAGCCGAGTCCCCAGGTTGCCGTCCACAGGTAGTAGCGCAGCGGGCTCTCCTCGGTGAGCCCGAGCTTGTGCCGGCCCGCCAACCGTGACTGGATGGTCAGGCCCCGGTGGAACTCGTGAAAGTCGACGAGGGCGTACGGATTTGCAAGTACAAACGCGCCGATGGACGCGGCAGCCGCGACGCCGAGTCCTGCGAGCGTTCTGCGGCGCTCCGTTGACGTCCACAACTGGATTGCCACCGCCGCCAGGAGAGAGACGAGGGCGATTCCCGCGGTGTACTTGGTCGCAGCCCCGAAGCCGAGCCCGAGGCCCGCGATGGCGTGGTCCAGCAGACGGCCGCGGAGGAAGATGCCGACGCTGCCGAGCAAGGAGACCGCGAGCGGCAGGGTCGCGGGAACGTCATTGAGCGCCAGGTGCGAGTAGAAGACCGGGAGGAAGGCGACCGCCATCAGGGCCGCTGCGAGCAGACCGGCGCGGCGGTCGAAGAGCCGCGCGCCGATGGCGTAGACGATCCCGACTACAGCGGTGCCGAGGAGCGCCGTGGCCACGCGGGCGACTGTGAACGCCTCACTTGGATCGTGTGCGAAATCGGCGACAGCGTCCCGGCCCAGGAACCACAGCGCGAGGACGACATGGACGAAGTACGTGAAGCCCGGGGGGTTCCTGAAGTAGTGCGGGTTGTAGCCCTCGTCGAAGAACCGCACGGCCCGTGGGACGAAATGCGAGCTCTCGTCGCTGTTGTAGACGTATGGGAGGCCGTAGCGGATGCCCCACAGGCGCAGGCCCAGGGCGAGGAGGAGCACGGCCGCGAGGCCGATGCGCCAGCGCGTCACATCTCGCGCCTGCCGGAGAGTGCCCGCCCGAGGGTGACCTCGTCCGCGTACTCGAGATCGCCGCCGACAGGCAAACCACTTGCGAGACGAGTGACCCGCGTCCGGTCGCGGAGCCGATCGGCGAGATACGCCGCGGTCGCCTCGCCGGTCATGTTCGGGTTCGTGGCGAGGACCACCTCTTCGACGCCGTTGCGGTCGACGCGCTGGAGGAGCTCGTCGATCCGGAGATGCTGTGGCTCGACGCCGTCGAGCGGGCTGAGCGCTCCACCGAGGACGTGGTAGACGCCCCGGAACTCGTGAGTGCGCTCGACCGACAGCAGGTCCGCTGGTTGCTCGACGACGCAGATGATCGAGCGGTCGCGGCGCGCGTCCTGGCAGATGACGCAGAGCTCCTCCTCGGTCAGGTTTCCGCACTCCCGGCAGAAGCCGATTCGTTCCTTTACCTCACGGATTGCCTCGGCAAGGGCCAGCGCCTCTTCCTTCGGCACGCGCAGTAGATGGAATGCGAGTCGCTGAGCAGTCCGCGTCCCGACGCCGGGGAGCCGGGAGAGCTGCGCGATCAGGTTGTCGACGAGCGGGCTGAACATGCCCGCGCATTGTGCCTAGGACGGGCTGACGGAAGGTCGCTCGTCGCAGGAGCGCGCTGGTCGTTCCGAGGCTGCGGACGCCGGGCGCTCTCGTATTGAAGGTAATACGGGGGCGACCGGTGGCTACTGCCTGGGGGCGATCCAGCGTGCTTCGGCGGCACAGCTGATCTTTGGTCAGACCGTCCTCTAAAGGCCAGGAAGACCGAGGCCGCGAAGGCCGCCTATCGTGCCGCCGAGCTTCGACTGCATGAGCTCCTGCGCGTTGCGGAGCGCCTCGTTCACGCCTGCGAGGACGAGATCGGCGAGGCCCTCGGGATCGTCTGGGTCGATCGCCTGCGGATCGATCTTGATCTCCACGATCTCTCCGGAGCCGCTCGCCTTGACGACGACCATGCCGCCGCCGACCGAGGCCTCCACGGTCTCGTGTGCGAGCTCCTCCTGGGCCTTGGCCATCTCCTCCTGCATCTGCTGAACCTGCTGCAGCATCTTGTTCATGTCCATGCTCATTCGTCAGTCACCTCTCGGGCGTCGAATGTGCTTTTCATCAGCGAGATGATGTCCTCTTCGCTGATCGGGCCTTCCTCGCTGTCCACTTCCTCCATCTCACCCTCGCCGACCGCGAACGTCGGGGTGAGGCGGCGGCCGGTCACCTCGAAGAGGATCTCGGCCAAGAGGTCGGCGTTCTTCGGTTCCTCGGCCAGGTTGCGGTGAAAGGAGGCCGCAGGCGGAAACTCGATCACGAGCTTGTCGCCGGCCAGCTCGACCGGGTGGGCTTCGGCGAGGACGGACGAGGTCGGGATCGAGCGCTCCGCGACCGCCGGCAGGATGGCCTGCTTCCAGGCTGACTGCAGCTCACTCAGCTCCAGCTTCGGCTGCGCCTCCGCTGGAACTGAAGGGGGCGCCGTTGGGGAGGACGGACGCGGACTCGATTTCATCGGTTCGCCCCTGCTTCGATTCTCGAGCTGCTCGATCCGGAAGGACAGCGACTGGCGTGACAGGTCGGCGCCCGGCCGCGTCACCTTGACGAGCGCGAGCTCGAGCGGAAGCCGTGGATCGCCGCCCTGGCGCACGTCGTCGACGGCGACCGCCAGGAGGTCGATGAGCCGCAGGACTTCGGGCTCCGCGAGCTGATTTGCCTGCGCCTGCAGGCGTTCGCGGGCCTCCGGAGTCGCCGGAACAGAGTCGGGCACCTCACCCAAGTGCTGGACGAGCAGGACGTGGCGCAAGTGCTCGAGGAGGTCGGTGACGAGCCGGGAGAGATCCTGACCCTGCTCAGCGAGCTCCTCGATGAAGTTGAGCAGGCCGGCGGTGTCCTTGTCGACGACGAGGTCACAGATGCGAAACAGGGCCTCCTCCTCGACGGCGCCGAGGAGCTGGAGGACCGCCTGAACGGTTATCTGGCCGTCGGTTGCGGCCGCGAGCTGGTCGAGCGTCGAGACGGCGTCGCGGAAGCTGCCGCGGGCGCTGCGGGCGATGAGCGAGAGCGCCGCGTCGGGCGCGTCGATCTTCTCCTCGTCGGCGACGTGCCGCAGCAGCTTCGTCAACTCGGCGAGCCGGGGACGCGCGAACAGGAAGGTCTGGCAGCGGGAGCGCACCGTATGGAGCACCTTTTGGAGCTCGGTCGTGCAGAAGACGAAGACGAGGTGGGGGGGCGGCTCCTCGATGAGTTTCAGAAGAGCGTTCCAGGCTGCATCGGTGAGCTGATGCGCCTCGTCGAGGATGTAGACCTTGTAGCGGCCCTCGACCGGCTGGAGGATGACGTGCTCGCGGATCTCGCGGATGTCGTCGATCCCGCGCTGGCTCGCGGCATCCATCTCGATCACGTCGAGCGACGTTCCAGCCGCGATCGTTCGGCAGGAGTTGCAGGTCTTGTCCGGCGTAGCCGTCGGCCCCTGCTCGCAGTTGAGGCACTTGGCGAGGATGCGCGCGAGCGACGTCTTGCCGGTTCCGCGCGGGCCCGCGAACAGGTATGCCTGGCGGATCTGGTCTCGCTCGATCGCATTGCGGAGGGTGCGAACGACCGCTTCTTGGCCGACCACCTCGTCGAAATCGAGGGGACGGTATTTGCGATAGAGGGCGGTCACTCGACTTCCGCCATCTTAATGCCCGGCCGCGCACCCTCCGTCGAGAACGCTCCCGAGGCGGTGCCGGCGACGCTCGCTCAGACCAGGCTGATCCGCGGCACCTGGGAGAAACTGCTTAGCGCTGCTTCCTCCCGGACCTGACGCGGTTCGCAGGCTCCCAATGCGCGGAACCTGGCCGTCAACGCTCGCGTGCGCAAGCCCTACTTCGAACAGCAACCCCCTTGGGAAGGGATTCGGCCCCGCTAGAGCGGATTGCGGGTTCAGGGAACCGCTAGCTCCCCGCTTAGCACGGCCGGGCGAAAGGATGGTAGCAACGTGACCGTGCCCTTCAGGGGCCGATACGCGACATCGTGGCCACGTCGGCGGCGTCCTTGGCCGCGACCGCCGGGTCGCTTCGCGCGGCCGACTTGTCCGTTTTGAGGGCGCCGAGAGCGATGACCCGAGCCCGGACGCCGTAGAGCTCTTTGACGTCGTCACCGAACGCTCCCTCTGACCACTCGCCGCGACCGCCGCTCCGGAGCGGCGTGAACACCTCGCCCTGCTCGTCGCGCGCAAGGAAGGCGACGTCCAGATGGACGCCCTCGCGCTCGAACGCCGTGTAGCCGTCCTCGCCTTCCTCCGGCGTGTGTGTCCAGCCATCTCTCTCGAGGGCGCTCGAAACGTGGCCCAGATCCTCCTCCCAGACCGCGATGTCCAGGTCGTCGTGGG
>DASXSE010000054.1:0-2178 GCA_036506175.1 Gaiellaceae bacterium
TAGCTCAGCCTGGTAGAGCGCCGCGTTTGGGACGCGGAGGTCGCCGGTTCAAGTCCGGCCGCCCCGACTGCGCAGGGCTTCGGTCTGATAGACACGCGCCATGCGCTACCGCAAGCTCGGCAAGTGGGGGGTCAAGGTCTCGGAGATAGCTCTCGGCTCCTGGCTGACCTACGGCGGATACGTCGAGGACCAGCGCGCGATCGCGTGCATCCATCGAGCATTCGAGCTCGGTATCAACTTCTTCGACACTGCGAATGTCTATCGGCGTGGAGCCGCGGAGGAAGTCACCGGGCGCGCGCTCAAGGACTTCCGCCGCGACGACTACTTCCTGGCCACGAAGGCGTACTTCCCGATGGGAGACGGGCCCAACGACCGCGGCCTCTCACGCAAGCACATCATCGAGCAGTGCCACCACTCGCTGCGGCGGCTTGGTGTCGACTACATCGACCTCTACCAGTGCCACCGCCCCGACGAGGACACCCCTCTCGAAGAGACGCTGCGCGCGCTCGACGATCTCGTCACGCAGGGGAAGGTGCTCTACGTCGGCGTCTCGATGTGGTCGGCGGAGCGAATCGACGAGGCCTTTCGACTGCATGAAAAATGGAACCTCGACCCGCTCGTGTCCAACCAACCCGAGTACTCGATGCTGACGCGGGACATCGAGGACGACGTCCTGCCGGTCTGCAAGCAGCTCGGCCTGGGCCAGGTCGTGTACTCGCCGCTCGCCCAGGGAGTGCTGACAGGGAAGTACGAGCCCGGCGAGCAGCCGCCTGCGGGCACGCGCGCAGCCAGCCCCGCAGACTCCGGCTTCATGGAGCGCTTCATGCGCAACGACGTGCTCCGGGCCGTGCAGAGCCTGCGTCCCATCGCCGAAGAGCTCGGGATCACGATGGCGCAGCTTGCGATCGCGTGGGTGCTGCGGGAGCCTGGAGTCTCGAGCGCCATCGTGGGCGCCTCGCAACCCGAGCAGGTCGAGGACAACGTCGCCGCGAGCGGCATCGAGCTCCCGCCCGAGGTTCTCGCGAGGATCGACGAGGTTCTCGCGCCGGTGCTCTAGCCGTCCGAGCAGGCGCCGGAACCAGCAACGCCCTAGCTAGCCCTCTGGGGCGCCGCGCGCAAAGGAGGCCAGGGAGCGAGCCCGAGACAGTACAACGAGGTACGACGAGGGCGACCTCGCGCAGGATCCTGCCGCGAGCGGCGCCAGGCGGGGCGAAGCCGGGCTCCCGTCATTCTGAACGCGGATGCGTGTCCAGAGGGCTAGCTAGGCGATGTGCGCGACGATCGCTCCAGCCAGGTAGAGCCAGACCAACCCGAGGATGACGGCCAGGACGATGCCCACGACCGTGCTTGCCTCGCGCGGCTCGCCCTGACGCGCGGCGCGCCAGCCGACGACGCCGATGATGACCGCCATCAGCGAAGCCAGGCTCGTCGCGGGCAGGAGGCTGTCGGCAACGGCGAGCGTTGCGAACCATGTGATGATCCCGGCGCCGCCCAGCCAGAGGAAAGCGGTCGAGGCGCGCTCGTCATCTTCCAGGGACCGGACGTCCTCTTCGAGGCTTCTAACCAGCTCCCACACGCTCTCAGATTAGGACGGCCCGCAGCCGTGTCCCTCCCCCGGACGGGTTACAAATCGCGCTGCCGAAACCCCAAGAGGGCCAGTCCCCCGAGCAGCGCGATGTACGCAACGACGTAGGGAAAGAGCGCAGCTCCCGCCGCCTGTGCGCCCCCGAAGGGGCCCAGCGACAGGGCGGCGCGTGTGAAGCCGACGGTGTCCGCAGTGATCGCGTTGAGGCCGTCCTGGTACAACGCCTCGAAGGGGAGGACCCAGGAAGAAACCTTTGCGATCGTCTTCAGGCTGTCGGAGTTGAGCGCCTCCCCGATCTGGCCCAGCAGGCCCGCCACGAGCCCGGCGCCGAAGATCATGAAGACGGCGATGCCATTCGCGATGGCCGAGAGGAAGACCGAGCCGACGAGGGAGAGGGTCACGAGCACGACGACGGCGCCGGCGAGCTCCGCTGCGGGGACGACGACTCGATCAGGCCACCAGCCGGTGATCGCGTGCGTGATGAGCAGCTCTCCGACATAGACGGCGACGACGTAGAGGGCGCAGACGACGGAGGCAGCGCCGAACCGTCCGATGAGCAGGGCCGTACGGCCGACCGGCCGAACGACGAGCGG
>DASXSE010000055.1:0-8604 GCA_036506175.1 Gaiellaceae bacterium
CGCGTCATGCTCGGTCGCCTGTACGGCTGAGATCATCGGATCGAAGTGGACGGCGATCATCGTCCACGACCTCTCGGAAGGCCCCCGGCGGTTCTCGGAGCTCGAGCGCTCCTGTCCCGGGATCAGCCCGCGCACGCTCTCGGAACGATTGCGCGTCCTCGAGCAGGAGGGCGTGATCGCGCGCACCAGCGCGCGTCGGCGGGTCGATTACGAGCTGACCGAAAAGGGAGAGGCTCTTCTGCCGATCATCGACGCGATGCGGCGCTTCGGTCACGAGTGGCTCGTGCCGGAGCGGGGCCACGAGCACACTGCCGACAAGGCGCTCGTTTAAAGATCTTTGAACGCCATGAGTGTTTCGCGCGCGGTGGCGACGCCGAGCGGGACGTAGCGCGCGAGCAGGCACTCGTTCGGCGAATGCATGTTGGCGTTCGGGAGCGCAAAGCCCGAGAGGATCGTCGGGATTCTCTTGTCCGCGAGGGCGGGGACGATCGGCAGAGTGCCGCCGCTGCGGAGCAGAAGTGGACGGCGCCCGACGACGCGCTCGAAAGCATCCTGCGCGAGAACGATGGCGGCCGAATCGGGGGGAATCAATCCAGGCGGCGCAGCGCCCCAGCGCTCGATCTCCAAGTCGGCGCCCTCGGGCAGAGCCTCGCGAACCAGTCGCTGAAAGGCTTCGTCGATCTGGTCGCGGTTCTGTCCCGCCGCGAGTCGGATCGACACGTTGGCCTCGGCGCTGACAGGCAGAACCGTTTTCTGGAGGTACGGCTCCCCGACGGCGATGCCGTGCACGTCGATCGCCGTGTTAGCCATCGTGCGCTCGTAGAACTCCTCGGCCGCGGCCGGATCCATCCGACGAGCGCCGGCTTGTGCGAGGACGTCCTCGCCCGAGTCGAGCGCCGCCCATGACCGCCGTTCCTCCTCGGTCGGAGCTACGACACCGGCGCGCAGCTCGTCCGGGATGGAAAGCGCGGGCTCGAGGGCCCGGATCAGCGCATGGGCCGCATTCAAGGCAGCGCCGCCGAAGACTCCCGAGTGGAGATCGCGCTCGCCGGTCTTGACCCGCAGGTGGTAGTAGAGGTTGCCGCGCACGCCGAGCACGAATGCCGGCTGGTCCTCGCGCGGCATGTCGCCGTCGAAGATCAGGCAGGCATCCGCGCCACGCTCGTCCTGCTCGATGAACTCGACGATGGAGCTGCCGCCCGTCTCCTCCTCGCCGTCGAAGGCGACGCGCACGTTCACCGGCAGGGTTCCGTCTCCGGCGAGCAGCGCAGCTGCCTTCAAGAGGAGGTACGCGTTGCCCTTGTCGTCGGCCGCGCCGCGGGCGTAGATGTAGCCATCGCGGATCTCGGGCTCGAAGGGCTCCGACTTCCAGAGCTCGAGCGGCGGCGGCGGCTGAACGTCGAAGTGTCCATAGAGGAGGACGGTCGGCGCTGAGCCCGCTCCGTTCGAAGCGGCGATCTCGCCGACCGCCAGCGGAAGAGTCTTCGTCTCGACGAGCTCGGCGCTCCCGCCGGCCGAGCGGACGAAATCGCAGACCCATTCACCAGCCCGCCGGACGTCGTCGGCGTGGGTCGAGTCGGCGCTGATGCTCGGGATGCGCAGCCACTCGAAGAGCTCCTCGAGCCAGGCAGGATCTGGCTGCGCGGGCGCGGTCACGGCGGCGGAGTCTACTGGGGCCACCCCGAACCACCACCCGCTTTCGAGCGTACCGCTCAAACCCGCGTACGTGGGAGGCGGTTCGTAGCGAGTCTGTGCCGGCTAGGCGACTTCGCGGAGCTTCTGCGACTCAGCCAGGGCCTGCAGCTTCTTCAGGCTCTGGTTCTCGATCTGCCGAACGCGCTCGCGCGTGACGTTGAACGTGCGGCCGACCTCGTCCAGCGTCCGTGGATGCTGGCCGTCGAGCCCGTAGCGAAGCTCGAGCACGCGGCGCTCGCGTGGCGACAGAGCTCCCAGGATGCGCTTGAGCGTCTCCTTGCGGAGCGTCGTCTCCGCGGCCTCGTCCGGAAGCGCCACCGAATGGTCGGCGAGGAAGTGGCCGAACTCGGACTCTTCCTCGTCTCCGACAGGCTTCTCGAGCGACACGGGCGCCTGAGCGCTTCGGCGGATCTGCTCGACTTCTTCGCGGTCGATCTCGAGCTCGCGGGCGATCTCGTCCGCCGTCGGGTCGTGGCCGAGCTCTCCGATGAGCTTGCGCTCCGCGCGGCTGATCTTGTTCAGCTTCTCGACGACATGCACGGGCATCCGAATCGTGCGCGCCTTGTCCGCGAGTGCGCGCGCCACCGCCTGCCGGATCCACCAGGTCGCGTAGGTCGAAAACTTGAAGCCCTTGCGGTAGTCGAACTTCTCCGCTGCGCGCACGAGGCCGATGGTTCCCTCCTGGATCAGGTCGAGGAAGGGGAGGCCCTGGTTGCGATAGTTCTTGGCGATCGACACGACGAGGCGAAGGTTCGCCTCCACCATCTGCTGCTTGGCGCGATGGTCGCCGCGCTCGATCCGCTTCGACAGCTCGACTTCCTGCGCCGCCGTCAGAAGGGGGACGCGGCCGATGTCCTTGAGGAAGAGTTGGAGCGAGTCCGTGGAGATCTCGTGCGCCTCGGGCTCAGGCTCGTCTTCCGCTTCGGCCGCATCAGCGTCCAGCACCTCGATGTGGAGCTCTTCGAGCACCTGGTAGAAGTCGTCGATCTGCGCCGCCTCGAGGTCGAGCTCGTCCAGCGCGAGCGCGATTTCCTCCTGCGTGAGAAAGCCTGCTTCCTGCCCCTGGCGGACGAGCGCCTTGGCGCCGTCGTCCTCCAGCATCACAACCGTCGCTCCATTCCCTCTCCCCTCAGCCATCAGACCCCCCTCTCTGACCGTAGTGACGGCCTCCGGTTTGTCAACGTCAAGCCGTTGCAAATTGGGATCGCGCGTGGCGCGACTCTTGCACGAGCACCGGACATACCGCTATGGGCCAACCGGACTATTTCTTTGTCGTTAGGTCCCAATGGCTTCAAGACGAGAAAGGAGTGTTTTCGCTTCCTTTCCGTACGTGCCATGGGGATCTGCGTCTAGGGCCTTTTGCAGCTGAATTCGGGCGTCTTTCACATCTCTGATCCACAGAAGGAGCAATCCGAGGTGGAAGCGGACGACGGCGGCTCGAGGATGAGACCGCGCCAACGGCCCCAGGCGTGAGAACGATTCGGCCGGCTTGGCCTTGTCGAATCGCCCCACGGCATCTGCCACCTGCGCAGGAAGGCTCTGCGGATCGAGACGGACCGCGCGCGCGAACGCGGCCCGCGCCGAGACCGCCCGCCCGATGCGTTGGAGCGCCACGCCGTACAGGAGGTTGGCGTCCACGCCGCCGCGCCGGGCGTCGCGCTCGAGCGCGGCCAGCTCGGCCTCCGGCGAAAGATGCGCGAGCTCCGGCGGCGCGCCGAAGCGGGGATAGAAGAACGGATGACCCGGCGCCATGTTCGGGTGCAGGAGGTCGTCGGCGCGCAAGGCGGACGGCGTGTCCGGCTCGCGCCGCTTGGCCTCCCGCCACTGAGCGGCTGCGCCGGTGTCGTCCCCTGCGGAATAGAGCGCGAGACCAAGATGGAGGCGAGCGAGCGCCGAGTCGGGATGGCTCGCGACAAGCGCACGAAGTCGCTCCAAGGTCCCGCTGGGCCACGCCGTCACCGCTGCGCCAACCGCGGCCTCGACCGACTTGGGGTCGCTCTTCAAGAGGCTCTGGAAGCTTCGGCGGGCCGCGGCCGCGTCGCCCGCGTCGTATTCGCGCTCGGCCGCCCGCAAGGCGCGTGCCTCGGAGTCGTTCCGGAGCAGGATGCTCAGCTCGAGCGGCGGGGGACCCCGTTTGATCTGTGTCTCCGCTTCGGGGCTATCCCGTCCGGAAAGGCTCACGCCGATGACGATCCCGGCCGCGGCGAGGGCGACGAGGCCGACGAGGACGCGAACTCGGCTGCGCGCAGACACGCCTGCGAGCCTAGCCGCGGGGCCGAAGCCAAGCCCCTGGACGTTGCTATATTTCTTGAAGTTATTCATGTCCAACTACCGCGACCTTCTGCAACAGGTGAAAAGCGAGATCGACGAGGTCGACTCCTCGCGCGCGCGTCAACTGATCGAAGATGATTCGCCTTCGATCGTCGACGTCCGCGAGCGCGACGAATGGGACGAGGGTCACCTCCCCGGCGCCGTCCACATCCCGCGGGGCTACCTGGAATCGCGCATCGAAGGCGCCGTTCCGGACAAGTCCAAGCTCGTGCTGGTCTACTGCGCCGGCGGCAACCGCTCGGCCTTCGCCGCGAAGACGCTCGAAGAGCTCGGCTACGACAAGGTCGTCTCCCTTGCGGGTGGATTCACCGACTGGAAGCGGAACGGCCTTCCGTTCGAGATCCCGCAGGCACTCGACGAATCCAAACGCCGCCGCTACAGCCGTCACCTCCTCATTCCCGAGGTCGGCGAAGAGGGACAGCTGCGGCTCCTCGAATCGCGCGTCCTCCTCATCGGCGCCGGCGGCCTCGGCTCTCCGGCCTCCCTCTATCTCGCCGCAGCCGGCGTCGGAACACTCGGAATCGTCGACGACGACGCGGTCGACGAGACTAACCTGCAGCGGCAGATCGTCCACTCGACAGAGCGGCTCGGCGATTCGAAGGCCGAATCCGCCAAGCGCACCATCGAGGCGCTCAATCCGGACGTGAACGTCAAGGTCTTCCGCGAGCGCCTGACCTCCGAGAACGTCGACCGCATCCTCGGAGAAGGCTGGGACGTCATCGTCGACGGGGCGGACAACTTCCCGACGCGCTACCTCCTGAACGACGCGTCGGTCTGGCACCGGATCCCCGTCGTGCACGGCTCGATCTATCGCTTCGAGGGCCAGACGACAGTCTTCAAGCCGTACGAAGGCCCGTGCTACCGCTGCCTCTTTCCGCAGCCGCCGCCGCCCGAGCTCGCACCGAGCTGCGCCGAGGGAGGCGTGTTGGGCGTGCTCCCAGGGGTGATCGGCTCCCTGCAGGCCAATGAGGCGCTGAAGCTCGCGCTCGGAATCGGCCAGCCGCTGGTCGGGCGCCTGCTCATGTTCGACGCGCTCGAAGGGACGTTCACCGAGATCAACCTGCGCCGTGATCCCCAGTGCCCGGTCTGCGGCGAAAACCCGACGATCACCGACTACATCGACTACGTCGAGTTCTGCCAAGGCGGCAGAACCCAAGTCACGTCGTGAGCCGGGTTCGCATCCCGCCGACGCTCCGCGACGACGCGGGCGGCGCGCGCGAAGTCGAGGCATCTGGAGAGACTCTGCGCGAGCTTCTGGCCGATCTCGCCGTGCGCTTCCCCAGCCTCGGGCGCCAGGTGCTCGAGGATGGCGATGGCCTCGCTCCGTACGTGACCGTCTACGTCGACAACGAGGACGTGCGTACTCTCGAAGGCCTGGAGACGAGGGTACGGGAGGGCGCAACCGTGATTCTCCTCCCCGCGATGGCCGGAGGCGAGCGCACGCTTACTCCTTCCGTGCTCGAGACGATCGGCTCGACGCCCCTCGTCGAGCTGCCCAGGCTCGCGCCCCATTCCGGGATCAAGCTCTATGCCAAGCTCGAGGGCCAGAACCCCACGGGCTCGCTGAAGGACCGCATTGCCAAGGCGATGGTCGAGGCCGCCGAGGCGAGCGGCGAGCTTGAGCCTGGGCGTGAGCTCCTCGAGCCGACGAGCGGCAACACCGGAATCTCGCTGGCCATGGTGGCCAAGTTGAAGGGGTATCCGCTCACGTGCGTCCTACCGGAGAACTCGACCCCGGAGCGCATCAAGCTGCTCCAGCTCTACGGCGCCAAGGTCATCTTCTCGCCTGCAGCCGAAGGTTCGAATGGCGCGGTCCGGCGTGCGCTCGAGCTGGCCGAGCGCGAGCCGCACTACTTCATGCTCAACCAGTACGCGAACGAGGCGAATCCCCGTGCGCATCACGACGGAACGGGGGCGGAGATCGCGGAGGCCCTCCCCCACGTCGACGCGCTCGTCGCGGGGCTCGGAACCGGTGGGACGCTCATGGGTGCCGGCGAGCGTGTGCGCGAAGCGTTTCCGGACGTGATCGTCGCGGCCGCCGAGCCCTTGCAGGGCGATCTCGTCTACGGGCTGCGTTCGCTGGCCGACGGCTACATCCCGCCTATTCTCGACGTCGCCAAGCTCGACCGGAAAATCCTCGTGTCCAACGAGGAATCGATCGCGGGCGTCCGGCTGCTCCTCGAACAGGAGGGGATCTTCGCCGGCGTATCCTCCGGCGCCGTCATCCACGTGGCGCGCCTCCTGGCAGAGGAGATGGCGGAGGCCGTGATCGTCTGCGTGCTCGCGGACGGCGGCTGGAAGTACCTCTCGGCCGATTTCTGGACCGAGGGAGCGCAGTCGATGGAGGACCGCATCTGGTGGTGATCCCGGCCGAGGTGCGCTCGGCGCTGGTCGAGCATGCCGAGGCCGAGCGACCCAACGAGGCGTGCGGCCTCATCGCGTTTCGCGACGGCGTCGCCGAGCGCTACATCCCCGGCCGGAACCGCGACGAGAGCCCGTACCGCTTCGATCTCGACGTCGATCCCGAGGCGTGGTTTCTGGAAGACGAGGGCTACGAGCTCGCCGTCTTCCACTCACACCTCTCGAGCCCGCCGCGGCCGTCGCGGACGGATGTCGAGAACATCGGCCTCTGGCAGGGGCGTCCGTACGTGATCCTCGCGCTCCATTCGGGCGAGATCGCAGGCTGGCGGATCGCGGATCGTGCCGTCACGCCGCTCGAGCTCGGTTAGAAGACCACGAAGGTCTTGCGCATCGTGGTCGGGTGCGCGTCGCACCTGAAGACGTAGGTCCCGGCGACGAGCTTGACCGGTGACCATGTCCTCGTCCCGACGAACGCGATGCCCGTCTTGCGATCCACTCCTCCCGGCCCGAACAGGTGGAAATTGTGAATCGAGGACCGGTCTCGGATGACGAACGTCTTCAGGCCATGCCTGACCCGCGTGACATTCGTGCCGTCTGCGCGCTTCAGGGTGATCGTCGAGATCCCGGCGTCTCTCCCGTAGTAGGTCGTGTAGGCCTCGGCAACCGGAGCGGCGACGAGCGCGCCGACGAGCAGCGCGGCAAAGGCGAGCCGGAAGCGCATGCCACACCTCCCTACGCGGAAAGGCTGCGGCCGGATTGCGCGCTCGGGCATACTCCGGCGCCGTGAGCGAGGCATATCCCGAGGGATGGAACGAAGTGCGCGGGGCGCTGCAGCGCGGCTTTCGCTTCAAGGACTTCCGGGAGGCGATCGCCTTCGTCAACCGCCTCGCGGAGGCGGCGGAGGAGGCGAACCACCATCCGGACATCACCGTGAGCTGGAACGCCGTCACCGTCCGCTGGTGGACGCATACGAAGCGAGCCATCACTCAAAAGGACGTGGAGATGGCTCAGCGCACGGACGCGCTCGCCCGATAAGAAGGCGTGAAGCTCTCCCGGGCCGCGCTCGTTCTCGCCCTGCTGCTGGTCCCGGCGGCGCCGGCGGTGGCGAGCCCGTTGCCGGAGGCGCCCGACTGCCCGGTGTTCCCCGCCAACAGCGTCTGGAACAAGCCGGTGAACACCCTCCCGGTCCGGAAGGACTCGACGACCATCATCAACTCGATCGGCGCGAGCCTCCATCTGCACGCCGACTTCGGCTCGGGCCTTTGGGACGGCGGGCCGATCGGGATCCCGATCACCGTCGTGGACTCGACCACGCCGCTTTCCTCCGTCGCCTTCGACTACGCGGACGAGAGCGACGCGGGTCCGTATCCGATTCCTGACGACGTGGCGATCGAGGGCGGGCCGAACGCCGACGGCGACCGCCACGCCATCCTGGTCGACAAGGACTCCTGCACGCTCTACGAGCTCTTCTCGCTCTACCCGTCCTGGTCGGCTGGGTCAGGGGCGATCTGGGATCTCAACTCGAACCACCTCCGCCCGCTGGGCTGGACGTCCGCCGACGCTGCGGGCCTTCCCATCCTCCCCGGCCTCGCACGCCACGACGAGGTCGCGTCCGGCTCGATCGACCACGCGCTGCGTTTCACCGTCAGACGGTCGCGCCAGGCGTACATCTATCCGGCTCGACACTTCGCCAGCTCCTACACGAGCCGCGCGCTCCCGCCCATGGGCCTGCGCCTGAAGCTGCGCGCGAGCTTCCCGGCGTGGAAGTACCCGCCGCAGGCGCGCGTCGTGCTTCGAGCGCTCAAGAAGTACGGGATGATCGTCGCCGACAACGGCTCCAGCTGGTACGTCTCCGGAGCGCCCGATCCGGGCTGGGACAACAACGACCTGCACACGCTCGGACTGGTGAAAGGGTCCGACTTCCGGGTCGTCGACACGTCGACCCTGCGTCCATAACGCTGGATTACGAGCGACCCGGGGGCGTGGCAGCCGCACTGAAGACGTGCGTGCGGCTCGCGCGCACGAAGACGATCTGCCCTTCGTGCAGCTCGAGCGCCTCGGCTTCGTTACGTGTCACCTGAGCTGAAACGTGGCGGCCGTCGTCGAGAACGAGCTCCGCGCGCACCTCGAAACCGAGGTGAACGACCCGTTCGACCATCGCTTGCTTGGTCGTCCCGTTCGGCTCCAGGCTCACCTCGAGGTCGTGCGGGCGGATCC
>DASXSE010000056.1:0-1756 GCA_036506175.1 Gaiellaceae bacterium
TCTCGCCCAAAGTGCAAAGCACTTTGGGCGAAGCTCTAGTCGCCCCAGTCGAAGTCGCGCGACTCGCGACCCCAGAGGCTGTCCTCGAGTTCCGGGTGTATCGCGTGGGCGTTCTCGACCGTCGCCGAATCTTCGCCGGGCCACGGCCCCGCTGCGACAACCGACGGCTCGCCGTCCATGGTCTCCTCGATCCGCGCCTGTTCCTCGGTCTTGAAGAGTGGGTGGTTCTCAAAGGGATCCCCGGCCTTGTAGCCGTGCAGGGGCATCTGGGGGTCGAGCGTGGCGTTCCGCTGCTTCAGCTCGAGATGTTCCTGGATCGCTTTGGCGAACAACGACGGACTTTCAACCGACATACGTTTCCTCCTGGGGCGGTTTCGACCCGCGGAGTCTAGCCCCTTCCGCGGAGGGACTCGGTACGCAAGCTCACGAGCGCCTGGGAGAGCGGGATCAGGAAGAATGTGCCCATGGCGCCATTTCGCCGCCTCACACGGGGTGCAGGGCCCGTCGGAATCGCGCTGACGGCCATCGACCTGTGGACGAAACTTCCCCCGGCCCACAGGCGGCGCCTGCTCAAGGCGACGCGGAAGCACGGCCCGAGGCTCGTGCGGGCGGCCGTCATGACCGCGGCGGCCCGGCGTGCCAGGAAAGGGCCTCGCTGACGATCCGGTCCTGCTCGCGCGCGTGCGCAGTCGGGTAGCCCTCTGACGGCGAGGCACGCCAGGGACGTCCCACGTAGCGAAGGCTGACGCCGCCGGCGGCGTCCTCGAGCCGGTGGCGGATCGCCCGCCACGGGCCCATGTTCTGCGGCTCCTCCTGTACCCAGACAATCTCGCGCAGGTTCGGGTAGCCACGGACGAGCTCGGCCGCCGCGTCGACCGGGAACGGGTAGAGCTGCTCGAGCCTCGCCACGGCGATGCCGCGTTCCTGGGCGCGCGCCTCGTGGCCGACGATGTCGTAGTAGACCTTGCCCGAACAGAGGACGAGCCGGCTGACCTCCTCGTGATCCACCGTCGCGTCGTCGAGCACCGGACGGAACGAGCCCTCAGCTAGATCCTGAAGCGTCGACGCCGCGTCCTTGAGCCGCAGGAGCCCCTTCGGCGTCAGGACGACGAGTGGACGCGCGGCGGGCGACAGCGCCTGCCGGCGCAGAAGGTGGAAGTACTGCGCCGCCGTCGTGCAGTTCGCGATCCGGATGTTCGCCTGCGCGGCGAGCTGGAGAAAGCGCTCGGCGCGCGCGCTCGAGTGTTCGGGCCCGTTGCCCTCGTACCCGTGTGGGAGCAGCAGCGTCAACCGCGACGTCTGACCCCACTTCGAGAGGCCGCTGGAGACGAACTGGTCGATCACGATCTGCGCGCCGTTGACGAAATCCCCGAACTGGGCCTCCCACAACACGAGTGCATCCGCGGCGGCGATCGAGTAGCCGTATTCGAAGCCGACGCACGCGTACTCGGACAGCGGCGAATTGAAGACTTCGAAGGAAGCCGTCGCGTCGTCAAGGTGCTGGATGGGCGCCCAGCGCTGGCCGTTCTCCGCGTCGTGCAAGACGAGGTGGCGGTGCGAGAAAGTGCCGCGCTCGGTGTCCTGGCCGGTGAGCCGGACGGGGATCCCCTCGCCAACGAGCGAGCCGAAGGCGAGTCCCTCCGCCTGCCCCCAGTCGATGCCTCCTTCCTCGAGCGCGTCGCGCCGCCGTTCGAGCTGACGTAGGAGCTTGGGATGAATCGTGAATCCCTCAGGCACCTCGAGGAGCCGCTCGTTC
>DASXSE010000057.1:0-31193 GCA_036506175.1 Gaiellaceae bacterium
AGGCGGGAATGGGACGAGCAGCGCGAGCGCGTGATGACCGCGGTAAAGGCGCTCCGAAGCCGTGGCGTCGAGGCAGAAGGGCAGGTCCTGGCCACTCGCAAGGCGACGAAGCGCATCGTCCGGGAGGCCGAGCGCCACGGCTGCGACGTGATCGTGATGGGTGCGGATCCTTCTCGGAACCGCGTGCTCGAAGATCTCATGTGGACGCAGGAGCCGCAGCGCGTCCAGCGCCGCGCGAAGGTGCCCGTGTACCTCGTCCAGGAGAACGATCGTCAGTAACCTCCGGCGCGTGGACGACGTCGCCGCCTTCCTCAAGCAATTCCCTCCGTTTGATCATCTGAGCGACGACGAGCTCGAGCGTGTCGGTCAGGCAGCCGGCACACGCACTTTCGGCGCCGGTGAGGACGCCCTTGTCGAGGACGGCGAGCCCGTGCACGTGCTTTTCGTCATCCGCTCGGGCTCGATGGAGCTCATCCACCAGGAGGAGGTCATCGACGTCCTGGAGCCCGGGGAGTGCTTCGGTCATCCGTCGCTCCTCACCGGCCTGGCGCCCGCGTTCACCGTGCGAGCGCACGAGGACACGCTCTGCTACGTGCTCCCTAGGGAGGTGGCGCTGGAGGTGCTCGGGCGGCCTGAAGGCGCGAGCTACGTCGCGCTCACGCTACGCGAGCGGCTGACGCGGACCGGCCACACCGTTCACGCGCTGCCGGAGGTACGCACGCTCAAGATCGGCTCGCTGGTCTCGAGTCCGCCCGTTTTTTGCCCGCCCGAGGCGTCCATCCGCGAGGCCGCCGAGGCGATGCGGGACTTCAACGTCTCCGCGATTCTCGTTCGGGCGGGCGAGGGCCTCGGCATCCTCACGGACGCCGATCTGCGCGAGAAGGTCGTGGCGGGCGGCGTTCCCGTCGATGCACCCGTGACGAAGATCATGAGCTCGCCGGTGCTGACTACGCCTGCGTATCGGCTCGCCGTCGAGGCGAGCATCCAGATGATGAACGCCGGCGTCCACCACCTGCCGGTCCTCGACGAACTGCAAAACGTCGTCGGGGTCGTCTCGGCGGCGGATCTCATGAACCTCGAGACGCTGAGCCCATTCGGCATTCGCAGGGCGCTGGCGCGCGCGGGGGGCGAGGACGCGCTCGTCGAGGTCGCCTCGCAGCTTCCGCGCACGTTCGTCGCCCTGCTCGACGCCGGCCTCGACCCTGCCTCCGTCGGACGCGTCCTCTCGCTCCAGAGCGACACGGCAACGGAGCGCCTCATCGACTTCGCGACCGAGCGCCACGGGCCGGCGCCCGTCGCCTGGGCCTGGCTCGCGCTCGGGAGCACGGCACGGCGCGAGCTGACGCTGGCCTCCGACCAAGACAATGCGCTCGCATATGCGGGCGAGAGCCGCGATCCCAACGCGGACGCCTACTTCGAGCGCGTGGCCACCGACGTGAACGCCGGCCTCGCGCGGTGCGGCCTCGGAGCCGACGCTGCCGACGTTCTCGCGCGCAACGCCGAATGGCGCATGTCCGAGGGAGAGTGGATTCGGATCTTCGAGGAATGCTTCGAGCAGCCCGACCGCTCCCACCTCGTCCGCGCAGCTGTCTCCTTCGACTTCAGGCACGTGGCCGGCGGCCTCGAGGTCGTGCCACCGCTTGTCGAGCGCATCCGCTCCACGCCCAAGCATCCCGACTTCATCGCACGTCTCGCCCGCACCGCAACCGATTTCAAACCGCCGCTCCGCTTCCGCGGCAGGCTTCCGGAGAAGATCGACATCAAACGGGGCGGGAGCCTGCCGATCGTGAACCTCGCCCGGTTCCACGCGCTTGCGAACAGCATCACCATCTCGCCGACCCGAGACCGCCTCGTCGCCGCTCAGGAAACCGGGGCGCTTGAAGCCGAGACCGCAACCGCGCTCAGGGAGTCCTTCGACCTCGTCTCCAAGATCCGCTTCGAGCACCAGGCCGCTCAGATCCAGGCCGGCCGCACACCTGACAACGACGTCTCACTGGACGAGCTCCCGCCCCTCGCTCGGCTCGACCTTCGCGAAGCGCTCCGGGCCGTCGCGGCCGCGCAAAAGCAGCTCGGGCGCTATGTTCCACTCGGCCTCTAGAGTTCGTTTCAGGATGCGGCGACTCAGCTCTCATCTTCGAACGAGCTTTTACGGAAGGAGCGGAGATGAAGACGATCGTGGTCGGATACGACGAGACGGAGGCTTCGAAGCGCGCGCTCCAGCGCGCAGGGGAGATCGCGGAGGCGTTCGGCGCCAAGCTGATCGTCACCAGCGTCGCTCCGGTCGAGTTCTATGCGACGCGGAGCCGCGGGCCGGTGGCTCGCGACGAGACGCCCCAGGCGCATCGTGAGCAGCTGAAGGAGGCCCGCACCTTTCTCCAGGAGCAGGGCATCGAGGCCGACTACGTGCCGGCGGTCGGCGAGCCTGCCGACACGATCGTCGAGCTTGCCGGGGGGCGCGGTGCAGACATGATCGTCGTCGGGACGCGCGAGCCCGGCATCGTGCAACGCCTACTGGGCCAGAGCGTGAGCCAGGCCGTCGCCCGCGAGGCTCACTGCGACGTCCTGATCGTCCACTAGCTAGTCCTCTGGACGGCGGGGCTTTCACCGGGCGAAGCCCGGCTTTGCCCTGCCTGGCGCCGCTCGCGGCAGGATCCTGCGCGAGCTCGCCCTCGCCGTACCTCTACGTACTGTCTCGGGCTCGCTCGCTGGCTTCCTTTGCGAGCGACGGCCCAGAGACCTAGCTAGGGCGGTCCCGGTTTCGCCAATCCCGAACTAAGGAGCCGGTTCCAGCACGCGGCGGCTGATCCGCCGCGCCATCTCACACAGCTCGCGGGCGCGGGTTATGCGCTCGTCGCCTTCGCGCATGGAGAGATTGATCTCGACCAGGTTCGCGGTCGCGCGAATGGAGGCTTCGGCGAGCAGGGCGGCGGTGACCGCGTCCCCTCGGAGGTTCGGGTTGCCGCGCTCGGCGAGCTCAGCGGCGAGCGAGGAGACATCGAGGGCCGATTCGGCGATGGCGAGCGGGACGTCTGCAGCGCGGGAGAGCGCCTCGCCGAGGGCGGCGTCGCGCGCGTCCGGCTCGAGCTCCTTGGGCAGCCGCAGCGCAACCAGCACGCTCTCGTAAGCCCTCGCGTCCTCGTCTGCGAGGGGCAGGAGACGAATGCGGAGCGCTTCTGCCTGGGCGACGGCGCCTGGAGCCTCCTCCCACTGTTCGCCCGAAAAGCGGGCCACCATTGCGGCGAGCGACGCCGCGAAAGCGGCCGCGACTGCCGCAACCGACCCGCCTCCCGGCGCGGGCGTCTCCGCTGCGATCGTGTCGCAGAACTCGCGGAGGCTCTCGCTAGAAAAGTCCGACGGTGCGGCCGTTTTCGTCAATGTCGACGTTGAACGCCGCCGGCGTGACGCCGAGGCCTGGCATGGTCTGCATGTCGCCGAGGAGCGGAACCAGCCACCCGGAGCCCGTGTAGGCCCGGATGTCGCGCACGGTCACCGTGAAGCCGGTCGGCGCGTTCAGAAGCGCGGGGTCGTGCGAGAGGGACAGGTGCGTCTTCGCCATGCAGATGGGGAGCTTGTCGAATCCGTTCGCCGTGAACTGCTCGATCTTTTGCTGCGCTGCGGGGAGGAAGACGACGCCCTCCGCCCCGTAGACGCGCTTGCAGACGGCCTCGATCTTCGCGTGGATCGGCGCGTCGAGCGGATAGATGGGCGCGTAGGAGGAGCCCTGGTCGGCCGCGTCGACGAGCGCTTCGGCCAAGGCCGCCGCACCCTCGCCGCCCCGCTCGAAAGCCTCGTTCAGCTCCGCGGCATGTGCTCCGCCCTCGAGCGCGAGCCGTCGCACCGTCTCGACCTCCTCCTCGGTGTCGTCGGGGAACCGATTGATCGCCACGACGGCTTTAAGCCCGAACTCCGAGACGATTCCGAGGTGTCGCTGGAGGTTGGCCGCGCCGGCCTCGACGGTCTCGACGCCTCCGTCGGGATCGCCGCCGTGGTGCTTGAGCGCACGTACGGTCGTGACGAGGCAGATCGCGCTCGGTTCGATCTCGCCGACACGGCAGACAATGTCGAGGAACTTCTCCATGCCCATGTCCGAGCCGAAGCCGCTTTCGGTCACGACGTAATCGGCGAGCTTGAGCGCCACCAGATCCGCGACGAGCGAGTTGTTGCCGTGCGCGATGTTGGCGAAGGGCCCGCAGTGGACGAAGGCGGGCTGGCCCTCGAGCGTCTGGACGAGGTTCGGCTTGATCGCGTCCTTCAAGAGCACCGTCATGGCGCCGGCCGCCTTGATCTGCTCCGCTGTGACCGGCTCGCCCTCCCACGTGTAACCGATCGTGATCGCCCCGAGACGCTTGCGCAGATCGAAAAGATCTCGCGCGACTGCGAGGATCGCCATGACCTCGGAGGCTGCGGTGATGTCGAACCCCGTCTCGCGCACGTAACCGTTCGCCCGCCCGCCGAGGCCGACGACGATCTGCCGCAGGGCGCGGTCGTTGATGTCGACGCAGCGGCGCCAACTGACCGTCAACGGATCGATCCCCAGCTTGTTCCCGTGGAGCAGGTGGGCCTCCACCATCGCGGCTAGCAGGTTGTTCGCCGCTCCGATCGCATGGATGTCGCCGGTGAAGTGGAGGTTGAGGTCCTCCATCGGCACGACTTGCGCGTAGCCGCCGCCCGCGGCACCGCCCTTGATTCCGAACACCGGCCCGAGCGAAGCCTCGCGCAGGCAGAGAGCGACCTTCTTGCCGATGTGCCCAAGCCCCTGAGTCAGCGAAACGGAGGTGGTCGTCTTGCCCTCACCCGCCTTGGTCGGCGTGATGGCCGTGACACAGATCAGCTTGCCGTCGGCCGTTCCGCTCAGCCGGTCGAGTACGTCCAGCGAGACCTTTGCCTTGTATTTCCCGTAGAGGTCGTACTCATCGGGCTCCAGCCCAGCTTCCTCGGCGATCTCCGCGATCGGGCGAAGCTCCGCCTCCTGGGCGATCTCGAGGCTCGAGGGCATGTGGGTAGCCATCAACGATCACCTTTCGAGCAGATCACGCTCTCCGGCCGCGAGAACCGAGCGTCGCAAGGACGCAGGGTGTGTTCGTAGCCGGAGGCTACGGGCGCGACCGAGGACGCCGCGATGCGACGGTTCGCAGCGCACCGGAGAGCCTGAGATGTGAGAGAGGGGGTCGTCATCTAGTGGGAGACGGCAGCGGCGGCAAGCTCGCTCACGAGCTCGTCCTTGTAGAAGCGTTCGAGGGTGAAAGGCGCAATGAGAGCGGGAGTTTGCTTCGTAGCAACTAGCTCTGCAAGCGTCGTCCCCACGATCGGCGCCGCCTTGAACCCGTACGTGCCCCAGCCGCAGCTGACGAGGAAGCCGCTTACGTCGGTCTCGCCGAGAATCGGGCTGTAGTCCGGCGAGAGGTCGCAAAGCCCTGTCCAGGAGCGCAGGATCTTCGCCTGCTCGAGCTGCGGGAAGAGCTCGAGCGTGTGGCGGGCCGAGTATTCGAGGAACGGGAAGGTCCCGATGCCCTTGTACGTCGTGTAGGGCTCGATTTCCGCGCCGATCAGAAACTCCCCCCGGTCGGTCTGCGAGATGTAGATGTGCATCTGGGACGAGACGATGATGACGTCGAGGAACGGCTTCACCGCCTCGGTCACGAACGCCTGGAGGATGTGGGTGGTAATCGGAAGCGGGACGCCCGCGAGATCCCCGACCAGCGTCGACCAGCCGGCGGTGCAGCTGATCACGGTGTCGCACGCGATGTCACCGCGATTCGTCTGGACACCGCGTATCCGCCCATTCGAGCGGTCGATGCCGGTCACCTCGGTATACGGGTGAATCTCGACGCCACCGCGGTCGGCCCCTCGCGCGTAGCCCCAGACAACGGCGTCGTGACGGATGATCCCTCCGGGCGGGTGGTACAGCGCTCCCATCACGGGCCACGTGACGTCCTGGGAGAGATCCATCTCCGGGCAGAGCTTCGCGATGTCCGTGGGATAGATGACGCGGCTGTCGATCCCGAGGAGTCGGTTGACCTCGGCTCGCTCCGTCATCGTGATCATCGCGCGGTCTGAGTGAGCGAGCGTGAGGTGGCCCTGTTGCGAGAAGAGGAGGTTGAAATCGAGGTCGGCCGAGAGCCCCTGGTAGAGCTTCACGCTCTCCCGGTAGAACTCGGCGCCTTCCGGCGTGCGGTAGTTCGCGCGGATGATGGTCGTGTTGCGGCCCGCGGCTCCGGAGCCGATGTAGCTCGTCTCGAGGACGGCGACGTTCGTGATGCCGTGGTTCTTCGCGAGGTAGTACGCCGTCGCGAGCCCGTGGGAGCCGCCGCCGATGATGACGACGTCGTAGCGTGACTTCAGATCGCCGCGCGGCCTCCACATGCGGCGAACGCGGAAGATGTCCTTCACCGCGCCAACCCTTCCACTGCATCGACGACGACCTCGGCCAGGTAGTGGCCGTACTCCTGCGGGAAGAAAAGTCGGAACGTTTCCGCGTCGTCCCGCAGCACATACGTCCGCACATGCGCGACCGAGCCAACGGCGGGCAAGGTTTCGAGGTCGAGGTCGGTCAGACGCCGCATGAGCGTCTCGCCGCGCAGCTGAAGCCCCGCGAGGGCACCGCTCATGTCGAAGACGAGAAAGGTCTCCGAGAGCTTGTCGCGGAGCCGTCCTGTCTTCGTGAAATCGCAGATCACGAGGGCGCGCTCGGGGCCGAGCGGGACGACGTCGTACCCTTTTGCGTCGAGCTCGTCGACGTCTCCGCGGACCTCGAGCTTGCCACTGAGGGAGATGTCGATGACCCCCGCTGGAGCGTGCTGCAGCGCGCGTTCGAGCGAGGAACGCCAGGCCGAGGCGCTCGCGACGTCCGGCGAGGCCAGGTCCGGCGACAAGAAGGCGAACATCTCGCTCATGAGCGCAGCCTCTCGCCGTCGGGATCGAAGAAGGGACGCAGGCGCACGAACGCCTTGTCGAAGCCGCCGTCGATCGTGACGAAGAATTGTGCTCCGTCGTGAGCAATCTCCGGCGGCACCCAGGCCATCCCGATCACCTTGCGCAGCTCGGGGCTCCAGCGGGCGCTCGTGACTCGCCCGACCGGGCGACGCTGGCTGAGGACGACCTGGCCGCCCTCCGGCGGCACGCGGCCGTTCTCCATCTCGAAACCGACGAGCAGCTCGCGCGGGCCGCGCGCCTGCGCGTACTCGAGCGCCGATTTGCCGACGAAATCATCCTTGTCGAGCTTGACGATCCACGGCATGTTCGCGTCGATGACGTTCGACTCGGAGTCCGTGTCCTGCCCGACGAGGATGTGCATCTTCTCCAGCCGCAGGACGCGCTGCGGCTCGAGCCCGAACGGACGGATGCCGAGATCCGCGCCTCGCTCCAGGATCGTGTCCCAGAGGTACTCGCCGTACGGGCTCGCGAAATGGATCTCGTAGCCGAGCTCGCCGACGAATCCGATCCGCAAGATGAGACTGGGGATGCCAGCCACGCGCGCGTGCTTGGCGTCCAAATACGAGAGCGCCTCGTTGGAGACGTCGAGATCCGTAAGCCTTTGCATGAGGTCGCGGGCGCGTGGCCCGGCGACGTTCACCGCGGCGAGGGCGCCGGTCACGTCGACGATCTGGGCGTCCATGCCCCAGACGGCGTTCCACCACTCGAACCACTCGACCACCGCACCGGCGCCGGTAGAGGTGGTCGTCACGTAGTAGGAGTCGTCAGCGAGCCTGGCGATCGTGCCGTCATCCATGATCCGCCCCGCATCGGTGTTGAGGACGCCGTAGCGGATGCGGCCCGTCTTCATGTCGCCGAAGCGGTTGGGATAGAGCCGTTCGAGGAACTCGGCCGCCTCGGAGCCGACGATGAGCAGCTTGCCGAGGGTGGAGACGTCGATCACGCCGACAGCGCCGTGGACCGACTGCACTTCACCCTCGATGTCGCCGTACGAGTACGGCCGGCGCCAGGTGCCCGTCCACATCATCCGCGCGCCGAGCTCCTTGTGACGGTGGTGGATGGACGTGCGCTGAGCCGGCTCGTGCGGGCGGCCCGCGAGGACGCCGAGCGTCACCGGGCCCCATGGCGGCCGCGCCGTCGTTGTCCCGATCGAGCTCGCGTCTGACTCGTTCTCGCGCGCGTACACGCGAATGGAGGGGAGGTGGCAGAGACGGCCCTGGCAGGGGCCCATCGTCACGGTCGTGTAGCGCTTGGCGAGCTCGATGGAGTCGAATCCCTCCGAGATCGCGCGCTTCAGGTCCTTGTCGGTGACGTCCTCACAGACGCAGACGAAGCACTTGCCCTGGCCCGAGGCTCCGTTGTACGTGGCGGCCGGGATCGCCGCGCCGATTCCTTCCCCGGTCACGGACCCGACCGCTTCGATTCCGTCGGGGATCTCCGTGGGGACGAAGACGCCTGTCGAGTCGTCGTACTCGACTCGTGCGCCCGCCTGGGCTAGCAGCGAGTAGGCAGGCTGCCGGCCGCCGGACATGACCAGGAGATCGCACGCGACACGGCGGCCGTCGATCTCGACCGAGCGGAGAATGCCCTTGCGGCCTTTGGCGACGATCTCGCGGATGCGCTCACGCCGCAGGTCATAGACACCGCAAATCTCGACGCCCGCCTTCCTCAGGAGCTGCGCGGACTCGCGACCGGTCTCGTCGGCGGTGATGACCACGGCACGCTTGCCGGGCCGGATAGCCCAGTCCTCGACGAGTCGTCGCACGCTCTCCGGGAGCATGATTCCGACGAGGTCGTTGCCGGGGAAGGCGAGGGGCTGCTCGACCGATCCGGTGGCCACGACGATCGTCTCGGCCCGGTAGCGGTAGAGGACGTTTCCCCCGTCAACGGGGACGAGGCCGCCTTCCCAGATGCCGAGCGCCCGCCCCGGGGCGACGACATCGGCACCTTCAACCGGAGCGACGTCGCTGTTCTCGTCGACGAGCACGACTTGGCGTCCCTGCCCTGCGAGCTCTTTGGCGCGCGCGATTCCCGCCTCGCTCGCCCCCACGACGAGGGCTTCGGCGCGCCGGTGCTCAACGTCGTAGCGCCCCCTGCGCGCCCCGTGCTTGTCGATCCGTCCGAGACCGGCGACGTTGCGAAGGAACTTCTCGTACAGCGGCCACGCGCGCCGTGGCCGGATCATCGTCCGGTAGTAGAAGCCGACAGGCGTGAACGGCCCGCCGAATTTGTCGGTGACCGCGAGCAGATCGCGGTCGAGAGAGCCCCAGACGTTCTGGGGTTGGACGTTGGCGCCGTCGCGAACGGGCTCGGCGCATACGCGCACGTTCGGGATGCCGTCGACGGTCATCATGCAGTTGGGGCAAGCCCCCGAACAGCAGAGGAGCCCGCGCGGGCGGTGGTACTTGAAGCTGCGCGAGAAGATGCGCTGCCCGCCGGCGAAGAGTGCCGATCCGAACGTGTCGCCCTGGAAAGCGCGGACCGGCTTCCCGCAGAACATGAAAGTGACTTCCTGCGCCCGGTCGAGGCGTTCACCGGGCTGGGGCGGGAGCCTCATACGGCAGGCATGTCCGGCGTCTCGGTCACTTCATGTGCCGCGATTCCTTCGCGCGGAGCGGACTCGGGGATCTCGACGCGCAGGACCTCGTTCGTCCGGGTGTCGCGCTCGGCCTGGAACCAGATCTCGCAGCCCAACCGGTGATACCACCACTCCCTCTGCACGCCGGCGACGTTACGCCTGAAGTAGACGTACGACGTCAGTTCGCGCAGCGTCGGATCGCGCTTCGGCCTCACGGTGACCTCGCCGGCGCAAGTGAATTCGTTCACGTCGCGAGGGCCGCAGTTGGGGCATGGGAGGAGAAACGACACCGCTCGTAGGCTAACGCCCGCCGTCGGCCCCCGGGATCCAATCGGTCCCCGCCAGCGGCACTCGCGCCATCGCTGCAGCCTCGACCGTCAGCGCAACGAGATCCTCGGGCTCGAGGTTGTGCACGTGGGACTTCCCGCACGCGCGCGCGAGGGTTTGCGTCTCCAGCGTCAGCACACGGAGGTAGTTCGCGATCTTCCGCCCGCCCACGACTGGATCGAAGCGGGCCGCCAGCCCGTCCTCCTGAGTGGAGATGCCTGCCGGGTCGCGGCCGGCTTGCCAGTCGTCGTAGAAGCCGGCGGCGCTCCCGATCTTGCGGTAGTCCTCGTCGAGCTCAGGGCTGTTGTCGCCCATGGCGATGAGTGCGGCGGTGCCGATCGACGCCGCGTCCGCGCCGAGCGCGAGAGCCTTCGCTACGTCCGCGCCGGTTCGGATTCCTCCGGAGACGATGAGCTGCACCTTCCGATGCATGTCCATCTCCTGCAAGGCCTGTACAGCCAGGGGCACGGCCGGAAGCGTCGGGATGCCGACGTGCTCGATGAAAACGTCCTGGGTTGCGGCGGTGCCGCCCTGCATCCCGTCGAGCACGATGACGTCGGCGCCGGCTTTGACCGCGAGCTGCACGTCGTAGTAGGTCCGGGTTGCGCCGATCTTGACGAAGATCGGCTTCTCCCAGTCCGTGATCTCGCGGAGCTCGCCAATCTTGATCTCGAGGTCGTCGGGACCAGTCCAGTCGGGGTGCCGACAGGCGCTCCGCTGGTCGATCCCCGTGGGGAGATCGCGCATCTCGGCGACACGGTCGGAAATCTTGTGGCCGAGGAGCATCCCGCCCCCGCCCGGCTTCGCGCCCTGCCCAACGACGACCTCGACGGCGTCCGCCTTGCGGAGGTCATCGGGATTCATCCCGTAACGGGACGGAAGGAGCTGGTAGACGAGGATCTTCGAGTGCTCGCGCTCCTCGGGCGTCATGCCGCCGTCGCCGGTGGTCGTAGACGTTCCGACCTCGCTCGCGCCACGCCCCAAGGCTTCCTTCGCCGGCGCCGAGAGCGCTCCGAAGCTCATCCCGGCGATCGTTACGGGGATCTTCAGCTCGAGCGGCTTCTTCGCGAAGCGCGTCCCGAGGGTGACGTCGGTGTCACAGCGTTCTCGGTAGCCCTCGAGGGGGTAGCGAGAGATGCTCGCGCCGAGGAAGAGGAGGTCGTCGAAGTGGGGGAGACGGCGCTTGGCGCCGAAGCCGCGGATGTCGTAGATCCCTTCGCGCGCGGCCCGCTGGATCTCGGCGATGACGTTGCGGTCGTAGAGGTAGGACTCGCGCAGGTTCCAGTGAGTCTCGGTTGTAGCCATCAGTACGCTCCCGCGTTGTCGATGTGGAAGTTGTAGAGACGCCGCGCCGAGCCGTAGCGGCGAAACTCGGAGGGCTCCACGTCGTCGATCCCCGCCTGCGCGAGGAGGTCTGCCACCTCCGCGCGGTGCTCGTCCTCGAGCTCCTTCTCGACGCAGTCAGCGCCGAGACCAGCGACCTCGCCGCGCACGTAGATGCGAGCCTCGTAAATCGAGTCGCCGAGGGCCTCGCCCGCGTCTCCGCACACGACGAGCCGGCCGGTCTGCGCCATGAAGCCGCTCAGGTGACCGACTGAGCCCCTGACGACGATGTCGATGCCCTTCATGGAGATGCCGCAGCGCGCGGAGGCGTCGCCATGGACGACGAGCAGGCCGCCGTGCCCGCTCGCGCCCGCGGACTGGCTCACGTTTCCGTCGATCGAAACGGTGCCGGACATCATGTTCTCCCCGAGCCCCGTGCTCGCGTTCCCGTGCACGCGCACGGTCGCGAGCTTGCTCATGCCTGCGCAGTAGTAGCCGACGTGGCCTTCGATCTCGACTTCGACGGCCGCGTCGATGCCGGCCGCGACCGCGTGGGCGCCGTTTGGATTGAGGACGCGCCAGCGGCGCGGGCCGGGCGCCCCGTTCGCAAGCTCGTGGAGGCGTTGGTTGAGCTCGCGGAGCGGGGTGACCGCCAGGTCGACGACCTCGACGGCGGTCTCGGTGGCGGCCTCGGCCACTGTCACCTCAAACCTTCTGCCGCTCCCAGGCGTAGACGACGCCCGGAGCGGGCTCCCATGCGCGCGCCTCGGCAGCCCCTGGAAGGACGGCGATCGCCCGCCATTCCGACGCCATCGCCACCCAGTCGTCCGTCTCCGCGAGCACCGCGGGCTTGCAGGCGATGGGATCGCGCAGGACGGCGAAGCCGTCGGCGGTTCCGACGAGGAAGGTGTAGAAACCGTCGAGGTCGTCGAGGCAGCCCTCGAGAGCCTCCTCCAGCGATGACCCCTCCCGCAGGCGCCAGGCCAGGTAGCCCGCGGCCACTTCGGTGTCGTTCTCGGTCTGGAACTCGATGCCCTCACGCCTCAGGCGCTCGCGGAGGCGGTTGTGGTTGGACAGCGACCCGTTGTGAACGAGGCATACGTCGAGGCCCGTCGAGAAAGGATGCGACCCTTCGGTCGTCACCTTGCTCTCCGTCGCCATGCGAGTGTGGCCGAGGGCGTGGCTTCCGTGGAAGTCGCCGAGTGCGTATTGGCCCACGAAATCTTTCGGTAGCCCGGTCTCTTTGTAGATCTCGATCGTCTGACCCGCGCTCATGACACGAAGCGCGGGATGCGTCTTGCGGATCCAAGCCTCGGCGTCCTCGGCCTCCGCCTCGACCACGAACACAGCGTGATTCGCCCGCACCTCCGGGTCGGGTGATCCGCCGAAGGCATTGCCGAATTCGGCGGCGAGCGCATCCCAGTCCTCGAGCGGATCGGCGGAGAAGAGCGTCAGCTTGCTCGAGCCGGGCGGAGCCGGATCACGGTAGATCGCGACGCCGGCGCTGTCCGGCCCGCGGTCGTTCATCTGCGCGAGCATCGCGGCGAGGTGCTCGCCGAGGGACTCCTCGATCTCAGGCGACTTGCTGAAAAGTCCGACGATCCCACACATATGTCCTCAATGTACATCCACGCAGAGGCCCAACGCTGATGGATTCACCGCTCTTCGCCTGACGGCTATGTAACTTCTCTACATATGTGGCCTAGAACCGCGTCAGGTACTCCTTGATCTCCCAAGGCGTGACCTGCTCGTGGTACGAGGCCCACTCGTCGCGCTTCACGCGGATGAAGTAGTCGGCGTAGTCCTCGTCCCTCGCCCGCCCGAGCGCCTCGCGGATGACGTCATCCTGCTCCAGCTCGCGGGTCGCATCGAGGAGGTTGGCGGGGAGAAGCTCGACGCCGCGCTTCCTCAGCTCGTCCTCCGACGTCGTGTACATGTTCCCCGAGTTCGGATCGCCGGGATCGAGCTTGTTCGCGATCCCGTCAAGGCCGGCCGCGAGGACGACCGTCGCTGCGAGATACGGGTTGCACGATCCGTCGATCGTCCGGTCCTCGACCCGTCCCGGGCCGGGGATGCGAAGCATCTGCGTGCGGTTGTTGTAACCGTACGTCACGTAGACGGGCGCCCACGTCGCGCCGCTGGTCGGTGCCCCGACCTTGAGCCGCTTGTACGAGTTGACCGTCGGCGCGGTGACGGCGATGTACGCCTTCGCGTGCTTCTTCAGGCCACCGATGAAGTTGTAGGCGAGCTCCGAGAGCCCGAGTCCGCGAGGATCGTCCTCGTCGAGGAATAGGTTCGTGTCGCCGTCCCAGAGCGACATGTGGAAGTGACCGCCGTTGCCCGTCAGCGTGCTGAAGGGCTTCGGCATGAAGGTCGCGATCTTTCCGGCCTTCTCGGCGAGCGTGTGCACCATGTAGCGGAAGAAGATCGCCCGGTCGGCGCTCGTCAGCGCGTCGGAGAACTCGAAGTTCTGCTCGAACTGGCCGTTCGCGTCCTCATGGTCGTTCGCGTAGTTGCCCCAACCGAGCTCGTTGACGTACCGGGAGACCGTCGCCAGGAACTCGTAGTTACGGGTGAGGCCGTTGAGGTCGTAGCACGGCTTCTCGAGCGTGTCGTACGCGTCGGCGAGCTCGATCGAGCCGTTCGTCTGCTGGACGAGGAAGTACTCGAGCTCCATGCCGAACATGAACTCGTACCCCTGCTGGCGCGCCTTCTCGAGCTGGCGCCGGAGGATCGTGCGCGGGTCATACGGCCACTCCTCGCCCTCGACGGTGACGTCGCAGGCGAAGCGGGCAAGCGTTCGCTCCCACGGAACCGGCGTGAAGCTGCGCAGGTCCGGCATCGCCGCGATGTCCGGATCGCTCGGTAGCTGGCCGATCTCTCCGGCGGCGAAACCGGCGAACCCGGCTCCCTCCTCGACGAGGGTGTCGAGGTTCTGCGCCGGCACGAGCTTCGCGCTGGGACGCGCATACATGTCCACGAACTGCGCGAAGTAGAACTGGACGCCGAGCTCCTCTGAGCGCGTGCGGATGTCCGCGACGCTCGGAGCTGCGGTCGCTGCTGTCGTCGTGGCCATAAGGCCTCCTCCCACGGTCAGGGTCATGTCGAAGATATCGCGGTGAGAAAGGCGCGCCGATGGCGGCTTTCTACAACGGGAAAGCGGTGGTTATGTGCGCTCCGACCCGCTCCCGAGAGCGTCGTGCAGCTTGACCATCTTCACGGCGATCTCGACGAGGAGCCAATCGTCCTTGCGGAGGTCGATTCCGGACAGTTCCTGGATGCGGCGAAGCCGCTGTCGCAGCGTGTTCGGATGGACGTACAGAGCCTGCGCGGTCGCGCTGATGTTGCCGCGGCGGCGCAGAAACTCCTCGAGGGTCTTGAGGAGCGCCGTCTGCCGGTGGGCGTCGTAGTCGGCGAGCAGCACGACCGCGTCGCGGTGCGAGTCTCGAACGGTCGCGTCGAACGGCATCCGCAGCAGGTACTTGTACGGGCCCAGGTCGTCGTAGGACATCACGCCCGGCTTTCCGCCAATGATGGAGGTGCCCACCAGGGCGTGATGGGCTTCCTCGAAGCCGGCCTGGAAGGCTGCAGCGCCCTGGCAGAGGTTCGAGAGACCGATCGACGCGGGATTCTCGAGCGCTGCGTGCGCCTCCTGGATGCGTTCGACCAGGAGAGCCTGGCCACCCGGAGGCACGCGCAGGAGGCCCCGGATCGAATCGTCGCGCCGGTCGAACAGCGAGCCGGGCGCGACGGCGGCAAGCGCCTTCTCGAGCGCGGCATCGGGTGGGGTCGCCGACACGACGAGGTAGCGCTGGTCGAGGTCGACGCCGAGCCTGGCGGCGCGTCCCTCCACGTCGCCGATGACGCTGCCGCCGGCCAGCTGCTCGAAGAAGTCCTTGATCAGGTTCTTCTCCGTCAGCCGTTCGATCAACTCGATCTTCTTGAGGGCAACCGCGGTCTGGTTCGCGGCGGCGCGCGCCAGGTCGACCTCAGAGGTGCCCTCGGCCGTCAGGAGGCCGAGCAGCTCGTCATCGGCAACGAGGGGAACCGCGATACTCGCCGCGCGGCCGCTGCGCGCCAGCTCGGGCCCGAGGCCCTGCAACTTGATCGTGCCGCGCGCCTCCGATCCTCGCGGCGCCGACGCGCGCAGCTGCAGCTCTTCCGAGCTCGGGTCGAGGAGGTAGATGTGGCACGCGGCCGCGTGCAGCAGCTTCAGCCCGCGCTCGGCGACCGCCGGGAGCAGCTCCTCGAGGCTCTGGGCACGGGTGAGGCTCTCCGCCAGCTCGGTGAGGCTCTCGAGCTCGCCGACCCGCTGTCGCGACTCCTCGTAGAGCCGCGCGTTCTCGATCGCGCCCGCGACCAGCGAAGCGCTCGACACGAGCACGTCGACCTCGGGCTCGGTGAACTCTCGCGGAGCCTCGGTGTGCAGCGAGATGACACCGATGACGGTGCCGTCACGCGCCACTATCGGCACCGAGAGGAGTGACTGGAACTTCTCCTCCTCGAGCTCGGGGACGAACTTGTTGCGCGGATCGTCCATCGCGTTCTGCGTGAACGCCGGCTCCCTACGCTCGGCCGCCCACCACGCAATTCCTTCCCCGCGTTCCAGGGCGATTTGGCCTACGAGCTCCCCGTACGGGGCCGAGGCCGCCCGGAGCACGAGCCGCTCTCCGTCGTCCTCGACGAGGTAGACGAAGCAGGCGTGTACCGCGCTCGCATCCGTAAGGAGCCGAACGACGCCTCCGAGCACCTCTCGGAGGTCGAGCGTGGACCCGACGGTCGAGATGATCTCGTAGAGGATCCTGCTCTCGCTTGGAGGGGCCGTGGGCCTGGCCACGGCCCCATCTTAGTTGTTTGCAGGGGTTTTACGAGATGGCGAACGTGACCGTCAGCGTCGCCGAGATTTCCTGGGTGCCCGGTTCGACGGCGATGTCAGACGCACGGAGTGCTTCCGCTCCATACACGGGGACCGGGTACCCGCCGCCACCGCCCTCGATGATGGCGACAGGAGCGCCGAGCGTCACGCCGGCCTTGTCGGCGATCGCCCGGGCGCGGGCGCGGGCGTCGTCGAGCGCGGCCGTGACCGCGGACTGGTACTGAGCCTTGGAATCGGAGACTCTGAGCATCGGCCCGGAGACCTGGTTTGCGCCGGCTGCAACCGCTGCATCGACGACGGCCCCGGCCTTGGAGATGTCTCGCACCGTTGCACTGACGGAGCTCGAGGCCGAGTAGCCCGTGACGGTGCGGCCGTCGTTGCTCATGGTCGGATACAGCGAGACCTGCTCGGTGCGCAGATCGTCCTTGGAGACTCCGTGGTCTCGGAGCGCGGCGACGATGCGCCTCGTCGCCTGGCCTGCCTCCTTCAGAGCGGCCGTGGCCGTGTCGGCATCAGCCTGAACGCCGAACGACCAGTCGGAGACGTCTGGCACAGTGCGGGCCGAGCCGGATCCAGTCACGGTGATTCCGGGAAACGCGGACGCGCCACCGCCGATCGGGTAGCTGATGTCCGCTGCGTTCTTTCCAACCGGGGTTCCCGGACTGACCGCCTGCCCGACCGGTGCGCCCGAGTTTTCCTTCCCGCCGCCGCACCCCGCGGCGACCACTACGAAAGCGGCCACGAGGGCCAACGTCGAGATCTTCATCACGCCTCCGTTCCTCATTTGCCGCTTTGACGGAGGCGGCGGCCGAGAAGTTCCCGGTGCTAGCGCGCGGCCGGTTTCAGTGCCGAGCCGATCGGCTCGACACGGACGGCCGAGGTCTTGTACTCCGGCGTCCCGATGAGGGAATCGCCCACGTCGTGCGTGAGCCAGTTCACCTTCGCCTGCGCGAAGTGGAGCGCCATCCAGACGAGCCCCGGGTAGACCCGCTCCCCGACGGCCGCGCGTGCCTCGAGCTCGCCGCGCCGAGAGACCAACCGCACCCAGTCGCCGTGCTGGATGCCGAGCGACTTCGCGTCCTCGACGTTCATCTCGACGAACGGATCCTCCTGCTTCTGCACGACCCCTTCCTCACGCATCGTCATCGTCGCCGAGTTGTAGTGGTAGAGCGTCCTCCCGGTCGAGAGGACGAAGGGATACTCGGAATCGGGCTGCTCGATCGGCGGCTGGTACTCCACGGGATAGAACTTGCCCTTTCCATTTGGACGCGCCGGCGTGGGCGCGTGCAGATACGGAGTTCCGGGATGCTCGCGGTCGAGGCAGGGCCATTGCAGGCCGACCTCCTCGATGCGGTCGTAGCGGATCCCCGACCAGAGCGGCGCCAGGTCGGCGAACTCGTTCCACGCGTCCTCGGCCGTCTCGTACTCCGGCCAATCACCACCCATCGCCTTCGCCAGGTCGACGACGATGCGCCAGTCTTCGCGGGCGTTCCCCGGACACGGCACCGCCTTCCGTACGCGATTGACGCGCCGCTCGGTGTTCGTGAACGTCCCCTCCTTCTCGGCAAAGCTCGAGGCGGGCAGGACGACGTCCGCGTGCGCCAGGCTCGTCTCGTTCAGGAAGAGATCCTGTGAGACGAGAAAGTCGAGGTGGCCGAGGCCCTCCTCGACGTGGTGTGCGTTCGGCTCCGTCTGCGCAGGGTTCTCGCCGATCAGGTAGAGCGCGCGGATGCGGCCGTCGTGGAGCCCGGACATCATCTGGTCGAGCCGGTACCCCGTTTGCCCCGGAATCTCGACGCCCCAGGCCTTCGAGAACTTTTCGCGGATCCCCGGGTCGTCGCAAGGCTGATAGCCGGGCAGGTAAGCCGGGTTGGCGCCGGCGTCATTGAGGCCCTGGACGTTGTTCTGCCCGCGCAGCGCGTTCAAGCCCGTGGACGGGTAGCCGAGGTGGCCGGTCATGAGGACGAGGTTCGAGAGCGACCAGATGTTGTCTACGGCGCAGGCGTGCTCCGTGATTCCGAGCGTGTAGAAGACCGCCGCGTGCTTCTCGCGCGCGTACTCCCGCGCCGTGGCCACGATGTCGTCGGCAGGAACGCCCGTGACCTTCTCCGCCTCCTCGGGCGTGTAGTCCTTGACCACGTCCGCGACCGCTTCGAACCCCTCTGTGTGCTCGCGGATGTAGTCCTCGTCCTGGAGCCCCTCGCGGAGGATCACGTGCATCATCGCGTTGATCAGCCAGACGTCCGACCCTGGACGCAGCTGCAGATGACGCTTGGCGAGCTTCGTCAGCCAGATCTTGCGCGGGTCGGCGACGACGAGCGTCGCACCCTTGCGCGCCGCTTTCTTCATCCGCAGCGCCAGCACCGGGTGCGCCTCGGTCGTGTTCGACCCAATGACGAGGATGAAGCGGGCGTTCTCGATCTCGGGGATCGAGTTGGTGGTAGCTCCTCTGCCTAACGACCTGACCAGGCCGTAAAGAGTCGGAGCGTGTCAGGTGGCTTCGCAGGAGTGGACGGAGTTCGTCCCGACCACCGCCCGCGCGAGCTTCTGAATCAGGAAGTTCTCCTCCATCGTCAGTCGCGCGGACGCGAGGAAGCCGATGGATTGCGGCCCGTGCTCGGCCTTGGCGCGGTTCAACCCGTCGGCTGCCGCTTGGAGCGCGTGCTCCCACGTGGTCGGGTGGAGCTCTCCGTCCTCTCCCCGCACGAGCGGCTCCGTCAGTCGGTCCGGGTGATGGACGAAGTTGAACGCGAACCGCCCCTTGACACAGAGGTTCCCTTCGTTCGAGACGTAGCTCGGATCCGACGTGATCTTCACGATCCGCTTCGTCTCCGGATCGACGTTGATGTCGATCTGGCACCCCACGCCGCAGAACGTGCAGGTCGACTTGACCTTCTCGAGCGCACGGTCGGGCTTCTCCGTCCCCTCCTGGAACTTCTCGTAGATCGCGCCGGTCGGGCACACGCCCAGGCAGCCGCCGCAGAGCTCGCACTCGGTGTCGAGCCACGACAGGCCCCAGGTTGGAACCACGCGCGCGTCCGGCCCGCGTCCCTCGAGCGAGAGCGCAGAGCACTGCATGACCTCCTGCGTGTAGCGGACACAGCGGGCGCAGAGGATGCAGGCGTCCGGGTCATAGCCCATGAAGCGGTTGCGGTCGTCGTAGGGCTCGCGCTTTGCGTCCGGGAGGACGAACGGCGCCTCCGCGCCGAGGTCCTCGGCCAGGTCGACGAGCTCGTTCGGACGACCGCCGGGATCCGGGTTCAGATGCTCGGTTAGGAGCATCTCGGTCAGCGTGCGCTGGTACTGGGGTACCGAGGAGTTCGTGGAGACGACCATTCCTTCGGTCACCCGAGTCGCGCAGGCGGGGAGCGGCCGCGGCGAGCCCTCCACGCCCACGACGCACATCCGGCAGCCGCCGTACGGGTCGAGCTTGTCGTCGTGGCAGAGGGTGGGGATGAAGACGCCGTGCCGCGCCGCCGCGTGGACCAGTAGCTCGCCCTCGCGCGCGCTCGCCTCGTTGCCGTCGAGCGTGAAGCGGATCACCGGCGGCTAATGCTAGTCGTCTCGCCGAGCGGAGCGAACACCTCGGGCCAGTGACGGAACGCGTTTCGCATCGGGAACGGAGCGCCCTGCCCGAGGCCGCAGATCGAGGTCGCGGCCATGGCGTCCAGCCACTCCTCCATCTGCGCTCGTGACATTGCGGCGCGGCCGTGGTCGAGCTCCTCGAGCACGTGGTGCATGCCGCGGTTGCCGATGCGGCACGGAGTGCATTTCTGGCAGGACTCCTCGGCGAAGAAACGCATCGTCTCGGTCAGGAGCCGGAGTGGGGAGTAGGTCTCGGGGAAGACCTGGAGGCCGGCCGAGCCGGGGCCGGCGCCCCATTCGCGCAGCGAGTCGCGGCTCAGCGGTACGTCGAGCGCATCAGGCGGGAGGATTCCGCTCGCCGCGCCGCCAGGGACGATCGCCGAGATGGGGCCGGTGGTTCCGCCTCCGTATTCGTCGATCAGCTGCCGCGGTGTGACGTCCAGCGGCGCCTCATAGCAACCGGGGTTTTCGACTGCGCCGGAGAGCGACCACAGCCGCACGCGTGGCCAGGCCTCGCCTCCGTCGCGCAGGATCGCGGGCACATGCGCGAGCGTCTCGACGTTGTTGATCAGGGTCGGGCGGCCGAGATAGCCGACCTGGCTCGGGAACGGCGGTTTGAGACGGGGCATCCCGCGACGGCCTTCCATGGACTCGAGCATCGCCGTCTCCTCGCCGCAGATATAGGCGCCCGCGCCGACGACGAGCTCCACGGAGCGGCTGTCGAGCAGCCCGGCCGAGCGGAATTCGTCGAGCGCGCGCGTCAGCCGGTCCCGTGCGGTCGCGTACTCCTCGCGTAGGTAGATGAAGCCCTCCGTCGCGTCGGCGAAATCCATCGCGATGAGCGCGCCTTCGATCATGAGGTGTGGGCGCAGCTCCATGACGTAGCGGTCCTTGATGGTTCCGGGCTCGCCTTCGTCCGCGTTGATGACGACGTAACGAGGCCCGGGCTCCTGCGCAACCGCCTCCCATTTGACCCCGGTCGGAAAGCCGGCCCCGCCGTAGCCGGTCAGTCCTGAGGCCTTCAGCTCCTCGACGATCTTGTCCTTCCCCGGCAACGAACGCAGCACTGCGAGGCCGCCGCGCGCCTCGTAGTCGGCCAGCGTCTCGTCGCGCGTTCCAAGCCCTGTCGAGGGCCCGTCGTTCGCACGGTGAACGATGTCCGGCTCGACGCGATCGCCGCGCATCAGCACGGGCGCGAGGTCGCAGTGGCCCAGGCACTCGACTTCGAGCACCGGCGCGCCGGTGGAATGCTCCTGCTCGCGGGCCAGAAGCTCCTTCGCGCCGAGGCAGTCGCAGACCGGCCCGATGCACACGCGCACGGCATCCATTGGCACCTGCAGGAACGAATAGAAGGAGATGACCTCGTGCACCTCCCCGCGCCGAATGTTCATGTGGTCGGCCAAGGCGTCCGAGAGCTCGGGCGTCAGAGGGCCGACCTCGCGGCGGATCCGTCCGAGATTGTCGAGGAGGCGCGTGCGCTCCTTAGGCAGGTCGGGAAGCAGCTCGGTGAGCCGGAGGACGTCGATGACGATGATCATAGACAGCACGCTGCCCCTTGATCTGCAGAAAAAAGTGGCTCAATGTGAGTCAGTCCGTGTCGGCCCAGGGCAGGGATAGGGGGTAAGCGTGGCGGTGAGTCCTACACTCACGCCGACGTCTCGGCTTGCCCAGAAGCAGATGCCTGCTGCGGAGGGCGCGGCGCATCTCTACGAGGACTACTACGACCGCATCTACGGCTACTGCCTGTACCAGCTGGGCAGCCGCGAGGAGGCGGAAGACGCGGCGCAGACGACCTTCATGTGGGCGTTCCGCGGCCTCCGGCGCGGTGTAGTCCCGCGTGCGGAGGCGAGTTGGCTCTTCGCGATCGCTCAGAACGCCTGCCGGGCACGCCACCGCGCCCGCGCGCGAGGGCGGCAACGAGAAGTCTTGAGCGACCCCGTGACGCTCGCGGACCTGTCCCCGGCACCACAGGCCGAGACGGACAGCCTCATGGGGCTCGAGGACGCCCTGGAGCGCATGCCCGAGCTCCAGCGGCGCGCGATTCTCCTGCGGGAGTGGCGTGGTCTTTCCTACAAGGAGATCGCCGCCGAGCTCGAGCTCTCAAACGCGGCGGTGGAAACACTGATCTTTCGCGCGCGGCGTTCCCTCGCCGAGCTTCTCGCGGGTCGCCCCACGCCGAAGCGCGCGCGCAAGCACGCACTCGACCTCGGCTCGTTCTTCGCCGGCCTCAAGTCCTTCTTCGGCGCGGGCTCGGCCGCGAAGGTCGCGGCTGGAGTCGCAGCCGTGGTTGCCGTCACCACGGTGGCCGTCGGGTCGGTCGAGCTGGCGCGCATCGACAAGGGCTCCCCCGGTAAGGTGGCGCCGGCGCGAGTTGCGCCGCAGGTTGGCCACAGTCGCCCGGGTGTCGGGCTCATGCCCACTGAGGCGACGGGCTCGAAGCCGTCAGCAGGCAAGTCGAAGACGCCCGGCAACTCCGGCTCGACAGACAACGGCTCGGCCGGGTCGCAGCTAGGGCAAACGATCGGCCAGGCCGGCGACTCCCTCCCGGTCGTCGGCGATGTCGTGCACGGACTTCCGATCGACACGGAAACAGGGGCCGTCGACGGCGTCGTGAACACGGTCACGGACGCAACCGCACCCGTGACCGACGCGCTACCCCCGACGCTGCCCTAGGCAGCCGCGTGCTCCCCCGAACGGGGGAACCGGCGCAAGTTTTTCCTCCGCGTGGCTCCTTTTGGACATGAGCACTCGCGTACTGGTCGTTGACGACCATCCCCTCTTCGCGGAAGCAGTCGCGGCATTGCTGGAATCGGACGGCCGAATCGAAGTCGTCGGCCGGGCCGAGAACGGCGCCGAGGCCGTCGATTTCGCCCGCAAGCTCCATCCCGACCTCGTGTTCATGGACATCCGCATGCCGCTCATGACCGGCGTCGAGGCGACGGAGCGGATCCTCGCTTGGCTGCCGGAGACCAAGGTCGTGGTGCTGACCGCGCACGGGTCTCCGGAGGAGATCGAGCTGGCTCTCATGGCCGGCGCCGTCGGTTGTCTCACGAAGGACGACCTCGGCATGCGGCTGATTCAGACGGCGCTCGATCTCGTCGAAGTTGAGTCCGAAGAATTCGCTGCAAGTTTTTCGGTCGTGGGAGCTCTTTAACGGAAGAAGCTCCCGCCGGACAAGCCGCAACGTCCAGGACGGGGTCGAGGCTTCTCAGCACCAAGGGAACGGTTCCCACTCCCAAAGCCGTTCCTTCCTCTCCCCGGAGGCGGTCATAGCTCCCGACCGCCTCCTCCCCTTTTAAGGAGCAGATGGATTGTAGGTCTAGGGGAGACTGGGCAGCGTCGTGCCCGGGACACTCGGCGCGTCAGGGACCGGCAGGTCCGGCGTGTCGCTCGGCAGCGTCGGAACGGCCGGCTGGTCGACCGTGACCGGCCCGACGACCGGAAGGTTCGCCTGAAGGAGCGGCGAATCCGAGGTCTCGTCCGGCGGAGGCTTCGGTTTGCCGTCCGAGCCTGATCCTCCCTTGGACGGGCCACCGTTGCGTCCGCCGCCGCCTTGGGCGGCCGAGAAAGCGCCGTTTGCGGTGCTGCCATGAGCGGCGAGCCGCGGGGTCGAGCCGAGCTCGCGCCGGTCGAGCGCGACGCTCGACCCGACGAGGTCGACCGCCTGAGCTGGCTCGAGCGCGTCTGAGGACCGGAACGGAAGCGCGTCCTTGCCCTGGACGGCGAACCAGACGGCGACTGCGATCGCCGCGACCGAGATCAGGTCGCGCCGCTGGAAACGCCAGCGCGGAGACTCCTGGAGAGACTCCGATACTGCAACGGCCCGCGGCGCCCGGGGCGGTGGCGGCGACATGCTCGCCACCCGCGCTCTCGAGCCGGAGACCGGTGTGCCCAAAAGCTCTTCCTCGGACGGACGCCCGACCCAACGAAATCGCTTGGACTCCTGAGTGCCCCGCCGAGCCTCCATCACTGCCCCCTATCTGGACGGTGGGTATCGATTGCGGAACTGACCGGGTTTTTAAATCGGAAATGACACGAGACAGGAAAAGGGTCCCGGCCTAACTCATTCGGGTGATTCGTCGCTACGCTTGCTGCCAAATGGCGGTGCCCCCGCAGTCAGCGGCGCGCGTCGAGGTGGTCAGGCTGCCGGGCGGCGACGCCGAGCCCGACGAGCTGGCCGTCGAAGAACCGCTCGAGATCAGGATCGGGGGCCGACCGATCGCGGTGACCATGCGAACGCCCGGGCACGATGAAGAACTGGCACTCGGGTTCCTGCTCTCGGAAGGAATTCAGCCGTTGGCCGCGGTCGTCCCCGAGGATCTCGCGGCGAACACGATCGACGTCGAGGCTTCCGGGTTCGATCCCACCCGACTCGAGCGTCATTTCTACACGTCCTCGTCCTGCGGCGTTTGCGGGAAAGGAGCTCTGGAGGCGGTTGCCGTCGAAGCCCCCAGGGTGACGAGCGACGTGGTTGTCTCAGCCGAGCTTGTGGCCGGGCTCCCGGACAAGCTGCGCTCCTCGCAGCCCACATTCGCCGCGACCGGCGGTCTACACGCGACGGGGCTGTTCGATCCAGATGGGACTCTCCTTTGTGTGCGCGAGGACGTCGGCCGTCACAACGCGATGGACAAGGTGATCGGGTTCGCGTTCCGCGAGGGATTGCTCCCGCTGGCGGAGCGAATCCTCTGCGTGAGCGGGCGGCTTTCATTCGAGCTCGTCCAGAAGGCTGCGGTTGCCGGCTGCCCGATCGTCGTCGCCGTGGGCGCGCCATCGTCTCTGGCCGTCGATCTCGCGCGCGACCGCGGCGTGACCCTGTGCGGCTTCGTTCGCGACGGCCGGGTGAACGTCTACTCGGAGCCTTGGCGCATCCGATGACGTTCGCGGTGGCAGCGGAGCTCTACGACCGGTTCGTCGGGCGCTACGGGGAGCCGCTCGCGCGCGAGCTCGCGGCTGTAGCAGGAATCGAGGCCGGCATGCGGGCCCTCGATGTGGGTGCCGGGACCGGAAAGCTCACAGGAGTCCTCGTCGACCTGCTCGGCGCGGAGAACGTCGCCGCGATCGACCCCTCGGAGCCCTTCGTCGACGCGCTGGGCGAACGCTTTCCTGCGGGGGAGGTCCTGCAGGCGAAGGCAGAGGATCTGCCCTTCGAGGATGGACGATTCGATGCCGCTCTGGCCCAACTCGTCGTCAACTTCCTCGCGGATCCTGAGCGGGGAGCCAAGGAGATGCGCCGCGTCGTCCGGGAGGGCGGCGTCGTGGCTGGAGCGGTCTGGGATTACCGCGGGCGCATGACGCTCCTGACGAGGTTCTGGGAGGCGGCCGCCGCGGTCGACGGCCGTGGGGCCGCGGCCCGAGACGAGCGCACTCGCATGCGGTTCGGCGACCTCGACGAG
Organism: Gaiellaceae bacterium; assembly: GCA_036506175.1. GTDB lineage: Bacteria > Actinomycetota > Thermoleophilia > Gaiellales > Gaiellaceae > JAIBJP01. Next base: position 25,016 of record DASXSE010000057.1, read on the forward strand.
CTCATCGGGCTCTGGGGCGACGCAGGTCTTCGCGGCGTGGAGGGTGGCGAGATCGTCGTGTTCGCGTCCTACGCGGGCTTTGATGATCTCTGGGAGCCCTTCTTGGGGGGCGTCGGACCCGCCGGCGACTACGTCCTCTCACTTGAGCCCGAAGCGAAGCGGACGCTTCGGAAGGAGTACTTCCGGCGGCTCGGCTCACCGGACGGCCCGTTTCAGCTCGAGGCCCGCGCGTGGTACGCGGTCGGGAGGAAGTAACCGGCGTCCTCCTCGTTGGCGGGGCGAGTCGCCGGTTTGGATCGCCCAAGGCCCTCGCGCGGTTGGGCGACGAGACGCTCGCGGAGCGCGCTTACCGCATCCTCGGAGAAGCCTTCGAGCGAGTCATCGTCGTCGGAAAGGCAAGCGACGATCTCCCGCTCCCGTTCTCCGTGCTCGACGATGGCAGCGAGGAGCGCGCCGCAATCGTCGGCGTGGCTGCCGGCGTGCGTTTCGCAGATAGCGAGGTCTGCGTCGTCCTGCCGACCGACATGCCCTTTGTGACGGCAGAGCTGCTCGCTTCACTTGCGGGCGCAATCGCCGACGGAGACGCCGCCGTCGTGCAGACAGGGCCTCTTCCGGGTGCGTTCAGGCGCTCCGTGCTGCCAATCCTCGAACGGTGGATCGCTGTCGGCGAGCTAGGGCTTCAGGAGGCGCTGAAAGAGGTCGAGACGCGCGTCGTCGAAGTCGAGCCTGAGCTCCTGCGCAACGTCAACACACCCGCCGACCTCACGAGTAGGAGATGAACTCGAGCAGGCTTCCGTCCGGATCGCGGAAGTAGATGCTCATCCCGTCACCGCGCCCGCCGCGGCGGCGGTCCGGCCCGGACTCGACCTCGACGCCGCTCTCCGCAAGGTGCTCGACGGCGTCCTCGATCGGCCCGGACCAGACGAAGCAGACATCGCTGTTTCCAGGTGCGACCGGTTTCTTCGCCACGAGGCTGCCAACGTCTACTCCCGGCCCGTGGACATTCAGCTGCTGCTGGCCGAACCGATATGCGAACCGCCCATTCCCGTAATCGATCACTTCTGCGCCGATGACGTCCCGGTAGAAGGCGTTTGAGCGCTCCCAGTCGGACACCGCGATGACCACATGGTCGAGATCGGTCACGGGCGCCGTCAGGCGATACCGGCGAGTCCACGCGGCGTGACGACCCGGGCCCGGTCGGCACCAGTGCCGATCATGCTCACCTCGAGGTCCAGCGCACCCTCGACGAACTCCACGTAGCGCCGTGCAGCGACGGGGAGCTCGCCTTCGATCGGTTCCCTCCAGCCGCCCAGCGTCTCGTACACCGGGTGGGCGTGGTGGAAGTCGCTCTGGTGCTCGGGGAATTCGTCCGTCTCGCTGCCGTCCGGCAGCCGGTAGCGCACGCAGACCGGGATCTCATCGAAGGCGGACAGGACGTCGAGCTTCGTGAGCGCGAGCGAGGTCATGCCGTTCACCCGCACCGCGAACCGGAGAGCGACGAGGTCGAGCCAGCCGCAGCGGCGCTCCCGCCCCGTCGTTGTCCCGTATTCCTCGCCCAGCTCACGGACGCGTGCCTGGTCGGGACCTTCTATCTCGGTCGGGAACGGCCCTTCGCCAACGCGCGTGACGTACGCCTTCGCCACTCCCAGGACGCCGTCGATGCGGGTCGGACCGATCCCGATCCCGGTGGCCGCCGCGCCGGCGATCGGATTCGAGGAGGTGACGAATGGATAGGTGCCGTGGTCGAGATCGAGGAGAGTCCCCTGCGCGCCCTCGAGCAGGACGCGCCGGTCTTGCTTCAGCGCGCGGTCGACGAGCAGCGAGGTATCGGCGACGTACGGCCGGAGGCGCTGGGCACAGTCCTCCAGCTCGGCGGCGAGCCGATCACCGTCGAGCTGCTCGGCCCCGTAGACGCGGTCGAGCAGGCGGTTCTTCTCCGCAAGGGCCGTCTCGACCTTCTGTCGCAGGATCTTGGGGTCGAGGAGGTCCTGGACGCGGATTCCGAGCCGGGCGGCCTTGTCGGCATAGGCGGGGCCGATTCCGCGCTTGGTCGTTCCGATCTGCAGGTTGCCGAGCCGCCGCTCGCTGGCGGAGTCGATCGCAACGTGCCACGGCATGATGAGGTGGGCGTTGCCCGAGATCCGGAGGCCGGCGGTGGAGATGCCGCGGCTCTCGAGCTCGTCGATCTCTCGGACGAGAAGCCCCGGGTCCACCACGCAGCCGGCACCGACGACGCAAATCTTGTCCCCATAGAGAATCCCGGACGGGACGTGATGGAGCTTGAACGTTTCACCGTCCCGCACGATCGTGTGGCCCGCGTTCGGGCCGCCCTGGTAGCGGCACACGATGTCCGAGCTCTGTGCGAGCAGGTCGACGATCTTCCCCTTGCCCTCGTCGCCCCACTGCGCCCCGACGATGACGGTGGCGGGCACTCCGTGAGCTTAGTCTGCAGGGTGGCGCGCGCGCCCGAGTGCCATGCTCACGACTTCCAGGTCCCGGGCAACGCAGTCGTGGGCAAGCTGGCGCACGGCGCTTTGGGCCGGCCCGTCTTCGGTGCTCGGTGCGAGCCGATGCTCGATCGCGCTGAGGCGATCGGCGAGCACGACGAGCTCTCGGTCGGGCACGAGGTGGCGTCCGACCCGGATGATGCGCGGCTCGGCGCGCCGTTGGGTGCGTCGGGGCGCGCGGCGAACAGGCCGTCTCGTGCGAAGGGGTGGAGCCCAGCTCGCCATCAGCTGGCCGGGGCGAGGTCGGCGAATTTGGCGTAGCGGCGAAGGAAGGAGAGCTTGATGGTGTCGGTCGGACCGTTCCGGTGCTTTGCGACATGGATCTCTGCCAGGCCCTGCTGGTCGGATTCGTCGTCGTAGTACTCGTCGCGGTAGATGAAGATGACGATGTCCGAGTCCTGCTCGAGGGAGCCCGACTCGCGGAGGTCTGAGAGGATCGGACGCTTGTCGTGGCGCTGCTCCACGGCACGCGAGAGCTGGGACAGCGCCAGGATCGGCACGCCCAGATCGCGCGCGAGCACCTTGAGGGAGCGAGAGATCTGCGAGACCTCTTGGACACGGTTCTCCGCCGTTGTCCCCGAGGTCATCAGCTGCAGGTAGTCGACGATGATGAGCCCGAGGTCCGGATGCTTCGCTTTCAGACGGCGCGCCTTCGAACGGATCTCCATCATCGTGATCGAGCCGGTGTCGTCCACGTAGATAGGCGCTTTCGCCAGCTTGTCGCAGGCTGCCGTGAGCCGCGGCCAGTCGTCGACGCCGAGCTTGCCGGTGCGCAGGCGCTGCGACTCCACCTTCGCTTCGCTGCACATGAGCCGCTGCGTCACCTCCGACTTCGACATCTCGAGCGTGAAGAGGGCCACCGTTGTGTTCTTGCGTACAGCGAGGTTGGCGGCGACGCAGAGGCCGAGGGCGGACTTGCCCATGCTCGGCCGCGCCGCGACGATGACGAGGTTTCCCTCCTGGAAACCGGACGTGATTCGGTCGAGATCGCGGAATCCGGACGGAACGCCTGTCACGTCGGCTCCGGACTCGTACAGGGCCGTGATGCGCTCGAAGCTCTCCTTCAGCAGCTCCTCGATGTGGCTGAACTCGCCCCGCGCGCGCTGCTGCGAGAGGTCGAAGACGATCTGTTCCGCCTGATCGACCAGCTCCGTTGCTTCCCCGGGGCGCTCCCAGCCGAGCCGGGCGATCTCGCCGCCCGCGCGGATGAGGCCGCGCAGCGTCGAGTTCTCCCTGACGATCTGGGCGTAATGCCCCGCGTTGGCCGTGGCCGGAACGGTCGCGGCGAGCTCCTGGATGCGCACCTTGCCGCCGGCATCCTCGAGCTCTCCCCGCTCGTCCAGCTCGTCGGCGAGCGTGATCGCGTCGACCGGCTCGCCCTTGACGTAGAGTCCGAGGGCCGCCCGGTAGATCTTCGCGTGGCTCTCGCGGTAGAACTCGCGCCCGTCGCTCGAGAGGATCTCGCTGACGACGGCGATCGCCCCCGGCGAGAGCATCATCGCCCCGAGAACGGACTCCTCTGCGTCGAGGTTCTGTGGCGGTACGTGCGGCTCAGGTGCCGGTTGTGGGGCGCGGGCCGCGTTCGTCGCCATCGGACGAGACTGTAAAGGCCCTGTGGACGCAGCGAGAGATTTTTCCACACGGGAAATCTTCCGTTTTGCAGGCATAAGAGAACAGACGTTCTCAAACACGCCGGACAGCGTCCACCGCGCGGATTCGCGCCTGTGCACTCTTTGTGCGCTCCGAGCGCGAAGTTCTTACAGAGGTGTGGAGAGCTGTGGAGCTTGCTGTGGAGGGCGGCTAGCGTTCCTCGACCGACTCGGCGTCACCCCTCCGAGGGGTTTCGCCCTCCGCCTCGGCGTCCTGAGGCGCCTCGGCCGCCGCTTCGTCCTCCTCGGCCGTCGCTTCTTCCTCCCCGGCCACCGCTTCCTCGGCCTCGACCAGGGCGATCGCCTCTTCGACTGCGACCGCTGACGCGGCCGCAGCCTCGGCTTCGGCGTCCTCCCGTTCCCGTTCTGCCGCCTCCATCGCCTCGAGCTCCTCCTCCGGGGGCAGCTCGCCGCCCTCGGGCACGACGAGCACCCGCACCTCGACGGACACATCCTGGAAGAGCTCGATCGGGATGTCGTAGCGGCCCACCCGCTTGATCGGATCCGGCAGGTCGATCTTGCGCCGGTCGACGCGGATCTTGTGCTTCTCCCACAGCTCGTCGGCGATGTTCGTCGGCGTGACCGAGCCGAAGAGCGTGCCCTGCGGGCCTGCGTTCACGTCGAAGCGCACCTCCGCCTTCCCGAGCGTCGCCGCGAGCTCCTGCGCCTGCTCGAAGGTGGCCGCCTCGTGCTTCGCCCGATGCGCCTCTCGCTTCTCGAGCTCGGCGACCCGCGCCGGGGTCGCTTGCTCGGCCAGGCGGCGCGGCTCGAGGTAGTTACGCATGTACCCGCGCGCGACGGACACGACCTCGCCGCGCAGGCCGACCTTCTCGACGTCCTGAAGCAGGATGACTTCCATCGGCTCTAGGGGGCGACGTACGGAAGGAGCGCCATCTCGCGGGCGCGCTTGACCGCCACCGCGATCTGCTCCTGATGGCGCCGGCAGGCGCCCGTGATCCGCCGTGAGCGGATCTTCCCCTTCTCCGAGACGTAGCGACGGAGCTGGTTGTAGTTCTTGTAGTCGACTTCCTCGATCTTCTCCTTGCAGAAGTAACAGCTCTTCCGCCGGATCGGACCGGTCGAAGCCGAGGGCCGTCTACGGCCGGTCTGCTTCGTCTGTTGTGCCATTCGTGCCAGTTGTGTTTCCTCCTAGAACGGAATGTCGTCGTCTGCGGCAGTCGCGCCGGCCTTGACGAAGTCGGATTGGTCGGCTGCGACGTCGGAGGGCGGGATGTACTGCGACTGGCCCTCGCCGTCGCCTCGCGAGCCGAGGAACTGAACGGTGTCGGCGATGATCTCGACCGCCTGGCGCTTCGTTCCGTCCTGGGCTTCCCATTCGCGCCAGTCGAGCCGGCCGTCCACCGCGACGGGCCTGCCCTTGGACAGGAACTGCGCGCAGCTCTCGCCCTGGTTACCCCAGACCGTGACGTCGAAGTAGTTCGGCTTGTCGCCCCATTCGCCGGTCGAAGCATCCTTCTGGCGGGTGTTGACGGCCAGGCGGAGCTTGCACACCGCCGTTCCGCTCGGCGTATGCCGCAGCTCGGGATCCTTCGTCAGGTTTCCGACGAGCACGACGCGGTTGATGTTTGCCACGGCCTTTCTCCTCTCTTAATCGAACACTCGTTCGGATGCTACCCGGCCGATGGGACAGCCTCTTCCTCAACCCTGGACCTCGTCCGATCCGCAGGTCGCCGGATGGCCATGTGACGCATGACGTCGTCCGTGATCTTCATCACGCGAGTGATCTCCTCGAGCGTGGCCGGATCGGCGTCGAACTGCACCACGTGGTAGTTGGCCTCCCCCTTGTGCCGGATCTCGTAGGCAAGCTTGCGCCTGCCCCACGGCTCGTGGCCGACCCAGCTCCCGCCGCGCTTCTCGATCAGCTCACGCGTCCGCGCGAGGATCTCGTTTTGGCGCTCCTCGGTGAGCTCGGGATCGAGCATGAGCATGACTTCGTATGCGTTCACGGTTCCCGAATCCTCCTTCCCTCGGTCTAGCGGCCTCGCCGGCTCGCGCCGCTCG
>DASXSE010000058.1:0-3965 GCA_036506175.1 Gaiellaceae bacterium
CTGCAGGGCCCGTTCTCCACCTCGACGATCGATTCGGACAACGCACTCCGCACGCTCGCCGTCGGAGCGAATTCGGGCACGGCGTTGTGGGACGCGGTCGATCTTTCCGCCCGCCTGCTGGCAAGCCAGCCAGGAGGTCGCGTCGTCGTCCTGCTCACCGACGGCAACGATGTCGGCAGCCGAGCCTCGGAGAGCGACGCGCTCCTCTCGCTCCACAAAGCAGGTGCGGTCGTCTACCCGATCGCGTTTGGGTCCCACGCCGACTCGTCCGGCCTCGAGCGGCTTGCACGCTCTACCGGAGGCAGCTTCCACACAGCCTCGACGAGCGCGACCCTGAGCGGGATCTATAGCTCAATCGGTCGTGAGCTCCGCCGCACGTGGCGCGTTCGCTACCTGACGACGGCCCGCCCGGGCGACAAGCTCGAGTTGAAGGCAAGCGTCGGCAGGCTCGGATCGGACACGACGAGCGTGAGCGTGCCCGGAAGCGGCTCGGCCACGAACGGCAAGCCGTCTCCGCTGCTCCCCGACGCGTTCTACGGAAGGGCCGGCGACCTCCTCTTCACGGTGCTCGCCGCTTTGCTCGTGCTCGCGGCCGGAATCCTCGCCGCCTCGACCCTCAGGGACTCGTGGCTGAAGCGACGCCTCGCCGCTCACGTCGAGCCTTCGCGGGGCCGCGCCGCGAAGCACCGAACCGGCCGTGAGCGCTTGGCGATGCTCAGCGGCCTGTTCCGGGTAACCGAGAGCACCTTCGGGCACCGCCGCCAGTGGCGGAACCTGCAGCTTCTGCTCGAGCGGGCCGACCTGCCCCTGCGCACGGTCGAGTTCGCCTGGCTCTTGATCGGCTGCTCGTTCGTCCTCGCCGTGCTCGCAGCGATCATCAGCGGAGGCCCGCTTGCGATCCTCGCGTCGTTCTTGGTCGGAGGCTTTGTCCCTTACCTGGTCGTCTGGATGAGGGCGAGGCGGCGGGTGCGCGCCTTCGAGGATCAGTTGCCCGACCTGCTGATCACGATGGCCGCCTCCCTGAAGGCCGGCCACAGCTTCAAGCAGGGGATCCAGAGCGTTGTCGACGAGGGCCAGGAACCGGCCGCAAAGGAGCTCCGCCGTGTTCTCACCGATACGCAGCTCGGCCGCCCGATGGAGGCAGCGCTGCAGGAGACCGCCGAGCGCATCGGCTCGAAGAACTTCTCCTTCGTGATCACGGCCGTGAACATCCAGCGGCAGGTGGGCGGTTCGCTGGCGGGCCTGTTCGACATGGTCGCCGACACGGTTCGCGACCGCCAGCAGTTCGCGCGCAAGATCCGCTCGCTGACCGCAATGGGCCGTATGGCGGCCTACGTCCTGGTCGGGCTGCCGTTCTTCATCGCGCTCGCGATGACGGTGCTGAACCCGACCTACATGGACCCGCTCTTCCACTCGCACACCGGGCACATGCTGATCATGCTCGGTCTCACGATGATGGCGTTCGGGTCACTCGTCCTGAAAAAGATCGTCTCCTTCAAGGGGTGAATCCGTGCTTCTGATCCTGCTCGCAATCCTCTTCCTCGCCGGCGCGGCTTACCTCTTCGGCGAGGCTGCAACCGCGCCTGCCCGCGACCGCGAGGTCTCGGTGAAACGCGCGGCCAACTATGGAAAGTTCCGCGCCGCCCTCGGAGCGCGGGAGCAGCCCTTCCGCGACCGGGTGATCGAACCGGCCGTCGAGCGTCTTGCCAAGCTCGTCTTGCGGATTAACCCGAAGACGAATGTCGATGGCGTTCGCGGCAAGCTGCTGGCCGCGGGTCTCGGCCGGACAGTCTCTCCAACCGTCTTCCTCGCCGCGAAAGCGGCGGTCGGGATCGGGGGCCTCTTCGTCGGGGTGCTCTTCGGCGCGGTCGCGGGCGGCATCGGCCTTCTCCTCGGCCTCGGGCTCGGCGCAGTCGGCTTTCTCGCGCCCGACTTCGTGGTCGGCGCGCGAGCCCGGAAGCGCCGCGAGCTGATCCGTGCGCAACTGCCCGACGCGCTCGATCTGCTCGCCGTCAGCGTCGAGGCGGGCCTCGGCTTCGACGGCGCGATCTCCAAGCTGACGGACCACATGGACGGCCCGCTGACAGAAGAGTTCGGACTAACGCTGAACGAGATCCGCATCGGCGAGTCTCGCCAGGACGCGCTGAAGAAGCTCTCCGCGCGCTGCGACACCCCCGAGGTCTCGGGCTTCACCCGGGCGATCATCCAGGCCGACCAGCTCGGGATCTCCCTGGGCCGGATCCTGCGAGTTCAGGCGACCGACACCCGCCTACGCCGCCAGGCCGCGGCGGAGGAGAAGGCGATGAAGGCGCCGATCAAGATGCTCTTTCCCACCGTGTTGTTCATCTTCCCGGCGATGTTCCTGGTCATCCTCGGCCCCGCGTTCCTCAACCTATCCAAGATCTTCTAGGAGAAGACAATGGCGCCCGACAACGACACGAACGAGACCAAGAAGAAGGAGTTCGGTACCGGCCTGCGGGCACAACTCGAGCGCAGGCGAGAGGAGCCGGAGGAGACGAACCAGGCGGTCCATCAGCCGAACGTCGAGCTCCGCTTCGAGCTGACTGCGCGACCGTCAGACGCCGAGCCCTTCACCGTCACCTCCGACGGCGCCACCGACGAGCTTCGCAAGGAACTAGCCGCCGCCCAAGCGCGTGAGGCGGCATTGACGGCGGCGCTCGCGGAGCAGCAGGAGGTCTTCGAGGCGGGCATGGAGTCCGACCAGGGCTTGGCTCGCCGCGCCTCCACGCTCGATGAGCGTGACGCAAAGCTGGCCGAGTTCCAGGCAGAGCTCGAGGAGCGCGAGCGCAAAGTCCGCGACCAGCGCGAGACGATCGAGGCCGAGCACGCCCGGCTCGCCGAGCTCCAGGCCGAGCTCGCGGCCGAACAGCAGCTCTCGATCGAGCGGCAAGAGCAGGCCGAACGAAAGCTGACCGAGCTGAAGAGCTTCGAGCGGGACCGCTCCAAGTTCTCGCACGAGCTCGAGAAGCAGCGGAAGGCTCTCTCCGACCGTGAGCAGAAGCTCTCCCGCGCCGAGCAGGAGCTCGAGGCGCGAGAGCGCGCGGGCATCGTCAAGCTCGAAGGCCGCGAGCGGGCGCTCGGGAAGCGCGAGGACGAGTGCCGTGCGCGCGACAAGGAAGTCTCGGAGCGCGAGCGCAAGTTCTCCTCGCGCGAGGCCGACCTCAAGAAAGAGGCCGCGCGCGTCGCGGCCAAGGACGAGGCCCTCGGCGAACGCGAGGCCGAGCTGCTGCTCAAGCAGGAGCGGCTGCGTGGAGATCTCGAGTCGCTCGAGCGCGACTACACGGACAAGACCGCCGTCGTCCGCGAGGCAGCCGTGCGCTCGGCGGAGCTCGATCAGCGCGAAGTCGAGCTGGCCGCCCGCGAGGCCGAGCTGAACAGGCTCAAGGCCGAGCTCGCACATGCCCAGCGCGACCTGAACTTCGGCGCCGACCTCGAGCAGCGAGCGAGGCAACTCGAGGAGCGCGAGCGCGAGCTTGCAGGCCGGGAGTCCGCCCTGACGAGCCAGGAAGGCCTGACGGAGTCCCAGGCGAAGCGCCAGGACCGGCGCGAAAAGCGGCTCGCGTCAATGGAAGAGGCGATCCGCGACCGGGTCCGCGAGCTCGACGAGCGGGAGACCGAGGTCGACCAGCGCCAGGCAGCCCTGGACGCCGACATCGACCTGCGCACCGACAAGATCGAAGTACGCGAGTCGGCTCTTGCGGAGCTCGAGGCTCACCTGACCCAGAAGGAGGCCGAGCTCGCGACCTACGTCGGCAAGGCGCAGACGGAGCTCCAGCGCCGCGAAGCCGTCTGGTGGGACAAGCAGCTAGGCCGCGAAGACAATGGCAGCGAGCCGGTCGAAGTAGACGCCGCGTAGACCCGCGCAACCTCAAGTAACAGACTGTTACTAACTCGGTTTCGGCCCGGGGAGAGGCTTTCCGGCCTCTCGAGTGTCTATCCGAGCC
>DASXSE010000059.1:0-2021 GCA_036506175.1 Gaiellaceae bacterium
CTTCGGGTACCCGGTGAGCCCGAGCGCCCCGAGCGCCGCCCGGACGTGGCGCGCGACGATCAGGACGTCCTCGAAGCTCGCACCCATCGGGTCGAGGTCGAAGAACAGGTAGTCGGGCGTGTCGATCGTCGCGCACCGCGAATGCAGCGGGTGCATCTCGATGCAGCCGAGGTTCGCGACGAACAGGAGCGTGGAGAGGTCGTTCACCATCAGGTAGCCGATCACGCCGTCCTTGCTGTCGTCGCTCTGGACGGGGCAGCGCGCGATCCACTCGGGCGTGTGCGACGGCGCCGTCTTCTCGTAGAAGAACGGTCCCGCGATCCCGTCGGGCATCCGCTTCATCGTGAGCGGGCGCTCCCGCAGGTACGGCAGGATCAGCTCGGCGACGTTGAAGTAGTAGGCGACGAGATCGCCCTTGGTGTAGCCCTCGGCCGGCCAGAAGACCTTGTCGAGGTTCGACAGGCGCAGCTCGCGGCCGTCGGCCTCCATCCACCATGCGTCGCCGCGCTTGTCGACCGGGAGCGGCGTGGGGAACTCGACGGTGAACGCGCGGCCGCCGGGCGTCTTCTTGCGCGGGGACATCCCCGCAAGCGTATCGGTCAGGCCGGACTCAGCACTGCTCCGCGCCGGCCAGGATCGGGACCTCGGAGTTCTTCCGGAAGAAGGACTTCGCGATCTGGTCGAGCCCGGGGACCGCCGAATCGACCTTCACGTCGATCGAGGTGGCCTTGAACGCGGGCGCGCCGGCCGTGCCGGCGATCACGAGATCGACGGTGTCGGTGAACGAGATGTCCCCGACGGGGTCGACGGTGAAGTCCTCGCTGATCACCAGGGTTCCGGTGCCGCCCTCCATATCCACCGTCGTATCGATGTCGAAGTCGAAGGGTCCACCCTTCACGGTGTAGGTCCACACACCGTTCACCCCGTCGCAGGAGTAGAACGCCGCAGTCAACCCCGCGACGGCTTGGGCCCCGGTGTCGACCGACACGGGCCCGTCGAACTCGCCGCCGGCGGTCTCGCCGGTGGGGCCGGTCGCCGTCGGCCCCGTTCCCGTTGTCTCCGTCGCCGTCGGCCCCGTCGTCGTCGGGCCGCTCGCCGGCGTGCCCCCACCCTGGTCCTGCGTGTCGCCGCTGGAGCAGGCCGCGAACAGCACGATCGCGACGATGACCGGGACGACGTTGCGGGCGAAGCGCACCGGGGGTTCCTACCCCGAGGCAACGGGCGGGGTCAAGCCGGGGGTCGGGGCGTCGAACCCGGGGCAGGTCCGGCGGGACATGTCCGCCACGGCGGCTAGAATCGCGATCCCGAGCGTCGAGCTGGACGCCCAGGCACGAGGAGCGCGCATGCCACCCAGAGCGATGTGGAAGGGGGCCATCTCGTTCGGCCTCGTCACGATCCCGGTCGCCGTCTACCCGGCTACCGAGGAGAAGTCGCTGAAGTTCAACCAGCTCCACGACGAGGACATGGGCAGGATCCGGTACAAGCGCGTGTGCTCGGTCGACGGCGAGGAGGTCGAGTTCGACCACATCGTCAAGGGCTACGAGGTCGAGAAGGACAAGTACGTGGTCATGACCGACGAGGACTTCGATGCGGTCCCGGTCGAGTCGAGTCGTGCGATCGACATCCAGCAGTTCGTCGATCTCGAGGAGATCGACCCGATCCTGTTCAAGAAGTCCTACTACCTCGTCCCGGACGAGACCGGGGCCAAGGCCTACGCGCTGCTCCGCAAGGCGCTCTCGGACGAGCGCAAGGTCGGGATCGCGAAGGTCAGCTTCCGAGACAAGGAGCACCTGTCCGCGCTCCGGTTCAAGGACGAGGTGTTCGTCCTCGAGACGATGTACTGGCCCGACGAGGTCCGGGCGGCCGAGTTCGACACCGTTCCGGCCGACGAGAAGGTCCGCGAGAACGAGGTCGACATGGCCCGGTCGCTGATCGAGAGCCTGACCGAGCCCTGGAACCCCGAGGCCTTCACGGACGCCTACCGCGAGGCGATGCTCGAGATCGTCGAGAAGAAGCTCGCC
>DASXSE010000060.1:0-3128 GCA_036506175.1 Gaiellaceae bacterium
TTCGACCGTGAGAAGCTGCAGGAGCGGCTGGCGAAGCTCGCCGGCGGTGTTGCCGTGATCAAGGTCGGCGCTGCGACCGAGACCGAGATGAAGGAGAAGAAGCACCGCGTCGAGGACGCGCTGCAGGCTACGCGGGCCGCCCTCGAGGAGGGCATCGTCCCCGGCGGCGGCGTCGCTCTTCTCAACTCGGCTGGGGCGGTCAAGGCCGACTCTCTCGACGGCGACGACCGGACCGGGGCGCACATCGTCACGCGGGCGCTCGAGGAGCCGATCCGTCAGCTCGCCGACAACGCAGGCCTCGAGGGCTCGCTCGTGATCGACAAGATCCGCACCGGGACGAAGGGCCACGGCCTGAACGTCGAGACCGGTGAGTACGAGGATCTCGTCAAGGCCGGGATCATCGACCCGACGATGGTCACGCGTTCTGCCCTGCAGAACGCGGCGTCGATCGCGAAGAACATCCTCACGACCGAGGCGGTCGTCGCCGAGCCGCCGGAGAAGACCCCGGCCGGTGCAGGCGCCGGCATGCCCGACATGGGCGGCATGATGTAGTAGCCGTGGGGGAACCCCTGGTTCCCCCACGAGCCCCCTCCTCGCGAGCGGGGTCGTCGTTCGAGCGTTTCAGGAGCCGCCCGGGGTGCTCGCACTTCGGGCGGTTCTTTGTTTGTGGGCCTCCCGGCGGGCAGAGCCCGCCTCCGGCGGCGGATGAGTGCGCTCTCCGAGGAAGTTGCCGGCTGATGTGACAATAGGGCGAGACCATGTCGCAGACTGTCGATCCGATCGTGGGTGCCCGAGACGCTGCTTCGCGCCAGTCGTGGCGGGAGGCGTTCGAGGCGTACGCAAGCGTCGATCAGGCGAGCCTGAGCGCCGAGGACCTCGAGCGCTACGGCGAGGCCGCTTGGTGGAGCGGCAGGCTCGGCGAGGCGATCAGGCTGCGCGAGCGGGCCTATGTCGCCTTCGCCGGCGAAGGGCGGAACGTGGACGCCGCACGGGTTGCGCTCACACTCTCCTGGGACGAGTCGAACCGCGGCGCGTTCTCGCCCGCCCAGGGCTGGTTCGCCACGGCCGAGCGCCAGCTTGAGGGCGAAGAGGAGTCCGCTGTACACGGGCGGATCGCGTTGACGCGGGCGGCCCAGGCGATGATCGCCGAAGGGAACTACCCCATGGCGATCGCGCACTTCGAGCGCGCGTACGAGCTCGCCCGCAGGTTCGGCGACCGTGACACGCAGATGCTCGCGCTCGTCGGCAAAGGGCGCTCCCTCGTGAAGAGTGGCGAGATCGAGCAGGGTCTCGAGCTCATCGACGAAGGGACGGCGGCTGCGGTCAGCGGAGAGCTCCAGGCCTATTCGACGACCCTCGTCTACTGCATGACCATCAGCTCGTGCCAGGACGTCGGTGACTATCGCCGTGCCGCCGAGTGGACGGAGGCCGCCAACCGCTGGTGTGACCGGCTGGAGGTGACGGGCTTTCCCGGCGCCTGCCGCATTCACCGCGCCGAGCTCATGCGACTTCGGGGCGACCTGGAGGGTGCGGAGAAGGTCGCAATGGCGGCCTGTGACGAGCTCCACGACTTCGAGCGCTACCTGACCGCGAGCGGCCACTACGAGATCGGCGAGATTCGTCGCCGGCTGGGCGACTTCGCTGCCGCGGAGGAGGCGTACGCGCAGGCGAACGAGCTCGGCGCCGACCCCCAGCCGGGCCTCGCCTTGCTCCGCCTCGCAGAAGGGAAGCTTGATGCGGCCCTCGCGGGAATCACACGCGCACTCGAGGAGGTCGAGGAACCGCTCGCGCGGATCCGGCGCCTGCCGGCTCAGGTGGAGATCGCGGTAGCGGCCCGCGATCTGAAGACGGCGCGTGCAGCAGTCGCCGAGCTCGAGAAGATCGTGGATGCCTACGAGATTGGAGGCCGCCGCGCTCCAGCGTTCGATGCGACCGTTCACGTCGCCGCTGGTCGGATCGCGCTCGCCGAAGGCGATACGGACGAGGCCGTCCGCCGGCTCCGTCAGGCGCGAGACGAGTGGCGCGAGGTCGGGGCTCCGTTCGAGACCGCGCAATCTCGCGTCCTACTCGGCGTCGCTTTCCGGCGGCAGGGAGACGAGCATGCCGCCACGTCGGAGCTCGACGCCGCGCACGCAGCGTTCGAGCGTATCGGCGCGAAGGCGGACGCCGAGCGGACCGCCGAACTCCTTGGCCGGCAGCAGACTCGCCGCACGTTCCTGTTCACGGACATCGTCGGATCGACTCGCCTACTCGAGACGCTCGGCAACGACAAATGGAGAAAGCTGCTCGGGCGGCACAACGAGCTACTCGAAGAGCAGATCGCCAACTGCGGCGGCGAGGTCGTCCAGCAGACTGGAGACGGCTTTTTTGCCACGTTCGCAACTCCGAGGGCAGCGCTCGAGGCCGCCATCGCCATCCAGCGCGCCCTTGCGGCCGAGATCGTCGCGCCCGACGTCAGGATCGGGGCGCACACCGGCGATGCATTCCAGAACGACGGGACCTCCAACCCCTACGGCGGCGAAGCCGTTCACGTCGCGGCTCGGATCGGCGCCGCCGCGGGGGCAGGCGAGATCCTCGCGAGCTGGGAGACGGTCGAGGGTGCCGGCAGCGGCTTCCGGACTTCGAGTCCCCGATCGGAGGCCCTCAAAGGCTTCGAAGAGCCGGTCGATGTGATCAGCGTCGACTGGCGCTAGTAGCACGGGGGAACCCCTGGTTCCCCCACGGAAGCAAGCGAAGCGCCGCGAAAACAAAGAGACCGGCCAGAGCCGGTCTCTTGTTCACAGATGCGGTTCGGAGTATGGATCCGCATAAGGAGGGGGAGGTGGGTGCTTGCGGTATCGGCGGGTCGAGGCGGTGACCTATCCCTCGATCGGGGGGTCTGAGATGCTTCGCCCATGACCTTGCTCTGGTTCCTCGTCTGGTTCATCTGCAACCTCGTCGGCGACAAGGAAGTGCTCACGCTCGACCCCGTGAACTGGTGGGCCGGAACGCTGCTCCTGGCGATCGCGCTCGACCTCAACAAGTCGTACGTGATCAAGCACTAGCCGCTCTCGGTAGGTCAAAACGATCGGCCGCCGGAGCCGGGCTTTGCCCGGCGGGAGGCTCACTAACACAGAACCGGCCGAAGC
>DASXSE010000061.1:0-4229 GCA_036506175.1 Gaiellaceae bacterium
CGAACTCGTTCGCCGGATGCTCGTAGAGGTCGCGCGGCTTGCCGGTCTGCTCGATCCGCCCCTCGTTCATGACGGCGACGCGGTCAGCGACCTCCATCGCCTCCTCTTGGTCGTGCGTGACGAGAACGGTTGTCACCGGAACCTCCTCGTGCAGGCCGCGGAGCCAGGCGCGGAGCTCCTTGCGCACGCGCGCGTCGAGCGCGCCGAACGGCTCGTCGAGGAGCAGGACGCGCGGCTCGGCGGCGAGGGCGCGCGCAAGCGCCATGCGCTGCCGCTGGCCGCCGGAGAGCTGCGACGGATAGCGGTCGGCGATGCCCTCGAGCTGGACGAGCCGAAGCAGCTCTCCCACGCGCTCGTTGATCTCCGCCTTCGGCCGCTTGCGGATCTTGAGCGCGAAGGCGACGTTCTCGCGCACGCTCATGTGCTTGAACGCCGCGTAGTGCTGAAAGACGAAGCCGACCCCGCGCTGCTGCGGCGGGATCCCGGTTGCGTCCTCACCGTGGATCGAGACGTCGCCCTCGTCGGGCGCCTCGAGACCGGCGACGATCCGCAGCAGCGTCGATTTCCCGCTACCGCTCGGTCCGAGTACGGCGGTCAGCGAGCCGCTGGCGATCGCGAGGGAGACGTTGTCGAGAGCGACGAAGCTACCGAAGCGCTTCGTCACCCGGCGAATCGCTATCGCCACCGGGCCTCTCCCTTCGGAGCAGGGTCATGACGAGAAGAGTAAGCACAGCTATGAGGGCGAGCTCGACCGACGCAGTGTAGGCCCCGGTCAGATCGAAGGACTGGAAGCGGTCCTGCACGTGGAGCGTCAGGGTCTCGGTGCGCCCTGCGATGCTGCCAGACACCACCGAGACGGCACCGAACTCCCCGATCGCACGCGCGGTCGTGAGGACCACCCCGTACGTAACGCCCCAGCGGATCGCTGGCAGCGTGATGCGGCGGAAGGTGGCAAAGGGCGAGGCTCCCAGCGTCCAAGCCGCCTCCTCCTGCTCGGTGCCGATCTCGCGGAGCACGGGCACCACCTCGCGGACGACGAAGGGCAACGAGACGAAGATCGTCGCGAGGATCATCCCGGGCAACGCGAAGATGACCCGAATCCCGTTGTCGAGGAGCCACCCGCCGAGCCAGCCGTTGCGCGCATAGACGAGAAAGAGCGCCAGGCCGATCACCACGGGCGAGAGCGCGAACGGGAGGTCGACGAGCGCGTTCAGGAAGGTCTTCCCGCGGAACCGGTCACGGACGAGGACGAGGGCGCACACGACTCCGAAGATCGTGTTCGCGGGCACGGCGATCATCGCGATCAGGAGCGTGAGCCAAAGCGCGTGCAGAGCCTCGGGAGTCGTGGCCGCGTCCCACACCGGTCCGATCCCGTGCTGGAAGGTGCGCCAGAAGACCATTCCCACGGGCAGGACGAGCAGCAGCGCAAGGTAGCCGAGCGCGGCGAAGCGGAGCCCGAGCCTAGCCGCCACCGTGGAACCTCCAGCGACGGAACGCGTCGAAGGCGATCAGCGAGACGAGCGAGCCCGCGAGCAGGACCACCGACAAGGCTGCAGCACTCGATGCGGCGTCGCTCTCGACCAGGCTGAAGATGTGCACCGACGCGACCTCGGTCTTGAAGGGGATGTTCCCCGAGATGAGGACCACGGAGCCGAATTCGCCGAGGGCGCGAGCGAACGCAAGCGAGCAGCCGGAGAGGATCGCCGGGGCCAGGTTCGGCAGGACGATGCGGCGGAAGATCGCGGGCGGCCTCGCGCCCAGAGAGGCGGCGGCCTCCTCCATCTCCCGGTCGAGCTCGAGCAGGACGGGCTGCACCGAGCGGACGACGAACGGCAGCGTCACGAAGAGCAGGGCCGCGAGGACCGCCGCCCGTGTGTACGCGATGTTGATCCCGAGCGGCCCGCGCGGGCCGTAGAGCGCGAGCAGCGTCAGGCCGGCGACGATCGTCGGGAGCGCGAACGGGAGATCGATGAGGGCGTTGACGAACGCCTTCCCGCGGAAGGAGTCGCGCACCAGCACCCACGCGATGAGCGTTCCCGTTACCGCGTTGATCACCACGACGACGAACGAGATGGCGAAGGTCAGCTCGAGCGACGCGACCGCACTCGGGCTCGAGATCGCCCGCCAGAAGCCATCCGCACCGGCCTGCGTCGACTTCCAGATGATCGCGGCCAGCGGGAGAAGGACGATGAGCCCGAGGTAGGCAGCCGTGAAGCTACGCCCGAGCGGCAAGCGCCCGGGCGTAGCTCGAACGGGGAACCTGGCTGCGTGTGCTCTAGCCGCTATCGGTCGACACCCCGAGGTCCTGCTCGATCTTGGTCACGAGACCGTTGTCCGGATCGAAGAACTTGGACTTGACCTCGCTCCAGCCCCCGAACTTCTCGATCGTAAACAGACCCGGCGGTTGCGGGAACGTGACACCGGTCGCAGCACCCTTCACCACCGGCCGGTAGCCCTTCTCCGCGAAAATCTTCTGCGCCTCGTCCGTGTAGAGGAAGTCGACGAACGCCTTCGCAGCCGGCGGCGCGTCGGTCGTGACGGCAATCGGGTTCTCGATCAGGATCGTCTGGTCGGGGACGATGTAGTCGACGTCCTCGCCCTTCTGCTGCGCGGTGATCGCCTCGTTCTCGTACGCGAGCATGACGTCGCCCTTCCCTCCGACGAATGTCGCGAGCGCCTCGCGCGCGCTCTTGTCCTGCACGGGTGTGTTGCTGAGAAGATCGTGGAGGTACTGCAACGCCTGGTCCGGAGTCCTGCCGAGCTCGATCTGAGAGCCGTACGCCGCCATCAAGTTCCAGCGGGCGCCGCCAGACGTGAACGGGTTTGGCGTGATCACCTCGATGCCAGGCTTGACCAGGTCGTCCCACGTGTGGATGTTCTTCGGATTGCCCTTGCGGACGACGAAGACGACGACCGAGTCCGTGACCATCCCCTTGTACTGGTTCTGGTTCCAGTCCTTGGCGACGATGCCGGCGTCGACGAGCCGCGTGATGTCCGGCTCCAACGAGAAGGCGACGACGCTGGCCGGGAGGCCGGCCTCGACCGCCCGGCTCTGCTCGCCGGAGGCGCCGTAAGCCTGCTCGAAATCGACTCCCTTTCCGGCCGCGGTCTTCTGGAAGGCGGGAATGAGGGCTTCGTACGCTTCCTTCGGCGTCGAGTAGGCGACCAGTGTGATCTTCCCGCCGCCTCCGCCACCGCTGGCTTCGGAGGCGCCACCGCAGCCGACCGCAAGTAGAGCGATGCTCGACAGCAGTGCGGCGGCCAGCATCACGCCTTTCGTCATCGTCGTTCTCCGTTCTCTAGGGCTTGGTCACATTGCATCTAGCGGAATTCTTGATAAAGTCTGTCAACATTGTCTGAAATATCAAAGATGCCACCATAGGTAAGGAAGATGCGCCTGTCAATTGGGAAGTGACTCGCAGGAGGAGCGCCACGTGTGGGTTTCACGCCGCACCGACTACGCCACTCGAGCGGTTGTAGCGCTCGCCGTCGCCGACGGCGGGCCGCTCCGGCTCGAGCAGATCGCCACTGCAATCGACGCCCCGCGGTCCGTGCTCGAACAGGTCATGCCGGTGCTTCGGCACGCCGGGATCGTCCGGTCAGTGCGCGGACCACGCGGCGGCCATCGGCTCAACCGCCCGGCTGGAGAAATCACGCTTGAACGCGTCGTTCGCCTGTTCGAGGGCCAGCTCGCCCCGATCGGCTATGCAACGCGTCGCAATCCAGACCCGTGTCCCGAGCTCGTCGCCAACTCGTTGCGTCCGGTCTGGGAACAGGTGCGGGACGCGACGATCTCCATCCTCGAGCAGACGACCTTCGCCGACCTCGCCGAGAAAGCGCGGTCACCGCAGCCGCCCGCGAAGGTCCCCCAGCGTCCCTCGGCGCGCGCGAGCGGCCGCCGCATGGCCGCCGGTCGCGGACGCTCCTAAGCACAGAGCTCGGCGGCGACCGCGCTATAGACGCCGACGCAGCGCGCGGCCGAGGCGAGATCGACCCACTCGACCGTGGCATGCGCCCCCTCGCCGCGCGGGCCGTACACGACGGTCGGGATCCCGGCAGCGGCGAAGAGCGCTGAGTCGGCCCAGAACGGAACGCCGATGATCTCGGGGTCGCCCGCGTGTCGGCTGGTCAGCTGAACGATCTCTTCTTGCTCGTCCACCTCGAACGGCTCGCGGAAGAAGGTGACGCGGGCGCTCCCGTCGAGGTCGCCTAGGAGCAGTCTCGCTTCC
>DASXSE010000062.1:0-2666 GCA_036506175.1 Gaiellaceae bacterium
GCTCAGACTTCCCGCCACCGCGCGCCGACCCAGCCGGTGGGCACAAGGAAGACCTCGAGCGACGGATCGACGAGTTTGTCAACCGCGGCCTCTCGTCCGTGTTCGAGAGGTTCGACCCTCGAGAAAATTGAGTCGGGACGCTGGCTGTTGAAGCGGCGTGACGATCGCACCCCTTGAGAGAGGTGTCCTTTGCCACTCGTTCGGCCGGATGCCCGTTTGATCCCCACTGCTCCAGTCTCCACGAGCCTTACAAGCAGGAGGTCGCTGGTTCGAGCCCGGCACTGCGCATAGAAGAAGGGGCCGGCTTCGCGCGGCTCTTGTTCTCGAGCTCCGTCCTAGATCGCGACCGAGGTCTCCTTGCCCAGCCGATTCAGCTCTGCACCACGAGGACCCGAAATCGCTTTCGGCGGGCACGCGCGGCGAGGGTGTTTGCGCGCTCGTGCGTCAGGTGAATGATCGACACCTCGTACAGGCACTGCTCGCGCTCGATCAAAGCCCGCCGAAAGCCCTTCCGGCGTACTCGGGCGAGGAGCGCCTCGGCCTTCCGCCGGATCACTCGGGTTCCGAAGGAGACTTCCCAATCGCCCGTTCCCGCGCCTTTCTGATCACAGGTCTCGGTAGCCGAGGTTCGGTCCACACCCGACGAATCGGAAGGAGCAGCCGTCGAGCCCGCCGCTGCCCCCAGCATGAGGGCGGTCCCAGCGAGGAGGGTCGTGACGAGGGTGCGTTTCATTGTGCCTCCGTTCGTTTGGCGGCTTGGGCGATGTCTCACCTGTTGTCTCACGACAGCGCTCGCTTTGCAAATATCTCGCCTTCGCCGTCATCGGGTCCCGGTCGGCGGCTAACTCACAGGACGAGCTTGGCGCGTACGATCGGTGCGCCGTACCGCACGCGTCCGGAACTGCGGAAGCCGGGGCGGACGACCCACGTATAGCGACCGGGCTCGAAACTGAATCGCCGGCCACGGTACGCCCACGAAGCCGGGACGACAAGCCTCGGCTCGGTCGTGCGAGCTTGGAGGATCCGCCTGCCGCCGCGGGAGAACTGAATAGCGTAAAAGGACGCCTTCGGCTCACGAATCCACCCAAACGTCCGCACGCGGCCGCGACCAGACTTCTTCCCGGTGGTGGTGGCGCGAGGCTTTCCCTGGTTCGCCGCGGAGGAGCGTTTCGTGGTCGCGTGACGGACCGACGACTCTCGCTTGCGAGACGTAACCTGCTTTCGAGCGCTGACCTGCTTCGCAGCACTGATTTCGGAACTGCCACCGCCTCCCACTTGGGAGATTCCGATCCACGCGCCGACCCCGAGAAGAGCAAGTAGCGCGACCGTCCAGCCGACGCGAGACTTATTGCGCTTGGGGGGCCTAACACGACTCGGAGCCGACACCTTGTCGGGTCCCGACGGCGAGGATGCCCCCGTTGAGGCGGGGTCCGGCTGCACTGCCGACGGCGCACTCGCCGGAGGCGAGTTGTCGAGTCTCGGCCTGGACGGGGTCTCGAGCAGGTCTGCGGCACGGTCCGTACCGTTCGGGTTCGGGAGCCCGCGGCGCGCAGCCTCGGCGAGGGCGGGATCGACGAGGGCAAGTTCGGGGCTAAGCGGCTCGCCACCGCGATTCACTTGGCCTCCGATCTCGTGGGGAGCACCGACTGGCAATGCACCACTCTCTCGGCTCAAGGCAATACCCTAGCGGCGTTTACTGAGTTTGCTCCTCGCCGACCCATCAAACCTCAACGGCCGGGCGCGGTCGAGGACGACATCGTCCGGACGTACTGCAGCGAGCGGCGAACGAACACGATGCGACGACCGTCCGCCGAAAACGCCGGCTCGGAGTCGTCGGCTCCGCGAGTGAGGCGGCGCAGTCGATGGCCGCGGGTCGAGACGAGGTAGAGCGAGCGGATTCCGAAGCCCGGAGCCGCGCGGTTGCTGCTGAAGACGATGGATCTGCCGTCGGGCGAAAACACCGGATCATGATCGTCTGGGCCACGAGTAAGAACGCGCTTACCTTTGCCGCGGAGGTCTGTCGTGCAAATCCCGAAGGTGTTGTTTCGGAGCTCGCACGCAAAGGCGATCAAGCGGCCGTCCGGCGAGAAATGGGGTTCGACTGCAGACAGGGGAAGACGCGAGATCATGCGCGGAGCGTCGCTCGTGATCTCGCGCACGAACAGCTCACGACTCTCGATCGGTTCAACTTCGAGGCTGTAGGCAACTCGCGTTCCCGTGGGGGCGACCGCCGGGGTGTCGAAGCTCGCACCACCCTCGTCGGATTCGTGCTCCCTGGCCACCTCTCGTAGCCCGCCCCCGTCAGCGCCGATCCGGTAGAGCGTCGTGCCGTCGCTTCCGATATGAACGAACAGCAGTTTTTTGCCGTCCGGAAACCAAGCGGCGCGGAGCGCGAACCGGTTGAGTACGTGAAGGCTCTCGTTTCGCAGAAGCATCAGGTCGTGGGCGCACGTGAGGCAACGCTGAGCAGTGAAGGCGACCGAACCGGCGTTCGGAGCGAACTGCGGACTCGAGAGGAAGGCGAAACTGCCAACCGCGGGGCTCAGCCGAGTCGGTGTCCCGCCACGCAGTGGAAGGACGAACAGCGTCGCTCGGCTCGCTATGACGGGCCGGCGACCCTGAGGCGCGCCGTTTCCGCGACCGCCGACCAACCACGCGAGCAGGAT
>DASXSE010000063.1:0-24199 GCA_036506175.1 Gaiellaceae bacterium
TGTGTTGTGATGCTCGAAGAGCGAAACCGCATGGATTACGAGCAGACGCTCAGCGCATGGAAGCTTCTCACCGAGATTCGTTTCAAGTTGCTCGCGCTCGTACCCACAGTCGCGGGGGCGGCAGTCGGACTTCTCACGACGAGTGAGCTCGGCCGGTCGGAGGAGGCCGTCCTCTCCTTGCTTGGTTTTTCGGTCACGCTCGGCATCGTCTTCTACGATCAGCGCAACAGTCAGCTCTACAACGCGACGATCGGTCGGGCGACGTTTCTTGAGGGCGCTCTGAAGCTGAAGCATGCACCGGAGGACGCACCGGCTCAGGGTGGCCTGATGCGCTCGCGACCGCAGGATGCACGCAACCTTTTCGGCCGCATTGCAATGCGCCACGACCGGGCGCTCGCAATCATCTACGGCGGCGTTCTCGGCAGTTGGATGTTCCCCCTCTTCCAGGCCATCGTTCCATCTCGGCAATGGATTGGCCTGGTCGTCGCGATTGGGGTCGGGCTTCTCTTTGTTCTCGAGCTTGAGTATCTCGGGCGCCCCAGGAAACGAGTGGGCGACCCTCTAGACCTCCTCGATCGTACGTTCAGGCGCCTCCACCAACACCCCGAAACACGGCGCGGCTAGACCGCTCCCGCGGCTCCGGAACGGCACCCATGGGTGTCACGGATGCTGTGTCACTGCGAACAGAAACGCCGGGATGCGTCCGTGGCCAAGAATGGACCGTGCCGGTAAATGCGGCAGCAGCGGAGATCTCGACTTTCGTCTACCTCTCCGGGTCGCGGACAAAGCAGATCCGGGACCCGCTCTCGCGCACGTGTCCAGGCCTGCGGGTCAACGGCGCAAACGGCTGCGCAGGCGTCCGCGCTTGGATGGCTCGGGGGCGCGGCAGGTCGAAGGTCGGGCGCCGCCCCAGGGGAGCGGCGCCCGACCGTTGCGGTTAGAGAACGGTCTTCGCAGAGGGGAGGCAGAGCGTCCGCGTCTTCTTCAGGAGGAGCGTCTGGGTGCCGAACTGGTTCCCCACCTCGACGCGCCGCCGCTTGAACTTGGGGAACTCATCCCCGCGCACGTCGCGGATCTTGTAGCAGGTGAGATGGGCGCTCGGGTTGGTGATGCCGGAGCCGTCCTTGTCGGCCGGGGTGCAGAAGGCCTCCGGGCGGACGACGTTTACCCGCTCGGTGTTGAACTGGTCCGTGAGGACGACCTGGCGCGGATCGAACTTCGTCCCCACCTGCTTCGTCTTGTAGCACTTGAAGTGGTCGAGCTCCGTCGGGGCCGAGATCGCCGTCTCGGCTGTGGCGGAGTTGTTGGTCGCCACCGGATCCGTCTCCACACCTGCGACCGTGGCGGTATCGCTGAGCGGGCTGACGGCGGTCACATCGACCGTGACCACGATCTCGATCGTCGCCGAGGCACCAGGCATCAGCGGCCCAAGCGGGCAGGTGACCGTGCCCCCCGCCTCGGCGCATGATCCCTGGCTCGGCGTGGCGGAGACGAATGTCACTCCGGCCGGGAGGGTGTCCGTCACGGTCGAGTCCGTCGAAGCGTCGGGGCCGTTGTTCGTCACCGTCAGCGTGTAGGTGAGGGTTCCGCCAAGCGCAACGGGATCGGGCGCATCTGCCTTCGTCATCGAGAGGTCTGCACCCGCCGTGACGGTGATCTGCGCGGTGGGACCCGTCGGCGTCACTGGCGTGGGACCCGCGTCGGCACTTGCATTGTTGAGGTAGTCCCCGGGGGTCGAGGACACCGTCACCAAGAAGTGGATACTGACGCTGCCCGCACCTGGAACGCTGAAGGGGCCTGCCCACGTCAGCGTTTGTCCCGAGACGGCTGGGTCAGCCGTCGTGGCCCCGGTTGTCGAGCCGGCCGTGTACGAGAAACCATTCGGCAGCGTGTCGGAGATCGAGGTCACGACCGCGGAGGAGCTGCCCTGATTGCTGACCGTGATCGTGTAACCGTTCGCACCGCCGGGAGGAGTCGTCGCGCTGTCAGCGGTCTTGCTTGTCGAGAGGACTGTCGCCCCGCGTTGACAGCCGCCCGGCCCGACGGATCCGAGAATGAGGTTGTCGACGAAGACCGCAGAGTCAAGGATATGGTCGCCCTGATCGAAAATCGAGAGATAGAGCGAATGAGCCCCCGCGGTGATTGGCGTCGCGGCGCTCAGCAAAGGCGTGGCTCCATCGTACGTCGTGCCGGACGCGTTACCCGCCGTCATGCTGGTCACGCCGCTCGAGTTGACGCTGATCACGTCGCCACTCGGGTCGAAGGCGAAGTTGTTCGGGGCGCTGATGGTCGATCCCGAGGTCGTCCAGGTCGAGCTGTCGAGCTCGGCGATGAAGGCGTCGTTGAAGTTGCTCCCGACGAACTCGGGGAACTCCTCCGTGAGAAACTGGAAGTCGAGCGCCAGGCAGTTCGCTCCGGCCGGCACCGCGAGATCGATCTTCAGCATCGTGACGTCGAAGTCGGTGTTGCCTCGGACGCTGCCACCGCTCAGATCGACCCCGGAGCTGCTGGAGTTGTTCGGCTGGTCGGCGAGGGTCGGGTCGCCGGTCGTCAAGATCGCGTAACTCGATCCGTCGCTCGGGAACGATGTCAGGGGAGTGGTTGAGACGGCGTTCGGCATACCCGTCGGAGGAAGTGCGGCAAAGCTCGCTCCAGTCACGACAGATGGGTCACTCGCGATCGCAGCTGCCAGATCCGAGGCCGTAGATGTCGGCGTAATCGTCGCGGAAGCAGCACTGGTGACAGACACCGACGCCAGGAGCACGGCGACCCCGGCGGCGAATCGGAGACGGCGCATGTTTCGAATTCGTAGCCAATCTCTCTTGCTACGGCTCTTGTGAAGAAACAGCACGGGTCCTTACCTCCCTACGGCCTTGAGCCTTTCGTCAGGCGTGTGCTGGATAGGTCCCAGGCGGCACGGGCGATGACGAGACTGACTCCCCTCCGCCCAATAGATGAGACGCGCTGCCGCAGCAACGAACCGACGCCACCCGTCATGACCCCTCTCCTTCGTTGCGTGCGTCACTTGTATACCAGGGGTCTATTCACAAGTCAACGTGGCCGAATCCCGTAAATCGGCGGCCCGCCTTTAGGACGGCGTCCGAAGGAGTCTCGACGTCGTGCCGACCTCAGTTTCGAGCCAAATCCGCCCCAGGTCGAGCGGTCAAGAAATTCGACTTTACCGGCCCTTGACGACCGGTTGACACGCGCTCGCCAGGCCTATGGCTGTGCCACCAGCCGATAGCCGACGCCCCACACGTTCAGCACGTAGGACGTTTCGGGCGAGCGGTTCAGCTTCCGGCGCAAGCGGCTCGCATGCGAGTCCAGGGTTCTCGTCCGGCCGAGTGAGCGAAAACCCCACACGTTCCGCAGGAGCTCTTCCTTCTTGAAGACGCGCTCCGGATCCTCGGCGAGCGCGACGAGGAGGTCGTACTCCTTCGCCGAGAGCTGGACGGCGAGCCCGCCGACCGTGACGACGCGCGAGGCCAGGTCGATCTCGAGGTCGCGGACGGTGAGGCGCGAATGGCGGGGCCCGTTCGCCCGCCGCAGGACCGCCCGCATGCGCGCGACGAGCTCGTCGTACACGAACGGCTTGACCACATAGTCGTCGCACCCCCGCGCGAAACCGCGCACTCGGTCGACTGGATCCCCGCGCGCGCTGACCATGATCACGGGAACGTCACGGTTCCAGCGGCGGCCGGGCTCGCCCTCGCGGAGCCGCCCGCAAAGCTCGAAGCCCGAAGCGTCAACGAGGACGGCGTCGAGGAGAACGAGGTCCGGAAGCGCCGCCTCGGCGAGATCGAGAGCTTGGGCCGTCTCGTCCGCGGAAAGGACCTCGAATCCGTCGTCTGAAAGCTGCTGCTCGAGGTAGGCCCGCACCGGCCCTTCGTTCTCCACCAGCAAGACCGTCCCCCCGACCACGCAGCCGACGCTAGCAACGGCTTCTCCGCACGCCTAGATGTCCTTTGACTCAGGACCGCAACAACGGATGGACATAGCGATGCACAGCTGTCTCGACCAGCCTTGTCACGCATAGCCGAAGGTGTCATCATCGGCGCGGGATGAGGTTGCGGCTGCTAGGGGTTGCTGCGCTTGCCGTCGTCTTGGCGGTTGCCGCGCTGCTCGTGGTCCGGTTCAGGGATTCCGGCACGAACGAGAGGGCACAGGTCGCGGTGGCGGAGCCGCGAGAGGGCGAGAGCGAACAGGTCGAAGGCGCGCGCGCTCCTGGACCGGCGGACTTCGCGGAGGAGCTGCAAGAGGTCACCGAGCGCGTCGAGGCTTTCAATAACGCGAAGGCGAGCGGCAAATTCGGCAAGAAGGTCGCGGCAACGACGAACCCGGCAACCGGCTGGGTCGGGTCGCAGGTACTCAACGAGGCGACCGACGACTGGGAGCCGGCAGTGGCAGCTGATCCGTCTCAGCCCTACGTCTACCTGTTGACGACCCGCTACGGCGTCGACGCGCCGGGTTGCGCGAAACAGTGC
This sequence comes from Gaiellaceae bacterium, assembly GCA_036506175.1. Classification (GTDB taxonomy): domain Bacteria; phylum Actinomycetota; class Thermoleophilia; order Gaiellales; family Gaiellaceae; genus JAIBJP01. The sequence goes on from DASXSE010000063.1 coordinate 4,485, forward strand.
CCGCAGCCGTTCATCGCGCTGACAGTGTCGGCTGACGGCGGCGCCACCTGGGACGACCAGCGTGCGATCTGCCTGTGTCTCGGAACGAAGGGCGAGTTCGATCCAACCATCGAGGTCGTCCCCAATACGGGCGCCGTCTACTCGGCCTTCCTCCTCGGTGACCGCCACGACGGCTTCTCAACCGTCTTCACGAAGTCGACCGACCACGGTGCGCACTGGTCCACGCCGGTCCACGTTTACGGAAACGTGTCGTGGACGGACAAGCCCGAGGTCACCACGAGCTCGGACGGGAAGGACGTCTACGTCTCGTGGAACGGGCCGCAGGGCGGCGATCTGTACGTGGGCGTTTCGCACGACTACGGCGCCACGTGGACTCAGCAGCAGCTGTCGAGCGACAAGCGCTACTACTACGCCTACGACGCACGCGTGCTCTCAGACGACAGAACCGTCGTCTTCTCCGAGAGCAGTCTCGTCTACAACGGCCTGAAGAACGTCGACGACTCCGGCGGCATCTGGCACCACGCGATCATCTCGCGCGACAAGGGTGCGACCTGGGAGAACATCGTCGTGGCGAAGGTTCAGAACGGCGAGGCTTGCGTGGCCTTGGGCTGCGGGCCGGACTTTTACACCGGCCAGACATCCGTCGTCTCGGACGCGCCCGGCCATCTCGTCTTCGCATACGAAGGGGCAACGATCACCAGAGGTCCGCAGCGTGTCTACGTCGCGAGATCCTCGGACAGCGGTCGCACCTGGACAACCGGTGCTCCGCTTTCGGTCAACGGTGAAAACGCGACGGGCCCGCGGCTGGCCTCGTCAGGCGGCGGCAACGTCCGCATGTGGTACATGCAGACGACGGGCGGCGACAACCCCGACGCCTGGAACGTCTTCTATCGCACGTCGACCAACGGCGGTGCGACGTGGTCGTCTCCCGTGAAGATCAGCGATGAGGACGGGAATGCCGCCGCCTACGTCAACGCCGACGGGAGCTTCGACGAGATCTACGGGGACTACGGCGAGATCGCCATCACCAGCAAGGGCAAGACGATCGCAACCTGGGGCGAAGGCTTGAGCTGGACCGGGCCCGGCGGGACCTGGTTCAACGTGCAGAAGTAGCTAGAGCCGTCCCGAGCGGATGATGCCCCAGGCCAGCCAGAGGCCGAGGAGCATCGAAAGGCCGAAGCCGATGATCGAGAAGACGTGCACGCCGAAAACGTGCGGTCCCGAGTCGACGAAGGCGCCGAGCACTGCAGAGCCGATGACGCCGGTGCTCGCGATGATCGCTACCACGAGGCGGTTCGTGACCTTGTCCAGATGGAGGAAGAGGTCGTCCAACCCCTCGTGGCGGAAGCCGACCTCGATCTGCCCGTCCCGAACCTGCTCCATCGTGTCGTGGATCTGGTACGGGAGCTCCTTGCCTATCCGCGCCCAGTTGCGGAGCTCTTGCGCCGTCCTCCGCGCGACGCGCTGAGGGGTGAAGCGCTCGATGAGCAGCTCGCGCGCGTACGGCTTCGCGACGTCGAAGACGTTGAAGTCGGGGTAGAGCTCCATGCCGACGGAGCCGAGAGTGGCGATGGCGCGGTCGAGCAGCACGAACCGGGTCGGGAGCTGCAGGTGCATCCGGTAGATGAGCGCGAACGCCTCGCGGATGAGCTGGATCGGGTCGATCTCGGAGAGCCGCGCGCCGTAGTAGCGGTAGTAGACGTCGCGGAGCTCGTTGACGAACTCCTCCTCCCTGTCCTTCGGATAGCGAACGCCCAGCGCGCCGAGCCGCCCGGGGAGAGCCTCGATCCGCTCGTTGACCGCGTCGATGAAGAGCCCGGTCAACTTCGACATGTCCTCGTCGGTCAGCTTTCCGACCATGCCGAAGTCGATCAGCCCGATCTTCTCGGTCTGCTCGAGCACCATGATGTTCGAGGGATGCGGGTCGCCGTGGAAGAACCCGTGCCGGAAGATCATCTGCATCCATGCCTCGGCGATGACGTACGCAAGGCGGCGCCGCTCATCGAGCGTGTATGTCGCGAAATCGAGGTCGCGGAGATGGACGCCCTCGAGCAGCTCGAGCGTGAGGACGCGCGAGCGTGAATAGCTCCAATAGACGCGCGGGACGCGCACGTGCGGGTGGCCGGCGAAGTTGCGATGGAACTGCTCGGCGTTCCGGGCCTCCATCCGGTAGTCGAGCTCTTGCCGAATCGTGCGTGCGAACTCGTCGACGAGCGACACGGTGTCGATGAACTCGAGCGCCTTCACGCGCTCCCGGACGAGCCGCGCGACCTGGTACATGAGCTCGAGATCGGCTTCGATCTGTCGCGGAGCCTCGGGCCGCTGAACCTTGACCGCGACGCGCCGCCCGTTCGGAAGGGTCGCGCGGTGCACCTGGCCGATGGAGGCGGCTGCGACCGGCGTTTCCTCGAACTCGAGGAAGAGCTGTTCGAGGGTTAGGCCCAGGTCCTCGCGGATAACCGCCTCGACCTCGCCGAAGGAGAACGGGGTGACGTCGTCTTGGAGGGCCTTCAGCTCGAAGACGATGTCCGGCGGGACGACGTCGGGCCGGGTCGAAAGGAGCTGGCCGAACTTGACGAAGGTCGGGCCGAGCTCGTCCAGCATCTGACGGAGACGCAGGCCGCGCGTCGACCCTGCTTCGACGACCGCGATCTCCTGCTGGCGCCGCGACAGGCCGGGCCGGTGCGTCTCGAAGAAGTAGCCGAACCCGTGCTTGGCCGCGACCTGCGAGATCTCGGAGATGCGGCCGAGGCGGCGGACGGCTGGGCGGGTGCTCATGGACCCGGGCCTGGCGGCGGAGGGGTTGGCGCCGTCTTGCCCTCGACGAGCCGAAGTCGGTGCTCCAGCTGGGCCATTCGCAGCTCGAGCTCCTCATACTCGTGCCGGGTGACCAGCCCGAGCTCGCGGAAGAAGCTGCTCAATGTCAGGCTGGCCCGCTCGCTGACGCGCATCGCGTCCCCGCGCCAGCGGCCCATCGCCTCATCGACGAGCTCGCGCGCGTCGTCACGCGTCAGCCGGCCTTTGCTCGAGAGCTCGTCGACGAGCTCGTCTGCCCGCTCCTTCGTGATCGCGACGGCGCCGACGCCCGCGAGCAGAAGCTCCTCGGCGAGCTCTCGGATTCCGCCGGAGTTGCTACCTGGCTCGGCCATGGGGCCTCGTCCGACGCCGTTTGCGCCGTGCCTCGCGTCGCGCGGCCGCCGCACCGTCACCGGCAGGGGGCGGCATCGGCGCGGCCGTGAGCGCCTCCTCGGCGGGAAGCTCAGGCGCGACCTCGGGCTCGACAGCGGGTTCCTCGCCCTCCGCAACCTCGAGCTTCTCGCGCAGCCCGGCGGCCTTGCGCTTCGCGAACTCCGGCTCTCGCTCCTTGAGGAGGACGAGCATCGGCGTGGCGATGAAGATCGTGGAGTACGCGCCCGAAGCGATTCCGACCAGGAGCGCAAAGGCGAAGTCCTTGAGCGTCGCCCCGCCGAAGACGAGCAGCGACGCGACGGGAAGCAGCGTGATGAAGGTTGTCGCCAGAGAGCGGCGGATCGTTTCCCACAGCGACTGGTTCGCAATCGCGGCGAAGCTCGACCGGCGCATGAGCGGGATGTTCTCGCGGATGCGGTCGAAGATGATGATCGTGTCGTAGATCGAGTAACCGAGGATGGTGAGCACCGCCGCGACCGTCGACGTCGTCACCTCCCGGTCGGTGATGGAGTAGATCCCGAGGGTGATGAAGATGTCGTGGACGAGAGCGGTGAGAACGGGCACCGCGAACTTGAACTCGAATCGCCATGCGACATAGATGACGATCAGGAGTAGCGAGACGACGATCGCGATGATCGCGCTCTTAAGGATCTGGCGGCTGAAACTGGCGGAGACGTTCTTCACGCCGATGGACGTCGCGTCGAGCTGCGACTTGAGCGCGGCTTCGAGGTCGTTCTGCTTCGGGAGGGAGAGCGACCTCGTGCGCATCTGGAACTGCGTGTAACCGCCGTTCGTGGTGTTGCCGCGACCCTGAATCACCGAGCCGCCGAGGCCGAGCGCGTCCGCCTGGTTGCGCACGTCCTGGACCGAATGCGGCTGCGGCGTTTTGAACGAGACCTGGCTGCCGCCCTTGAAGTCGATGCCGAGATTCAGCCCCTGGACGATGAGCGAGCCGATCCCGATGGCCAGGATCGTCCCCGAGATCGCGAACCAGTACTTCGTCCGCCCGACAAAATCGACGCGTTGCCAGGTGGGGATCTTCTGCGCGCTCGCGCCCATGAAGGCCGGGTTGTTGAACCAGCGGAAGCCGGCCAGGACCCCCAGCAGCGCTCGGGTCGCCGCGACCGCGGTCACCATGGAGATCAAGGTGCCGATGAGGAGCATGAGCGCGAAGCCCTTCACTCCGCCCGTCGCCGCCATGAAGAGGACGGCTGCGGTGATCGCCGTGACCACGTTCGCGTCCACGATCGTGTTGAAGCCCTTGCGGTAGCCGCCCGCGATCGCCGCGCGCACCGATTTGCCCGCGCGAACCTCTTCCTTGATGCGCTCGAAAATGACGACGTTCGCGTCGGCGGCCACGCCGATCGTGAGGATGAGGCCGGCGAACCCGGGCAGCGTCAGCGTCACGTTGAACATGAGGATCGCGCCGTAGAGCAGCACGCCGTAGATCCCGAGGCCGATGATGGCCACGACGCCGAGGAAGCGGTAGAAGAGGAGGAGGAAGAGCGCGACCGCGGCGAGGCCGAAGATCGCTGCGATCAGCGCCTCGTGCAGTGAGTCCTGGCCGAGGGTCGCGGAAATGTCCGTGCGCGCGACCTGCTCGAACTCGACGGGGAGCGCGCCGGTCTGGAGCACGAGCGCCAGGTCCTTGGCCTCTTGGACCGAGTCAAGCCCCGTGATTTCCGCCCGGCCGCCCGCGATGCCGTCGCGAAGGCTGGGGTCGTCGAAGTCGATGGACGGGTACGAGCGGATCTCGCCGTCGAGGACGATGGCAAAGCTCTGCTTGTAGGCGTTCCGCTGGGCACCCTGCGCCCCCGCGAGCGTCGCCTGCTGCAGGCCGCGCTGCGAGAGGAGGCGCGTGATCTCATGGAACTTGTCGCCGCCCTTGTTGGTGAACTCGAGGGTGACGATTGGCTGATTGCCCTGACCGAAGTCCTGGCGCGTTCCCTGCCCCTTCAGGTCGTTTCCCGTCAGCTCCGGGATGGGATGCGCCTTGTTGCTCGGTTGGTATTTGAAGAGGTAGTAATAGGTCGCCCCGGGGGGCGGCACCCCCGCACCCGGACAGAGAGTCGCATCGTCGGTGCAGGTCAGGATCGTCCGGCCTTCGGGAACCCCGTAGAACGTCGATCCCGTCGGCTGGTTCCCGCCGAACTGGCGCAGGATCGTCTCCTTCGTGTCGGCTGGGCCGGCGAGTCTCTTGCCCTTTGCGGAGTAGAGGTACCAGGCGGTCGGCGTCCCCTTCTTGGCCAGAGCCTCTTGACTCTTCAACAGGGTGATGAGCTGCCGCTGCGGAACGATCTGCCCGTTGCCTGTGATGGACGGCGGCAGAAGATCTCCCTGGAGGTCGTAGAACTGCAGCTGCGCGGTCTGGCCGACGATCGCCGCGGCCCGCGCCGCGTCGTGGACGCCGGCGAGCTCGACGGCGATCTGGTTCTGGCCCTGCCGAGTGATGACCGGCTCGGCGACGCCGATCTTGTCGATCCGCGATCGCATGATCTCGATCGAGCGGTCAATGTCCTCCTGAGTGATCTGGCGCCCGCGAGGCGCCTTCGCCTGGAGGATGACCTCGAGACCACCCTGGAGGTCGAGCCCGAGTGTGGGGCTCCTGAAGAGCGCCAGCGCCGCCACGCCCACGACTGCGGCGAGGAGTGCGGTGAGGATGATGAGGTAACGGCGCACTGGACTTGCTCGGTCCTACTCGCTAGCTGCGGGCGGCGTCGCGCTCCTCGGCGGTCTGCGGCTCTTCCGCGGTAACGGGCTCTCCTGCCGGTGCTCCATCGCCCGTCGCGTCGGGCGACCCATCGGCCGTCGCTTCAGGCGACTCGAGCCGCTCGAGCTCCTCCGGCGGCACGACGGCCGCGATGGCCTGCCGCGCCACGGCGATGCGCACGTCCTCGTCCACTTCCACCATCACCCGCTCGGTGTCGATCTGGACGACTTCGCCGTAGATCCCGCCTCCGGTGACGACCTCGTCGCCGACCTTGAGATTGCCGAGCATCTGCTGGCGCGTGCGCTCGCGCGTGCGCTGGGGCCGGATGAGCAGGAAGTACATGAAGGCGAAAAGTGCGAGAAGAACGAGGAAGAAACCACTACCCACGAGAAACCTCCTGACCGGCGATTTCGGCTTGCTCGAGGCGGTCGAGCGCCGCTGCCTTGTATGCGGCGAACTCACCCCGCTCGATCGCCGCTCGTGCTCCGGCCGTCAAGTCGAGCAGGAATCGGACGTTGTGCTCGGACAAAAGTATCAAGCCGAGCAGCTCCTGTTGGTTCACCAGATGGCGGAGATACGCGCGCGTGAAGCGCCGACAGCCGGAGCAAGGGCAGTCCTCGTCGAGCGGGCGCGGGTCGCGCGCGAAGCGGGCGTTCTTCAGATTGAGGCGTCCCTCCCAAGTGAGAGCCGACCCCGTGCGGCCGAGACGGGTCGGCAAGACGCAGTCGAAGATGTCGATCCCGCGCTCGATCACCTCGAGGATGCCGGCGGGGTCGCCGATGCCCATGAAGTACCGGGGTTTGTCGGGTGGAAGGAGTGGCGCCGACCAGCCCACGGTCTCAAGCATCAGAGCCCGGTCTTCCCCCACGCTCAAGCCACCGAGCGCGTGGCCGTCGAAAGCGAGCGCTGCGATCTCCTCGATCGAGCGACGGCGGAGATCGGGCTCGGTGCCGCCTTGGGAAATGCCGAACAGGAGCTGCCCCGGTGCGCGAGCCGCCATTTGCTGCCGGCGTGCCCACATCGTGGTCGTCGTCGTGGCGATCTCGAGGTCGGCGCGCTGTATGTCCGCGGGCGGGCAGACGTCAAGGCACATGGCGATGTCGGAGCCGAGACGGCGCTGGACGTCAGCGACGAGCTCGGGCGTGAAGCGCGCGGGCTGCCCGTCGTAGACCGATCTGAACGTGACTCCGTCGTGGTCGACAGCTGAGATGGTGTCCCGCAGCGAGAAAACCTGGAAGCCGCCGGAGTCCGTGAGGATGGGACCGCCCCAGCCCATGAAACTGTGCAGGCCGCCGAGCTCCTCGATCACGTCCGCGCCGGGACGGAAATGGAGGTGGTACGTGTTGCCGAGGAGGATCGTCGTGCCGAGCTCTTTGATGCGGGCGGGGTCTAGCCCCTTGACGCTCGCTTTCGTTCCAACCGGCATGAAGGCGGGCGTGGGAACGTCGCCGTGTGCTGTCCGGAGGATGCCCGCGCGGGCTTCCCCGTCGGTCGCGATCAGCGTGAAGCTCATGTCGTCGCTCCGCTCACTTTCGGCTTGTTCCGCGCGCCACGCATGCATTTTCGCGGGCTACGCTGAATACCGGGAGGAGGCAAGGGGTGGCCCCTCGAGAACGCCATTGGCGTCAGAGAATGAGCATGGCGTCGCCGAACGAGTAGAAGCGATACCGCTCCTCGATCGCGATGCGATAGAGACGCCGCGTTTCCTCGACGCCCGCGAAGGCCATCACGAGCGCGAGGAGCGACGATCGCGGCAGGTGGAAGTTCGTCACCAGCGCATCCGTGCGCCGGAAGTCGAAGCCGGGCGTGATGAAGAGGCTCGTGCGCCCGGTGAGCGGCGCGGCACGGGCGAGCGACTCCAGCACGCGCACGGTCGTCGTGCCCACGGCGGTCACATGCGGCGCAGCACGGATCCGCTCCCATGGGGCCTCCTCGACCTCATATCGCTCGCTGTGGATCTCGTGCTCGGCGAGCGTCTTCGCCGTGATCGGACGAAACGTGTCGAGCCCCACGTGCAGCGTCACCCGCTCGATGTTCATTCGGCTGAGGAGCTCGGGAGTGAAATGGAGCCCCGCGGTCGGTGCGGCGGCCGAGCCGGCTTCATCCGCGTACACAGTCTGATAGCGCTCGGGGTCTCCGAGACGCTCGGTGATGTACGGCGGTAGCGGCGCCTCTCCAGCGGGCTCACCCTCGAGCCGAATCCTCCAGCGGCCTTCCCCGAGATCGTCGAGGAACTCCACCGCTCCGAGTTGCATTCCGGGCCGCAGCCTGCGGCTCGGCCGCGCAAGCGCCTCCCAGACGTCGGCGTCCAAGCGCTCCAGAAGAAGCACCTCCGCCTCGCCGCCCCCGGGACGCCGCAGGCGTAGGCGCGCCGGCACGACACGCGTGTCGTTGACGACGACGAGAGTCTCCTCCGGGAGAAGCTTCGGCAGTCCGCGAAACGATTCGTGGCGCACGTCCCCGTCGTCCCGCCGATAGACCAAGAGGCGCGACCTGTCCCGCGGCTCGATCGGATGCTGGGCGATGAGCTCCGACGGCAACTCGTAGTCAAGCTCAGACGCCTTCATGCCGACATCCGCACCGAAGGTTAAGCTCCCGCCATGGATCGCGACGCCCTCGATCGAGCCCGGATGCGCCTCGCTGAACCCCGCGGCGGGCAGCCCGACGAACCTGCTCTCCAGGCTCTCCTCGAGCGCGCACGCGCTGGTCTTGAGGCCCTCGCCGTCACGACGGCCGAGCTCGAAGCAGGCATGCCCGAGCGCCTGGATTCCGCTCTGCAACAGGGTTTGCGAGAGGAAGTCCTGCCTGTCGCCCGCCACCTCGCGGAGGTTCGCGGCCTCTCGGCGCAGACGATTCGGCGTCTGGAGCGCCTCCAGGGAGACCTCGCCGCGGAGCGGAAGGCGCGGGTCGAGGATCTCGCGCTGCTCGTCGACCTCATCGCCACCGGCTGGCGCGGCGTCGAGCGGCGCCTTGACCGTCTCGAGCGCGTCCTCGACCGGCTCGAACGAGCCCTCGAAGACCGGCCTTCGGCGGCCGTCTACCGCATCGAGCGCAAGCCCGGCGCGTAGAGATCTAGCGCGCCGGCAGGCGCAACTCGAAGCGCGACCCCTTTCCGACGTCGGAATCGAGCGCGAGCTCGCCGCCCAGCGCGTGCGCCAGCTCACGCGCAATCGGCAACCCGAGGCCAGTGCCGTCTCCGGCGCGCGACCAGAAGGGCCGGAAGATGCGCTCCCGCTCCTCGGCGCCGATCCCGGGCCCGGAGTCCGTCACTGCCACCGAGACCTTCCCGTTCGACGAGCTGAGCTCGAGCCCGATCTTGCCCCCGTCGGGGGTCCAGGCAAAGGCGTTGTCGAGCAGGTTGGAGACAATCTGCAGGACTCGGTCACCGTCGGTGGAGATGACTGGATTCGACAACAGCGAGCACTCGTAGTCGATTCCGCGCCGGCGCGCCTCCTCGGTGAAGCTCTGGTACGCCTGCTCGAGCAGCCGGCGCAGCTCGACCTCTTGCTCCTCGAGCGTGAACTGATGCGCCTCGAGCCGTGCGAGGTCGAGGACGTCGCGGACAAGACGTGCAAGCCGGTCGGTCTCGGCGCTGATCACTGCCAGTGATGCTTCGCGCGCCTCGGCATCGTCGGCCAGCCCCTCGCGGAGAGCGTCCACGTGCCCCCGGATAGCGGTGACAGGCGTCCGCAGCTCATGCGAGACGACCATGAGGAAATTGCGCTCCCGTCGCTGCGCTTCGGCGAGTCGCTGCGTCATCTCGGCGAAGCGCTCCGTGAGATGCGCGATCTCGTCGCCCCCGCGCGGCTCCGGCAAATCAGCGTCATATCGCCCAGCCGCAACCTGGTCGGCGGCGTGGGAGAGCGCCAATACCGGCCGCGTCAATCTCCGTGAGAGGTACCAGACAAGGCCAGCCGCCACGATGATCCCTGCCAGAAAGGCCAGCCCGACGCGACCCAGAAGGACGAGCCACCGCGAACGAAGTTCTGCGCGCGGCTTCGCCACCACGAGCGCGCCGAACGTGTCGGTACCCACCTTGATCGGAAACGCGGCCGCAAGGTACGCGCGGTTGGTTCCCGGCGGCACGAACTCGAAGGTTTCGACGTTGCCCGCCTCGAGAGTGGACCAGTCGAGCACGTTTCGGTTGAGGGGGCGCAGACCGGACCGCTCGCCCGGGAAGATCTCCACGCCCGCGTAATAGATCCGGGATCCGGTCGCGTTCTCCAGGAGGGGGGCGGCAAACCCAGGGGCCTGCTTCGCCTCGTCGACGCTGCGGATCGCCTGCTCCTGGTACAGGCTGGCGAGGCCCGCAGCCTGCCGCCGCAGTTCCGACAGCGTGCGATCGCGCGTGTAGTCCTGGAAGAGGCGAATGGCGAAGACCGCCGTGACAGCCCCCGCGACGAGGACGCCTGCGAGGAAGAGTGCCGGGATGCGGTAGCGCAGCGAGCGCACGCCGGCCCCGCCTACGAGGCCGTGGCTACCTTGGGCTCCGCCGAGACCTTGTAGCCGACGCCCCACACCGTCACGATCGGAGAGGCGTCGCCGAGCTTGCGCCGCACCTGGCGCACGTGGACGTCAACCGTTCTCGTGTCGCCCGCGAATGTGTAGCCCCACACTCGCTCCAGCAACTGGTCGCGCGTCAGTACGAGCCCGCGGTGGTCGAGGAGCTCCCACAAGAGGTCGAACTCCTTGGGTGCGAGCTGGATCTCTTCACCCCTGACAATGACCTCGCGGCGACCCGCATCGATGCGCAGTGGCCCGTGCTCGAGGTATGCGCTCTCGAGCTCGCGCCGCTCCGGATTGGCGCGCCGGAGGATCGACTTCACGCGCGCCACCAGCTCGCCCGTGTTGAACGGCTTGGTCATGTAGTCGTCCGCGCCGACCTCGAGGCCGATGATCTTGTCGACGTCGTCGTCGCGCGCGGTGAGCATGAGGATGGGCACATCGGATCGCTGCCGGATCCGCCGGCAGACGTCGATGCCATCCAGGTCGGGAAGCATGAGGTCGAGAACGATCAGGGAAGGAGCGTCGGCCGACGCCTGCTCGATCGCGCCTGTGCCCGTCGTGGCGACGCGGACGGAGAATCCCGCGCGCTTCAGGTACATGGCGATGAACGAGGCAATGCTGGGCTCGTCCTCGACGACGAGGATCGAGTGATTGGGGGGGCGATTCACCGGATCACATCCTGACACAGCATTCGGCTGATGGCGCGTGTCAGCAGCCGACGCCGAGGCGATACCCAGTTGCCGCCCGCGGCCAGGCTCGAAAGACGCCGTCCTGGCCGATCTTGAACAGGCCGGTGGGCCCCGTGTCGACGCCGTTGAGCGTCATGCAGCCGGCGACGAAGCCGCTCGCATAGATCCCACGGCCGTACAGCCGAAGCCGCCAGCGAGCCGGCGGCTGGGGGGTGCGGAAACCCATGAACGTCGACTGGGTGTTAGGACCGCGGTACTCGATGAGACCACTTGGTAGAACCGTGCGCGTCGAATACCCACTGACGGTGACGTTCCGCGTCGTCACGATGCGCCCGCGAGCGATGCGTCCGAAGAAATTGCCCTTGTAGCGCACTTTCGCGACGCCCCTCCCCTCCCTGAACTGCAGATAGACGCTTCCGGGCGTACGCGGGGCGATCGTTGCGCCGGCCGCCGGAACCGCGAGCAGGACAATGAGCGAGATCAAGAGGAAGCGCCGCATACAAGCGACTATCTCGTCCGGCGGTGATGCAAGTTTGAGCAATTTGTAAAGAGGATGTAAGCGCCCTGCAGGAACTTTTGGCCCCGCGGAGAAGCCGTCGGACCGACGCACTAGGATCGGTTCGCTCCGGAGGCCTGACGATGGAATTTCACGCCCGCCATGACCGCACCGTCCGTCTCCTCGCAGATCGCCTCGAGACGCTCGCGGTCGCGTCGCTGCGCTCGCCCGGCGGCGAGCGCGCCTACCGCGACCACATTCTGGCCGCCGTCGCCGCAACGCGCCACGCGGTCGCCCTCGACCTGCTTTCCCCCAAGGAAGCGGACGCTATTTGGGCCGAGGTGGCCAAGCGCCACCCCGAAGCGGGCTGGTGCAGCACGGGACCCAGGCTGGCCGCGTAACTACGCGACGCGGCGAACGGAGTTCCGCAGCCCGACAGCGTTTTCGTGGCTCGCATCCTGGTTGTCGCGCAGCCACCCGTCGCGGGCCGCCTCCCGCTCGCAGAGGAAGCAGACGACCCTCCCCGTGGGCCGGTCTTCCCGCGACCGCCAGTAGCGGAACCGCTCCCCAGCGAGGAGGTTGCGGCGGCAGACGGCACACATCGTCACCGCCCGTGCATGGTAGGCCGCGCGCCGGACGGAATTACGCGTCGTAGCTGAAAAACCCCGCGCCCGTTTTGCGCCCGAGCTGTCCGGCCGCGAGCATGTCCTGCAGACGCTTCGGCGGCGCCATCCGCTCTTCCCCGAGCGCCGCATGGAGGGCCTCCGACGCGTGGACGTGGACGTCCACCCCGATCAGGTCGATAAGCGCGCACGGCCCGATCGGCCAATTCACGCCGGCCGTCATGGCGGTGTCGAGGTCCTCGGGCGTGACGCCCGCCTCGTCGAGCACGCGCACACAGTCGTTCAGGAGCGGGATGAGGATTCGGTTGACGACGAAGCCCGGGGTGTCCGCGCACCGGATCGGCCGCTTCCCGATCCGCTCGGCGAAGGCATAGACCGTCTCGACCGCGTCCTCCGAGGCCGCCTCCGTCCGCACGACCTCGACGAGCGGAAGGACGGGCGCTGGATTGAAGAAGTGCATGCCCACGACGCGCTCCGGCGAATCCGTCGCGGCCGCGATTTCGGCGACGGAGAGGGCTGAGGTATTCGTGGCGAGAATCGCTTCCGCGCCAACGATCCCGTCCAGCTCTCGGAACAGCTCCTGCTTCGCGTTGAGGTCTTCGACGATCGCCTCGACGACGACGTCGCAGTCGACGAGATCGCTCAGCTTTGTCGTGGTGTCCAGGCGGGCAAGAGCGGCCGCCTTCTCCTCACTCGTGAGTCGTCCCTTCTCCACGCCGCGGCCGAGATAGTGGTCGATGCGCGTCCGCGCTGTCTCGCAGAGCTCTTCGCTCACCTCGCGGCCGACCGTTGGCACGCCCGCTTGAACACAGACCTGGGCGATGCCGGCGCCCATCGTCCCCAGGCCGACCACGCCCACTTTCCTCACATCCATGGCCAAGGCCCGGACCCTAATGGTTGATCGGTGCGAGACTGCCCGCGTGGACCTTGCGGAGACGCGGTATGCGCGATCCGGCGACGTCTCGATCGCCTACCAGGTAACCGGCGACGGCCCTTTCGACGTCGTGTTCATCTCTCCGTTCCTGTCGCACGTGGAGCTGTTCTGGAAGACGGATACCGGCCCGGCGATGGAGGAACTCTCGTCGTTCTGTCGACTGATCCGATTCGACAAGCGGGGCGTCGGCATGTCAGACCGGGTGAGCGGGGCACCGACGCTCGAGACCCGCATGGACGACGCCCGAGCGGTCATGGATGCGGTGGGATCGGCACGAGCCGCGTTCTTTGGCTCCTCCGAAGGTGCTGCTATGAGTCTGCTCTTCGCCGCGACCTATCCTGAGCGCACCGCCGCTCTCGTCCTTAGGGGCGCCTATCCGCGAACCATGTGGGCTCCTGATTACCCGTGGGGCTTGACGGAAGAGGAGTACCGCCAGGAGGTTGAGCGCGACCTTCGCCTATTCGGCCCGCGCGATCAGGCGTTGGAAACGGTGAAGTCGCGGATCGAGCTTTCCGACGACAGCGCTGCGGGGCCCTGGGTGGATTACTTTCGCTGGAGCGGAAGCCCCGGGGCCGTCGAGGCTCTGGCTCTGATGAACAAGGAAATCGACGTGCGGCATGTGCTCCCGGTGATCCGGGTGCCGACTCTGATCCTGCACGGGGCAGACGACACCCGCGTCCCCATCGATGTCGCTCGGTACATGGCCGATCGCATTCCCGGCGCGACGCTCCTCGAGCAGCCAGCGACAGGACATCTCGCCACGGGCAACGCGGCGAAACAGATCGTCGTGGAGATCCAGCGATTCTTGATGGGGCTCTGGGAACACGGCGGCTGGGAGGAAGCGGAATCCGATCGCGTCCTGGCGACCGTGCTGTTCACCGACATCGTCAGTTCGACGGAGAAGATTGCCGCCCTCGGTGACCGCCGCTGGCGGGAGCTGTTGCAGGAGCACCACCGGCTCGTTCGCCGCGAGCTCGTGCGCTTCCGCGGCGTCGAGATCGACACGGCCGGGGACGGCTTCTTCGCCCGCTTCGACGGGCCCGCACGCGCGATCCGCTGCGCACAAGCGATCACCGAGGCTGTCCGCGAGCTCGATCTCGAGGTTCGTGCCGGTCTCCATACCGGCGAATGCGAGCTCGCCGACGGCAAGGTCGCCGGAATCGCCGTCTCGACCGGTGCACGCATCGCGGCCGAAGCCTCACCGGGCGAGGTGCTCGTCTCCAGCACGGTGAAGGATCTCGTCGCCGGCTCCGGAATCCCGTTCGAAGACCGCGGTGAATACGAGCTGAGGGGACTCGCGCAGGCGTGGCGTCTCTTCAGCGTCTTGGATTCCGACGAGAGCTCGCCGCTCGCCGAGTAATGGTTGAATAGGCGCGTGGCGGTCACGCTCCAGGAAAAGAAGCTGCTCCTCGACGGCGAGTGGATCGAAACCGGGGAGTGGCACGAGGTTCGCTCCCCCTACTCCGGGGAGACCGTCGCGCGGGTGCCGCAGGCAAGCGCGGACCACGCTCGGCAGGCGATCGACGCGGCCGAGCGGGCCATGCGCGAGCCGCTTCCCGCGCACAAGCGCGCGGAGATCCTCGACGGGGTTGCCGCGCTTCTTCGCGAGCGGGGAGACGAAGTCGCGCGCACGATCTCGGCCGAGGCCGGCAAGCCGCTGAAGGCCGCCCGCGTCGAGGCCGAGCGCGCCGTATCGACATTCACGATGGCCGCCGTTGAGGCACGGCGCCTCGCGGGCGAGATCGTCCCGATGGACGCCTCCCCGGCGGGCGTCGGCAAGCTCGCGTACACCATGCGCGTCCCGATCGGGGTGGTCGGCGCGATCACGCCGTTCAACTTCCCCTTCAACCTCGTCGCGCACAAGGTCGCTCCCGCCCTCGCGGCCGGTTGCGCCGTCGTTCTCAAACCTGCAGGCCAGACACCGCTCTCGGCCCTCCTGCTCGCCGAGCTCGAGACGGAGGCCGGAGTGCCGGCCGGCTGGCTCAACGTGCTCGTCGGGCCGTCGGCCGAGATCGGGGACGTGCTCGTGGAAGACGAGCGCGTCCGGCTCATCACCTTCACCGGCTCCGCGGAGGTCGGCTGGAAGATCCGCGAGCGCGCGGCTCGCAAGAAGGTCAACCTCGAGCTCGGGAACGCAACTCCGGTCATCATCGAGGCCGACGCGGACGTCGAGCAGGCGGCGACGAAGATGGCCGCCAACGCGTTTTCCTTCGCCGGCCAGAGCTGCATCTCGGTGCAGCGAATCTATGTGCGCACGAACGTGTACGACGATTTCGTCGCGCGCTTCATCCCGAAGGTCGAGGCGCTCAAAGTCGGCGACCCAGCGGAGGATGACACCGACGTCGGGCCGGTCATCGACGACGATGCCCGCGAGCGGATCCTGTCCTGGATCGAGGAGGCCAAGGCTGGTGGTGCGACCGTCCTGACCGGCGGCGATGCCGCTGAGGGCCTGCTCCGGCCCACGGTGCTCGCGGACGTCACTCCGGAGATGAAGGTGTCGTGCCTCGAGGTTTTCGGCCCTCTCTGCACGGTGACCCGCTACGACTCGCTCGACGAGGCATACGACCTGGCCAACGGCACCGAATACGGTCTCCAGGCGGGTATCTTCACCGGCAGCCTCGACACAGCGGTGGAGGCGGCCGAGAAGCTCGACTTCGGAGGCATCACGGTGAACGAGGCGCCGACCTTCCGCGCGGATCAGATGCCGTATGGGGGCGTGAAAGCCTCAGGCAACACGAAGGAAGGACCGCATTACGCCGTGCGCGAGATGACCGAGGAGCGCCTCGTCGTCATCGCCCCTGGCCGTTAGACTCGGGCGGCAAGATGCCCTGGGTCAGGAGACCGCGGCGGCCGCCTGAAGAGCCCGTCCTCGAGGCGCTCGCCGGGCCTCCGCCGCCGCCCGAGCCGACGCCGCCGCCTGGCGCCGTCGAGCAAATGCCACGGCCCTCGCGCATGCGGCGCGAGCGGCGGCTGCTCGCCCGCCGGCGCGAAATGGAGATCCGCGACGTCGGCGGTCTTGCCGTCGAGATGGCCCGACGGGACCGGTTCAAGCCCGACCTCCTGCTCGCGCGGGCGAGCGACGTCCTCCAGCTGGAAGAGCGCATGCACGAGCTCGACGGGCTCATGCTCGCCGTAGCCGCCGCCCCGCGCGGTCTGCGCGCTATGCCGACCTGCCGGTGTGGGGCTCCGCTCCTTCCCGGTGCCCATTTCTGCTCGAACTGCGGACGCCCGTCGGGCGCCACCTCACCGGTGGTCACCTGCACGCATTGTGGACAGCCGCTCCCAGCCGATGCGAACTTCTGCTCGTTCTGTGGCAACGCCGTTCCGGCTGAAGATCTGGGGGCCCCCGCAGATGTCGACGAGACCGCGATCCGCCAGTGGTCGGCGGGGGAAGAGGCCTGATGGTCGAGCCGCCCCCACCTCCACCCCCCGAGGCCCCGCCGCCGCCCCCACCCGATGGGCCGCCTCCGCCGGAGCCCGGCCTCTGCCCGACGTGCGGAGCGCCGCACGACCCCTACCAGGAGTACTGCTTGGAGTGCGGGCATCGTCTTCCGCCCGCCTACGGCATGCGCAGGACGCAGATCTGGTCGCGCGAGTCTCCACTCTGGCTCTGGGCAGCACTGCTTGCCCTTTTGCTCGTCGCGCTGGTCGCGGGCGCAATCGTCGCCGTCGCGGCGACGCGCGGCGACGACAAGGAGAGCAGCCCGACCACGTCGATTCCAGTCGTCACGACCGGCGCGACTGACACGATCGGAGTCATCACGCAGCCTCCGACCGTGACGATCAATCCGCCAACGTTCTCGACGACGACCATTCCCACGACAACCTCCGGAACGACGACGTTCGGCACGACGACGACGAGCGGGATCATCAGCTGGCCGGTGGGAAAGGACGGCTACACCATCGTCCTGAAATCGACTCCGGTCAGCGAAGGCCGCGGCCCTGCCGAGCAAGCTGCCCAGCAGGCAAAGAACAACGGCCTGCCCCAGGTCGGCATCCTCAACTCGTCCGACTATTCGAGTCTGAACCCGGGCTACTACGTCACCTTCACCGGGGTCTACGACACCGCGCAGCAGGCGGAGAACCATCTCGCGAACGCCAGATCGAAGGGCTTCCCGCTCGCCTACACCCGCCAGGTGAAAGACTAGAAACACCGACTTTGTGACACTTGCAGCGCGGACTTTGTAACACCCGTGCAGGGAGTGTAGGATGGCCCTCGCAGTCGCCCAGAGCCCCACGGCTTAACGTTCGCTTAACTGAATTTGCAGGCTTTTCGGTCAGCCACACGGGTAAGCTCGATGCCGGACGCACAGGATCGCCTCCAGGCCCGTATGTATCAGTACTCGAGAGCCATTTATCGCTCAATCAAGGACCTGATCGACCCGTACGTCGACCTCGAGAAGCAGCTTGAGTACCGTCGCGAAGTCCTTGCCGCGTGCGAGGACACCGTCGAGCGGCTCGCGAAAGATCCGCGCTATTTTGCCAATCCCGACCGCACGCTCTTCCAAGACATTCGTCGGTACTTCCCTATCACCGCGCAGGCCCAGGTGTCGTGGGCGGTGACCGAGGGCCTCGGCGCCGCAGTCGAGTTCATCGAGGCGCAGATCGAGGCTGGAGCGTTCGACGGCGGTGTGGCCCGCTGTCGCGCCACGACGCGCAAGGGGAAGCCGTGCCAGCGCATGCCGCTCCCCGAGCGCGAGTACTGCCCGTCGCACCAGCACCTCGAGGCGACTCCCGCCGCGGCCTAATAGAGCTTCCGCCCCTCCGCCAGCATCCGCACGAACTCGGCGAGGCGCCGCGCGCGGGTTTCCGGCCGCTTCGCGTCCTGAAGGCGGTAGAGGATCGCGTAGCGGTTCCGCGAGTCGAGGCTCTCGAAGAACTTCTTGGCAGCCGGTTTCGCGTTCAACTCACGCTGGAGATCGTCGGGCACGGTCGCGCTCGACTGCGGCTCGTACGCCCGCTCCCAGCGGCCATCGGCCTTTGCGCGCTTGACCTCGGCAAGGCCGGCCGGCCGCATCTTTCCTGCTGCGATGAGGCGCTCCGCCTTCTCGCAGTTGATGCGTGACCAGGTGCTGCGAGCCGTCCTCGGGGTGAACTTCTGCAGGAAGTAGCGGTCGTCGAGGCCCTTGCGCTGGCCGTCGATCCAGCCGAAGAGAAGTGCGACTTCGAGCGCTTCGGCATGAGTGACGCTCGCGATCCCGCTTGCCTTCTTGGCCATCTTGATCCAGACCCCGGACGCCGATTCGTGTTCGTCGTCCAGCCAGCGTTCCCAGTTCGCAGCCGTGGCGAATGAAACGGTCGGCAGCTCGGCCATCAGGCGAGCGCGAGCTGCTCGTAGGGCTCGAGATTCGAGACGCTGACGCCCACGAGGCGCAGCGCGCCCGGGCGGTCCCGCAGGCCCCTGTCGAGGAGCGAGCAGGCAAGGTCGGCGATCGTCTCGGCGTCGGCTGAACCGACCGCGAGCGTTGCCGAGCGGCTGCGGATCGAGAAGTCGGGATAGCGAAGCTTCGTCGTCACCGTGCGGGCGACGCGGCCGTTCTTGGCCAAGTGCTCGGCGAGATTGGTCGCCATCCGGCGCAGTTCTGCATGTAACTGCGCCGCATCGCTGACATCGCGTGCAAACGTCTCCTCGTTGCTAATGGAGATGTTCTTGGAAGGCTGTTGCTCCAGCCCACGAGGGTCGATGCCCGTGGCGCGGTCGCGCAGGAGCCGGCCGATCTTCCCGGGCAGCACGTGACCGAGGTCCGCGTCGGAGAGGCCGGCGAGGTCGCCGATCGTCTCGATGCGGAGACGTTTCAGTCTCTGCTCCGCTCGCGGACCAACGCCCGGCAAGAGCCGAACGGGAAAAGGCGCGAGAAACGCCGCCTCTCGTCCGGGCCGCACAACAGTGATCCCGCCGGGCTTCCGCCGGTCGCTCGCCACCTTGGCGACGACCTTGCTCGTCCCGACGCCGAGTGAGCACGAGAGGCTGGTGGCCCCCTTGACGGCGGTCTGCACAGCTTCGGCCAGGGTGCGCGCCTTGCGAAAGTCGGTCAGAACGGAGGCGAAATCGAGGTAGCCCTCGTCCATCCCAGTCCGCTCTACAGCGGGCACGACTTCGCGGACCACGGCCCAGACAGAGCGCGAGTACTCGCCGTAGGTCTTGTGGCGCGGCCGGACGAAAACGGCGTGCGGGCAGCGCCTCAGCGCCTCCGCGCAGCTCATCGCCGAATGAATCCCGAACCTGCGCGCGTGGTAATTGGCTGTCGCCACGACCCCCCGTCCGTGGGGATCGCCGCCCACGACCAGAGGGACCCAAGCCAGCTCAGGCTGCTCGAGCTCTTCGACCGCCGCGAAGAAGGCATCGAGATCGAGATGGGCGAGGATCTTCGGCGGGCTTGCCACGGCTGAAAGAATAGGTCCGGTGTCACACGACACTGACAAGCTGATCCGCCAGCTCAGTCTCGTCGCGTTCTTGATGGCAGAGCGGCGGCCCCTGACCGCCCGGGACATCAAGTCGACGGTCGAAGGCTACTCCGAGATGTCGGACGAAGCGTTCGCGCGCCGCTTCTACTCGGACCGCAGCGAG
>DASXSE010000064.1:0-28425 GCA_036506175.1 Gaiellaceae bacterium
AGGCGGTCGCGGCTGCGTCTTCGAGTTCTACGGCCCCGGAGTCGCGACGCTCTCCTACACCGAGCGGGGCACGATCGCGAACATGATCGCCGAGCTCGGCGCCACCGGAGCGGTCTTTCCGGCGGACGAGCAGACGCGCGCCTGGCTCGATGAGCAGGGCCGCGCGGACGACTTCGTCGCGATGCCCACAGGCGAGGACGGCGATTTCGACGAGGAAGAGGAGATCGATCTCGCCACGCTCGTCCCCCTCGTGGCCAAGCCATCGAGCCCCGGGAACGTCGTTCCGGTGGAGGAGCTGATCGGCACCGAGCTCGCGCAGGTCTGCATCGGGTCGTCGGTGAACTCCTCCTACGAAGACCTCGCGCTCGTGGGGTCGGTGCTCCGCGGCCAGCGGATCTCGGAACGCCTCGTCTCTGCGACGGCGACACCAGGCTCGCGTCAGATCCTCGACCAGATCACGCGCAGCGGCACGTACGTCGATCTGCTGGCAGCCGGCATGCGCATGCTGGAACCGGCGTGCGGGCCCTGCGTCGGAATGGGACAGGCGCCCCCGTCGGGAGCCGCATCGCTTCGGACCTTCAACCGCAACTTCCCCGGCCGAAGCGGAACCGCCGACGACCAGGTCTACCTGTGTTCACCCGCGGTCGCGGCTGCGTCGATGCTCAGCGGCGTGATCTCGGATCCCCGTGAGCTGTCGCCGATCGAGCTGCCGGAGCGGCCGCCCGCTCGCCCTGAGGTCGTGCAGAAGCACATCCTCGCGCCCGCGCCTGCGGAAGAGGCCTCGGGAATCGAGATCCCGCGCGGTCCCAACATCAAGCCGCCTCCCGAGCAAAAGCCGTTGCCGGACGAGCTCGCGCTGCGCGTCCTCATCGTTGCGCCCGACGACATCTCGACCGGCGATCTCTCGCCTGACGGCGCGACCGTCATGGCCTACCGCTCGAACGTTCCGGCGATCGCCGAGTTTACGTTCCAGCATCGCGACAAGGAGTTTCCGCGGCGGGCGAAGGAATGGGGCGGCGGCTTCATCGTCGCCGGGCACAACTACGGTCAGGGTTCTAGCCGGGAGCACGCAGCGCTCGCGCCCGCGCAGCTCGGCGTGCGCGCGGTGATCGCCAAAAGCTTCGCGCGCATCCACCGTCGCAACCTGATCGCGCAGGGCATCGTCCCGCTGCTCTTCAAGGACGAGTCGGATTACGACGAGGCTGAGCTCGGCCAGACGTGGCGCATCTCCGGTTTGCACTCGATCGCCGAGGGTGAGGACGAGCTCGACGTCGAGATCGAGGGCGGGGGTGGGATCACGTTGACGCACGATCTCCTCCCGCGCGAGCGTGAAATCGTGGTGGCCGGGGGGCTGATCCGCTACCTGCGCGCCCAGCAGCCGGCGCCCGCCTAGGGCTGATGCGCGGGGTCAAACGCACAGTCCGCGCCGTCCGGATCCTCGCGCGCGACGAGCGGATTCCACGTCCGCTGCGCTGGCTGGTCGTTCTCGGAGTCGCGCCGGTGCCTGGGCCCTTCGATGAAGCCGTTCTGCTCGTTGCGGCGTCGTTCCTATTTGCGTTCCACCGCAAGGCCTTGCGCGAGGCCTGGCGCGAAGCGGCCGGCTCTCGAGCCTAGGCCGCGTCCGCGGCCTGCGGAAGTTCCTGCAGCGTGACCGGCTCGGGCTCGATCGCGCGCTCCCAGTCGGTCGCCCGCTCGAGGTCGCGCTCGAGGTTCGCCAACCGGCGGTCGGCCTCGCCGTATTTCGCACGCGCGTTACCGAGGTGCTTGCCGAGCGTGTCGAATTCCGCGCGGAACCGGTCGAAGTCCTTCGCCATGCCGGAGCAGTAAGCCATCACGTCCTGGGCGTGCTGCTCGATCTGGAGTCCCTTGAGCCCGAGCGTGATCACGAGCAGATAGGCATGGAAAGTCGTCGGCGAGACCGGGAAGACCCGCTTTTCGAGCGCGTACCGATACAGGTTTCCGCTCTTCGAGCAGACGAGCTCGTAGTACACGGACTCCGAAGGGAGGTACATCAGGGCGAAGTCGTAGGTCCCCTCGTCGGGGCGGATGTATTTCGTAGCGATGGCGTCGACGTGGATCTTCACGTCACGCTCGAATGCCTTCGCGTGCAACGCGCTCTCCGTCTCGTCCTCTGTTTCGACCAGACGCGCGAAGTTGTCCAGCGGGAACTTCGCATCGACCGGAACCAGCCGGTCGATCTTGATGATCGCGTCCACGCGCTCACCGCTCCTGAACCCGTGCTGCAGCGAGTACGCCTCCGCCGGGAGCATGTCACGGAGCAGGTTGCCGAGCAGGAGCTCGCCGAATCCACCACGGGCCTTCGGCGGACGCAATGCCTGCTCGAGGCGGGCAAGGTCGTTCGCGCGTGCGAGGACCTGTGCCGTAGCGCCCTGCATACGCTCGAGGCCCTGAGCGATCTGCGTCGCCGTCTGGCCGGCGCTCTGCTGCTGTGAGAGCAGACGCCCGTCGAGACCCTCCAGGCGTCGGTCGACCTTCGACTCGACGTCGCCGAGGCGCCGGTCGAGCTTGTCCTCCATCCCGCCGAGCCGCTGCTCGAGAATGGCACGCGCAGCGCGCAGTGCCCAGACTCCCCCGGCGAGTGCGAGAGCGAAGAAGAAACCGATGAGAGCGATGCCGGTCAAGGACCGACAAACGCTAGAGGCGGGGTCGGACGGAGCTCCTAGCTCGAAGAGCGGCCGATCGCGGCCTCTCCCCTAAATGCGATCCGGCTCGTCGGCCGCTGGAGCCTCGGGCTCACTCGGCTCGGACGGCGCGGGCGGCGGCGGTGCGCCGGCTTCTTCCGGCTGCGACGAAGGCTGACCGGTGCTTCCAGCTCCAGCTTCGCTGCCGCTCTTTTCGCGGCCCAAGATTTTGTCGAGCCATCCCATCGCGGTCCTCCTGATCCTCTCCTTCGGGGCCGCAGAACTATGGCATTAAAACGCCAAATCCGGCGAGCCCGAAGGCTTACCGGATCTGGCATGTGCCAGCCTAAAGCTGCGCCCAGCCTGCGTCAAGCAAGTACTTCACGAAACTGTTCGCAAAGTGCGACTTTTTCTCCTGTGAATCGGACGGAGCCCGCGAGTTACGCTAGACGCGCGTGACGACCTGGGCGCGCTACTTCGACGAACGCATCGAAACGATGCCGCCCGCGTGGACGCGTCGCCTCGAGGAAGAGCTCCTCGCCGAGCAGGTCTCCCGGATCTACGACCGCTCCCCGTTCTACCGGCGCAAGCTCGACGACGCCGGCGTGCGACCCGAACAGATCGCCCAGGTCGAGGACCTCGCGCGCGTGCCCTTCACGACCAAAGAGGAGCTGCGCGCCTCCCAGAGCGAGAGCCCTCCCTACGGAGATTTCGCCTGCGCGGACGAGATCGAGATCGTGCGCGTTCACTTGAGCTCGGGGACTACCGGCAAGCCGATCGTCATGGCATACACGGAGCGCGACCTCGCGACCTCGGCCGAAGTCGGTGCCCGGGCGTTCTGGGCCGCGGGGGTCAGGCCCGACGACACCGTGCTGCACTGCCTCTCGTACAGCTTCTACACGGGCGGCCTCTCCGATCACGCGGCGCTGGAGGAGACCGGCGCCGCCATGGTGCCCGTCGGGCTTGGCCAGAGCGCGCGCGTCCTCGACCTGTGGCGCGATCTCCGCCCGACGGCGCTCTTCTCCACGATCACCTATCCGCTGCATCTCGCCGACGTCGCCGCGGAGCGCGGGATCGCACCGCACGAGCTGGGATTGGCGAAGCTCGTCGTCACGGGCGAGCCGGGCGGACAGATCGCGTCGACCCGCCGCCGGCTGGAGGAGCTCTGGGGCGCCCGCGTGGGGGACACCTATGGCCTCTCCGACGTGTGGGGCACCCTCGCCGGGGAGTGCGAGGAGCGCGACGGCCTGCATTTCTGCGGCCAGGACGCGACGCTCGTCGAGCTCGTCGACCCGGATCACGGCGACTCGTTGCCGATCGACGCCGGCGCGCGCGGCGAGCTCGTGTTCACGCATCTCAGGCGCGAGGCCACGCCGCTCATCCGCTTCCGCACGCGAGACATTGCGGAGATCCTCGCGCTCGAGTGCGAATGCGGGCGCACGGGCTTTCGCTTCCGCGTGATCGGGCGAAGTGACGACATGTTCCGTGTGCGCGGCGTAAACGTCTTCCCGAGCGCGGTCGAGGAGCTCCTGCGCGAGCGCGGGGTCGATCGTTTCGCCATCGTCCTCGAGCGCTTCCCGGTGGAGCCTCCGGTGAAGATCCTCGTCGACGGGGTAAACGGGAGGGAGAAGGAGCTCGCCGAGGCGGTGCGCGCGCGGCTCGACTTCACGTGCGAGATCGCCGGCGCCACACTCCCGCGCCCCGAGGGGAAGTCAAAGGTGCTTTACCGTGCCTACTCCGGTGAGGAGCCGCCGGCGTGATGCGCCTGGAGCGGGACGGAGACGCCGCGTGGATCCGCTGGTCGCGTCCGGAGCGGCTGAACGCGCTCGATCCGAACGCGCTCGAGCGACTGGGTGACCTGCTCGCCGAGGCTGGCTCGAGCGACGCCAGCGCGATCGTCTGTTTCGGAGAAGGAGGTGCTTTCTCGTCGGGCGATGACCTCCGGGCGACGGCCGCGATGGATGCGGACGAATGGCGCCGAACCCTCGAGGCGTTCAACCGGCTGACCAGGGAGATCGTGGCCGCGCCGCAGCCCGTCATCGCTGCGATCGACGGAGTCTGCGTCGGCGGCGCCTTCGAGTTCGCGTTCGCCTGCGACGTCCGCGTCGCGACACCGCGCTCGCGATTCGGTTGCCCCGAGGTGGCGATCGGGCTTTCGATCTCGAACGGCTTCTCGTTGCTTGCTCCCCGCGCCGCGCGGTGGCTCGTCCTCACTGGGGAGCTCGTCGATGCGGCCGAAGCGGCTCGGCTCGGCTTGATCGACGTCCTCGTCGACGACGTCGAGGCCGAAGCAGCGCGGCTGGCCGAGCGGATCGCAACGCTCGCGCCTCTGGCGGTGACGGGATCGAAACGATTGCTCGACGAAAGCGCAAAAGATCTGCTCGAGCGCGCGCTCGAGCGGGAGCTCGACCTGTGTGCGCGACTGTTCGATTCGCAGGATGCCCGTGAAGGGCTCGCAGCCTTCCTGGGGAAGCGCGCGCCGAAGTTCGAGGGCCGCTAGGCCGGTTGCTTCGAGACCTGTCGCTTGCGGCCCACCCGACCGCAGGCCGGGCAGTAGTAGGCCTCGTCCTTACTGATCGGGAACGCATCCATCCCGCAGTTCGGGCACGGCGCAGGGTGCCACTCTGCTTCGCCCGGCGTGACGACGCCGCAGGCAGGGCAGTACAGCGCACCCGCGTCGCTGAGGCGGGCAGCCGTGTGGCCGCACTTCGGGCATTCGCCGAGCTCGTTCGGATCGAACCACGAGTGCAGGTCCTCGGACTCCTCGGGATCGAGATCGAACTTCGTCAGCTGGGGGCCGCCGTCTTTCCACGACAGCGCAGGCCACCCGTACCAGTTGACGAACTGGCTCCAGAAGCCGTAGCCGGAGCGCTTCCAGGTCTTGCGGCGGAAGACGCGATCAACGAGCCACCACATGTTCAGGACGAGGGCGATCGTGAGCGCGATTTGCAGGGCGATGCCCCACCAGCTGTTCCCGGCGACCATGCCCCCTTGTTATCGGCCTGGATAGCCGTCTTGCCTGATCGAACGTGTGTTCTGTATGCTGGCCGGAGCCTGAACTAGGCTCGCGGGTCGTCATGGATGAGTTCTTCGGTCCGTCCGGCCGCCTGGCGGCTGCGCTGCCCCGCTTCGAGCCGCGGGCCGGCCAGGCTGCGCTCGCGGAGGAAGTCGCCCAGGCGCTCGAGGACGGCGACCACCTCCTCGCGGAGGCCGGTACGGGAACGGGCAAGAGCCTCGCGTACCTCCTTCCTGCGCTCGTGTCGGGGAAGCGGGTCGTGGTTGCGACGGCGACGAAGGCGCTGCAGGAGCAGCTGCTGACCAAGGACGTCCCCGCCGCGGCCGCGGCCCTCGGCCGGAAGGTGCGCGTCGCGGTTCTCAAAGGACGCCAGAACTACCTCTGCAGGCGGAGCGTGCAGGGAGTCGACCAGCTGGCCGGGCTCTTCCAGACTTCCGAAGACGCCGCCGCGTACGAGCGCCTCAGGGATTGGATCGCGATTACGGAGACGGGCGATCGGGCCGAGCTTCCCTTCGAGCCGAGCGCGACGCTCTGGGCCGAGCTCTCAGTCGGCTCGGACCGTTGCGCGGGCCGGCGGTGCCCGTTCGTCGGCGCCTGCTTCGCGGAGGCGGCCCGCGAGCGCGCCGCGCATGCGGAGCTCGTCATCGCCAACCACGCGCTGTACTTCGCGGACCTCGCGCTTCGCGACCGGACCGACGGCGCGGGCGTCTTGCCGCAGCACGACGCCGTGATCTTCGACGAGGCGCACAGGCTCGAAGAGGCCGCCGCCTCCTGGTTCGGCGGTCGGGTCTCGCTAGCCCGTCTACGCCAGCTCGCGCGGGACGTCGAACGCTATTGCCGCGAGGAGGGAAAGGAGCCGCCCGCTCGAGCGCTGGCGGAGCTCGATCGCGCCGGCACCGAGCTCATCGCTATGTTCGATCCGGGGTCGGGACGGCGCCGCCTGACGGGTGCGGATGGTGAAGAGCTCGAAACCGGCGGTCTCGCGCTCGGCTCCGCTCTCACCAGGCTCGCCGACGACCTCGTGGGCGGAGGTGAGGACGCCGATGCGCTTGCCCGCCGTTCGCTCGCAGTCGGCGCGGATGTCGAAGCGTGCCTCGCCTTGGCCGATACCGACCGTGTCTCGTGGGCTGAGCCTGGGGCGCTGGCCTGGGCGCCGGTGGACGTCTCAGAGATCCTGCGCCAGACGCTCTGGGAGAGCGAAACGACCGCGATCCTCGTCTCCGCCACGCTCGAGGCGCCCTTCCTGCGCAGACGGCTCGGGCTCGACGACGCTCGTGAGCTGACCTTTCCCTCCCCGTTCGACTTTCGCGAGCAGGCACTGCTCTACGTGCCCGCGAGGCTTCCGGAGCCGCGCGCGCCCGGGTATTACGCGCGGTTGGCGGATGAAGTCGTCGCCCTTTGCAACCTCTCGCGTGGTCGCGCGCTGGTGCTCACTTCCTCCTTCCGCACCCTGGACGAGCTCGTCGAGCGGTCGCGCGGCCGGCTCCCCTTCCCGGTGCTCGTTCAAGGAGAGGCTCCGCGGGAACGACTCCTTGAGCAATTCCGTGACGACGTCGACTCGGTCCTGTTCGCCACGGCAACGTTCTGGCAGGGCGTGGACGTGGCTGGGGAGTCTCTGTCGCTGCTCGTCATGGACAAGCTCCCATTCGCGGCTCCCGGCGATCCACTCATCGAGGCCCGCTGCGAAAGGATTGCGCGCGAGGGCGGCGATTGGTTCGCGGACTACGCGCTCCCCAATGCAGTGCTCCATTTACGGCAGGGTTTCGGCCGCCTGATCCGCGGCCATGCGGACGAGGGAGTCGTCGCGATCCTCGATCCGAGGCTCTACACACGTGGCTACGGACGACGCTTTCTCGAGGCGCTGCCGCCCGCTCCGCTGGTCGGTGAGCGGGAGGCGGTGGCCGAGTTCTTCGGCGCGGGAGCCCGCGCCACTGCTTGATACCTTGAGGCCGTGGCCAAGAAGAAGAAGAGCCGGGTCCCGGCTCCGCCGCGGCCTGTCCAAACACCGAAACGGCAAGTTCAGGCCCCTCGGCGCCGGGTCGAGCAGCGCGCCGCCCGCGGGGGCTCGCGCATGTGGCTGTTCGCGCTCATCGGTGCGCTCGTAGTCGCGGCCGGGGCAGTCGGCATCGCGATGGCCTTCCGAGGCGGAAACGACGCCGTTGCCAACGGCGCCGACGGCCCGTGCATGCGCCAGACGTTCCCGCCTCAGGGCCGCCAGCACGTCCAGGAGCTCGGGAAGGACTTCAAGTACAGCTCGTTCCCGCCGACGAGCGGCCCGCACTTCCCCGTCCCGGCCGTCTACAACATCTACGACCAGTCCATCCCCGAGATCCGGCTCGTGCACAACCTCGAGCACGGCGCGATCGTGGTCCAGTACGGGAGCAAGGTGCCGGCCTCGGTTGTCCAGCAGATCGCGCAGTGGTACGCGAAGGATCCAATTGGGATGGTCGTCGCGCCGCTCCCCACGTCCGCCGAGGATCTCCACGCCACGCCGCCGCCGGACGCCGACAAGAAGATCTATCTGACCGCCTGGACGCACCTTGCTTCGTGCTCCACCTTCGACGAAGGCGCGTTCAGCCGTTTTCGGGACGACTACCGCGGCCCCAAAGGCGACAATCCGGAGAAATACCCGCTCTCGGAGTTAAAGCCGGGCGGGACGTAAGCTGACCCTCGCCGGGGTGGCGGAAGGGTAGACGCGGGGGACTTAAAATCCTCTGCCCTTCGGGGCGTGTGAGTTCGAATCTCACCCCCGGCACTAAGAGGGTTTGGCGGAACGTCGCTCGCCGCCGGGACGGGATGGTCGTCCCGAGGCCAGGACGCAGGGAGCCCTCGTATTGATCGTAAAATACGGGGGCGACCGAGGACGCAGCCTCGGGGCGATCCAGCGCGCCGCCGGCGGCACAGCTGGATGTTTCGCCAAACCCTCCCTAGCTGGCGCTAAGCCCGTTCGCGATCCGTACTGACGGGAATAGGAGCACCCTCCACGGCGTTTAGTTGAGTACTCAAGTAATTCAAGGAGGGATAGATGTCGTACGGATTGCTCCTGCTGCGCGTCGTCCTGGGTTTGACGCTGTCTGCGCACGGGGCCCAGAAGCTGTTCGGCTGGTTCGGCGGCGGCGGACTCCAGGGGACCGGAGGCTTCTTCGGAAACTTCGGTTTTCGCGCTCCGGTCCTGATGGCGGCCGCAGCCGGACTCGCTGAGTTCGGCGGCGGGTTCTTGCTCGCCACGGGGTTTCTGACCCCGCTCGGGGCGCTTGCGATCACGATTGTGATGCTGACCGCGGTTGCGCTCGTGCATTGGCCGAATGGCTTCTTCAACGGCAACGGGGGCTTCGAGTACAACCTGCTCGTCGCGTCCGTTGCAATCGCGCTCGCCGCGACGGGCCCCGGCCGCTTCGCGATCGACCATGCGATTGGTTGGGACGACAACATCAGCGGCGTTTGGTGGGCCGTCGGCGTGGCCGCCGCGGCGATCGTCATCACCTTCGGGACGTTGACGGTCGGACGCCGGCGCCGCGTGGCTGTCGCCCAGCAGCCCGCGTAACAGCCGCTTCAAGGCAGAATCGCGCCGATGCTCTTCGTCGGCGCGGTTCTGCTGGCTCTCTTTCTTCTGCCCCAGCCGTGGGGCCTCGTCCTCGTCGCCTCGGCCGCCGTCTTCGAGATCGCTGAGACCTTGTTCTGGGTCCGCTTCTCGCGCCGTTGGCGAGTGCGGGCCGGGGCCGAGACGCTCATCGGCGCAAGCGCCGAGGTCGTGAGCGCTTGCCGGCCGAACGGCCAGGTTCGCGTTCAGGGCGAGCTCTGGCGAGCGCGCTGCGAGGCGGGCGCCGAGCCAGGAGAACGCGTCCGAATCACCGGCCGTCACGGTCTTACTCTGCTCGTGGAGCCTGAATAGACTCCCGCGCATGGCCCAGGCGAAGCCCGCGGCCGCCTCGAGCGGGGAGCTGCCGCCGGAGCTCGAGGATCCGCTCTTCCTCCAGGCCATCGGGCAGCTCGACCAAGCACTCGCCCATGCGGACGTGGACGAGGCCGTTGCGGAGCGCCTCCGCTATCCCGAGCGGGCGCTGTCGACGTCCATCCCGGTTCGCCTCGACGACGGTTCCCTCAGCGTCTACGCCGGCTATCGCGTCCAGCATTCCAGCGTTCTCGGTCCGACGAAAGGCGGTATTCGCTACGACAAGGCGGTCACTCTCGGCGAGTGCGCTGCGCTGGCGATGTGGATGACATGGAAGTGCGCGCTCTTGCGGCTTCCGTACGGCGGGGCCAAGGGCGGCGTGCGGTGCGACCCGCGCGCGTTCTCACTGGGCGAGCTCGAGCGCCTTACGCGCCGCTTCACGACGGAGCTCCTGCCGATCATCGGCCCCGAGCGCGACATTCCAGCTCCCGACATGGCCACGGACGAGCAGACGATGGCGTGGATGATGGACACGTACTCGATGCAGGTCGGCCACGCTGTTCCGGAGATCGTGACGGGCAAACCTCTGTCCGTGGGCGGCAGCGTCCTCAGACCCGAGGCCACCGGAATCGGCGTCGTCATGGTCGTGGAGGAGGCCTTGAGGCGTCTCGGTTGGCCTCTCGCCGGCGCCGCCTGCGTCGTCCAGGGCTATGGAAAGGTCGGCGGTGTCGCGGCTCACGAGCTCGCGCTTCGTGGCGCCCGGATCGTTGGCGTCTCCGACATCGCCGGAGGCATCTACAACGAGAACGGGCTCGACCTCGCCGCGGTCGATGCCTGGCGGCTCGAACACGGAGGCCTCGCCGGGTTCGGCCCGGCGACACATGTCTCGAACCCGGAGCTCCTCGAGCTCCCCTGCGACGTCCTCGTCCTCGCAGCGACCGAGGAACAGGTGACGCACGAGAACGCGGGGCGGATCTCCGCCCGGATCGTTGCGGAGGGGGCAAACGGGCCGACCACGCTCGAAGGCGACCGCATTCTGGCGGAACGGAATATTCCGGTTCTTCCAGACATCCTTACCAATGCAGGCGGCGTCGCCGTGTCCTACTTCGAATGGGTGCAGGATCTGCAGCGCTTCTTCTGGGACCGCGAGGAGATCCGCTCGCGGCTGCGCGACCTCATGACGGACGCGCTCGATCGTGTGTGGACGCTCGCCGAGGCCGAGGGGCTGTCCTTCCGGAGCGCGGCCCTCGTCACGAGCATCCGCGAGGTGGCAGATGCGCTCGAGGCACGCGGCATCTATCCATGATCGTCCGCGAGGCTCTCGTATCCGATCCGCGTGTCATCGCCGCCGATGCGAGCGCGCGCGAGGCGGCCGAGCTCTTGACGCACCCGCACGTGAAGAGCGCCCTCGTGACGGACGGCGAGCGGCTCGTCGGCGCGGTGACGCTCGAGAGCATCGTGGCGGCGGTGGCTCGCGGCGTCGATCTTCTCTCGGCTTTCGCCCGGGATGTTGCAGACACCGAAGTGGCTACCGTCTCTCCGGACATGCCGCTCGACGAAGCACTCCATCTCATGGCGGAGCAAGGTTTGGAGCGGCTTCCCGTGACGGACGACGGACGGCTGCTCGGCGTTCTTCCGAGAGAGCCGGTCGCGCGTCGGCTCGCCGAGGACGAGCCCGAATGAGTCGCGAGCACCGGATATCGATCGACGGGCGCTTCCTCTGCATCCTCGAGGACGGCGATCCGAACGGGCACGCGGTCTTCGCCCTGCACGGGACGCCAGGCTCGCGGATTCCCTGGCGGGGCCTCGTCGAAGACGCGGCCGCCCGCGGAATCCGGCTGCTCGCCTACGACCGGCCGGGTTATGGCGGGTCCGATCCTGATCGGGGACGGACCGTCGCCGACGCGGCGCACGATGTCGCCGCGATCGCGGACGCGCTGGGGATCGATCGCTTTGCGGTGGAGGGTGGGTCCGGCGGCGGGCCGCACACGCTCGCCTGCGCCGCGCTCCTGCCGGATCGCGTCGTGGCCGCGGCGTCGCTGGCGGGCGTCGCTCCCTATCCGGCCGAGGGGCTCGACTGGCTCGAGGGAATGGGCCAGGACAACCTCGACGAGTTCGATGCAACGCTCGCAGGCCGCGAGGAGCTCGAGCGCTACGTCCGTGGCCAGGCCGACGAAATGCTGGCCGCCGACCCCGAGCAGATTGGCGACACGATCCGTTCGCTTCTCAGTCCGCCCGACGCGGCCATCCTCACGGGCGAGATCGCCGAGTACTTCCACGAATCGACGCATGTTGCCATCAGCGAGCGGCTCGACGGGTGGATCGACGACGACTTCGTCTTCGTCAACCCGTGGGGCTTCGAGCTCGACGACATCCGCATCCCCGTCCAGGTCTGGCACGGCGCGCACGACCGCTTCGTGCCGATCTCACACGGAGAATGGCTGGCGGAGCGAATCCCGGGCGTCGACGCGCATCTGTCGGACACGGACGGCCACTTGACGATCCAGCTCGGGCGCATCGGCGACGTGCACGACTGGTTGCTCGGCCACTTCTAGAGATCAGCAGCAGGTGTAGGCGCCGGGGGGAGCGTCGCCCTCTACCGGGGCGGGAAGCGCGGCTGCGGCGAGCGCGGCCCCGTGCATGATGTCGCGTTCGCTCACCTCGAGCGCGGCGAGATCGAAATGGCGCAGCGTCTCGAGCACGACGACCGTGCCGGCCAGGATCACGGGAGCGCGGTCCGGATGCATCCCGCGCAGCTCGCGGATCTCGTCTACCGACAGCGAAGACAGCCGGCCGAGCAGTGTTTGGACGGCCTCGGTCGAGAGCCGGTGGCCGTGGACGAGCTCCGGCTCCTCCCGCTCCAGCCCGAGGTCGAGGGTGGCGAGCTGCGTGATCGTGCCGGCCACGCCAATGGCCTGCCTGGGCTCCAGGTCGATCTCCTCCAGCGTGGCTCGCACGAACCGCGCGCAACCCTCGGGATCACCGGGGAATCGTTCGGTCAGGCGGACGCAGCCGAGGTCGTAGCTCTCGTGAAACGTGACTCCATCGGCTCCGCCCAGGATCAGCTCCGTCGAGCCGCCGCCGACGTCGATGACGAGGGTGTCCGCCGCGATCTCGCGTCCGGCCGAGACGCCGCGAAAGGTGAGAAGCGCCTCTTCATGCCCCGTCAGGAGCTTGGTCGTGAAGCCGTAGCTCCACTCGATCTCGCCGAGAAAGGCGTCGCCGTTCTCGGCGTCCCGCACGGCGCTCGTCGCAAAGGCGAGCGTGCGCTCGGCGCCGAGGCCCTCGATGATCCGCCGGAAATCCGTCAGCACGTTGCGGACGCGCGCGATCGCCTCTGGAAGGAGCTGCCGGCGCGCGTCGACGCGCTCGCCCAGGCGCGTAATGACGAGTCGGCGGTCGAGCTCCTGGATGGAGCCGTTCTCGACCTCCGCGACGAGGAGCCGAGTCGAATTGGTCCCGAGGTCGACGGCGGCGACGCGCGTCACTTGCGCAGCGTGACGGTGCGGCGCAGTTCGGCGATCGTCTTGCCCACGTCGCCGATCGCCCAGGCGAGGACGGAAAGCCTCTCGAGGGACACCTGCAGATGAGCCATCCTGCGCTCGAGCAGCTCCGCTCGCTCGTTGGCGTGCTCGAGCCGCGCTTCGAGCGCCTGGGCCTTGCTCGTGACCTCGTCGAGGGCGCGAACGACCTCGTTGCCGGTCGCTTCGAGATCGCGCATCCGCCGCAGGCTGATGAAGGTGACCACCCCGCTGGCGGCTATGACTGTGAAGAAAAAGACGAGCGCAATCCACGTCCACCAGGGCATGGAACCGATGCTATCCTTGTCGCCGCGACGCGGGGTGGAGCAGTCAGGTAGCTCGCCGGGCTCATAACCCGGAGGTCGCAGGTTCAAATCCTGCCCCCGCTACCTCGAAAGGCCCTGCAAAGCAGGGCCTTTCCTTCTGGAAGCTGCAACTCGCCCTCCGCTGACCCTTGCCCCGGCTTTGGCCTGGACCGTGACGGGGAGTCAACGAGGGTCTTCCGCCTTCGCGCCTTGGACCGCGTGTGTGCGGCTCTATGTGAGCCGGGGGAGGGTAAACGAGACTCGCATACCGCCTTCGGCGCGCGCCTCAGCCCAGATTCTGCCGCCCTGGGCCTCGACGAGGCCGCGTGCGATCGCGAGCCCCAGGCCGGCGCGCCCGTTGGAGGTCGTGCGAGCTGAATCGCCGCGCCAGAAACGATCAAAGATGCGGCGGATCGCCGGCGCAGGTAGTCCGACACCGGTGTCCTCGACACTGATCCGTAATTCGTTGGCCAAAGGCTCAATGACGACGGCGACGGCGCCGTCAGAGGGCGTGTGGCGGAGCGCGTTGGTGAGGAGGTTGTAGAGGACGCGCTCGACCTTGTCGGGAGCGCAGTGGACCAGCGGGGAGTCTCCTCCCAGCCGCGCCTCCAGTCGGACGCGTCTCGCGTCCGCCTCGGCCTCGAGCCCGCGGAGGCAGGATTCGACGACGCGCACCACGGAGACATCCCGCAGCTCGAGCGTGAGCGCGCCTGCGTCAATTCTCGCTAGCTCGAAGAGATCGTCGACGAGCCTGGTGAGATTCTGGACCTGCTCGCTGATCGCAGGCAGGTAGTGCTCAGGTGTTGCGAAACCGTCCTCGATCGCTTCGAGCATCGCTTGAATTGAGGCGAGGGGTGTGCGGAGGTCGTGGCTGGCCCAGGCCACGAGCTCGCGGCGGGCATCGAACAGATGCTCGAGGCTGGTGGCCATCTCGTTGAAGCTCTCGGCGAGCTCGACGAACTCAGCGGGGCCGTACTTTGGGGCACGCGCGCTCAGGTCTCCGGCCGCAAGCGCCTGCGCAGACTCTCGTAGGCGAGCCACGGGTTCGCTAACCGATCGGGCCAGAAGCAGCGCCGCGACGAGTGCGGCCGTCGAGGCCGCCGCCGCTACGAAGAGGGCGGTCAGGTCATGGCCAGAGCTGAACATGACCGCCCCTGAGAGCACGACCGCCGCGAGCGGCAGAGCCACCGCGAGCAGAGCGAGCCCCGCGAGCCGGAGTCGGACGGTGCGAAGACGCCCAAGGATCCAAGCCCCAGCCAGCCCCGCTGCGAGCGTTGCGAGCGCCACGACGGAGGCGAACAGGATCACGGAACGAATCGGTAGCCGACGCCCCACACCGTCTGCAGCCGGGCGGGGTGTGCGGGATCGTCTTCGATCTTCTCCCGGAGGCGGCGCACGTGCACGGTGACGGTTCCCGTGTCGAGCGCCGCCCCGTAGCCCCAGACCCGGTCCATTAGTTGGTCGCGTGAGAAGACCTGACGTGGATGCCGCGCGAGGAACCAGAGGAGGTCGAACTCTTTCGCGGTCAAGGTGAGCGCGGACCCCTGCTTGAAGACGTCGCGCGTGCGCGAGTCAATCTCGAGCCCATCAAAGGAAAGCTGTTCATGAGAGAGCGGCTGTGGCGCTGAGCGTCGCAGAACAGTGCGCACACGGGCGGCAAGCTCTCGAGGCGAGAAGGGCTTCGTAACGTAGTCGTCTGCACCGAGTTCGAGACCGACGATGCGGTCCGTCTCCTCCCCACGCGCCGTGAGGAGAATTACCGGCAGCTGCGAGCGAGAGCGGATCCAGCGACAAAGCTCGAGGCCGTCGATTCCGGGCAGCATCACGTCCAGCACGACAAGACTCGGACTCTCGCGCTCGAGCACGTCGCGCGCGAGGTCGCCGTCGGCCGCTTCCAGCGTGCGATAGCCCTCTCGCTGGAGATAACTGACGACGACCTCGCGCACGATCGGCTCGTCGTCAACAACGAGGACCGTTGTCACGACGTCATTGAACCACGAGCCCGTTAGGGCGTATTCCAGATGGGGCTGTACCCTGCCTCGCCGGGCGAGGCGTGGTCCGCAGGGCTGCCGCTGCCATCGCGATTCGTTGCCTGGTCGGGCACTCCGTTCGCCAGAGTCGGCCCGCTGATTGTGTACTGCCCTGCCGTGGGCAGCGGACCAATCTTCGGGCTGTTCTCGGCCGCTTGGGCCGGAACGTTGAGCACCGGGCAGACGAAGTCGGCGCGTGCTGCAGCCGCGCCCGGCCCGGCCATCAACAAGGCCAACCCGAAGCTGAGCAGAAGCTTCCTACGCATTTGTGTCCCTCCCTTGTTTCTGGTGAGGGCGAGCTTTGCGAACGGATCTTTCGTAACCCTTGGGCTCGGGTTAGGGGTTTCTTAAAACCGGCAGCCAGCCGGAAGCGTGCAAGGAAAGAACGTCTACCAAGCCTCGACGGGTTTTTGTCAGGCCGCCTCTTCGACCTCGAAGTCCGTTCCGGGCCAGTGCAGCGCCCATTCGCGGACGATGAATTCGAGCTCGATTCGATCCTGGACCGGCGGCTCCCCAGGGACGACCGGGTGCCTTCGCCTGACGGTCACGGCCTCGCCCTCCCGTTCGGCGTCGGCGCCGAGGTTGCGCAGATGCGCGAGGAGATCATCCGCGCGCGCAGTACCTCTCACCCGGATGCGGAGGGGCATCGGGCTCACGTGCTTGGTCTTCCCGGTCTCCGGCCCAGCAAACACTCGCCCTTTCAGGTTTGCTCAGCTTTGCCGCCTGACGTCTAGTTCACGCCGCCGGTCCGCAGCTCGACTCGCTCGACGTGGAGGATGTCTCGCAGGTCCGGCTCGCTCCAGAGCACCCGGTCGAGCATCCGCTCGGCCTCCCAGCGGGTGCCGAAAAACCTGATCACACGCTCGATCTCATCGCTGACGACGGCCCAGAAGACCATGCGCCGAGCCTAAATTTCAGGCGGCTTACCGTCGCTGGACGAAAAGACGAGCCGTCCCAATCGAAGGAATGGCCGTGTGTTCCGGCTCCAGCCTCCTTCCGCAAGAAAAGCCCGCAAAGGAGGCTCTTTCCGGGAATAACCGCCTTCGACGGCGCGTTATGAGTTTCGGCGGCGCGCTTCCGACTTTGCGCGCCCACGTATCAGGAAGGAAGTGAGAAGTCTGACCAATCAACTGGAAGCTCCTGCGGTCCACGAGGCTGAAGACTCGCTGACTCTGTTCATGAACCGGGCCGGCCGCTATCAGCTGCTCACAGCCGCCGACGAGATCGCCCTCGCCAAGCAGATCGAGCGGGGCGACCGAGCCGCGAAGGAGCGGATGATCAATTCGAACCTGCGCCTCGTCATCTCGATCGCGAAGCGTTATCAGGGACATGGTGTGCCACTCATGGATCTCATCCAGGAGGGCTGCATCGGCCTGAACCGCGCGGTCGAGAAGTTCGACTGGCGGCGTGGCTTCAAGTTCTCCACGTACGCGACGTGGTGGATCCGCCAGGCCTGTCAGCGCGCGGTCTCCGGCCAGTCCGCGACTATTCGCGTGCCCACTCACGTCCATGAAAGGCGCGTGAAGCTCGCCCGCGTCGGTCGCGAGCTCGAGGCCAAGCTCGGCCGCGAGGCCACTCGCGAGGAGCTTGCGAAGGCTGCCGGCCTCAAGCTCCAGCATGTCGACGAGGCACTCGACGCTGCCGATGCGCCGGTGTCGCTGAACGCGCCGATCGGCTCCGAGGACGAGGGCGAGTTCGGAGACCTCTTCGAGGATCAAAATGCGACCGATCCCGAGGCGGACGCGACCGAAGCGCTTCGCCGGGAGGAGATCCGCCGGGCGGTGCGCAAGCTCTCGGACGACGAGCGGCGCATGGTCGAGCTCCGCTTCGGCTTCAACTGCGAGCCGGCCTCGCTCGAGGCGATCAGCAAGGAGCTCGGCATCTCGCGCGAGCGGGTGCGCAAGCTGGAGCAGGAGGCGTACCAGCACCTCGCCGAGGAGCTCGGCGACGAGCTCGCGAACGCAGCGTAATCCGCTTGTAAGAAGCGGATAGAGCGCCCATAATCACGCCTTCCCACGCTGGCCAAAAGGCGTGGGGAGGCGCTATGGACGCGGTCTCCATCCACGAGGTTCGCCCGGACGCGTACAACTACGTCTGGGACAACTCGATCGAGCCGGCGCTCGAAGTTGAGTCGGGCGATTCGGTCGAGCTTCACGTCCGGGACGCGTCCGATGAGCAGATCCACCGCGAGTCGGGGGGCGAGGACGTTGCCAAGCTCGACTTCACGCACGTCAACCCGGTCAGCGGCCCTGTGTTCGTCAAGGGAGCGCAGCCTGGCGACGTGCTCGCCGTCGAGCTCCTCGAGTTCACGCCGCCGTCCTGGGGATGGACGGCGATCATCCCGGGCTTCGGTCTGCTCGCGGACGAGTTTCCCGATCCTTGGCTTCGCATCTCGGACGTCGACGGCGAGCGCGTTCGGTTCTCGGACGGGATCTCGCTCCCCTGCCGTCCCTTCCCCGGGACGATCGGCGTGGCGCCCGCCGAGCCGGGTGAGCATTCGATCGTGCCGCCCTCGCGCTTCGGCGGGAACATGGACACGAAGCATCTGCGTGCAGGAGCCACGCTCTACCTGCCCGTCGGCGTGGAGGGCGCGCTCTTCTCCCTCGGAGACACCCACGCGGCGCAAGGCGACGGCGAGGTCTGCGGGACGGCGGTCGAGGCGGCGATGGACGTGCACGTGCGGCTGACCGTGCGCCGCGATCTTTCCGTGGAGGCTCCGCAGTACGACGTCCCGGCGGGTGCGCTCTCGCAGTCCGAGGAGTCCAGCTACCACATATGTACAGGCGTGGGCCCCGACTTGATGGAGGCCGCGCGCGACGCGACCCGCGCGACGATCGCCTACCTCGGCGAGCGCCACGGGCTGGATCGGCAGGAGGCCTACGCGGTGGCGAGCGTCGCGGCCGACCTACGCATCCACGAAGTCGTCGACGCGCCGAACTGGGTCGTGGGGGCGTTCGTCCCCGAATCGATCTTCCAAGGAGGCAGAGCATGAGTGTGGTCGACGCACCTGTGGCGGCAGCTGACCAGCCGAGGGGAAAGCTGCGGCGCGAGCTGCGCCTCTTCGAGGCACTCGCGATCTCGGTGGGGATCATGGCGCCGACCGCGGCGATGGCCCTCAACGGCGTCGCGCCAGCTGGGCTCGTCGGGCGGGCCGTCCCGCTCGCGTTCCTCTTCGCCGCGATCGCCATCGCGCTCGTCTCGTACGCCTTCATCCGCCTGACGAGCTTCTTCAATCACGCCGGCTCGGCCTATGCGCTGGTCGGCGTCACAGTCGGTCCGCGCGCGGGCTTCTTCGCCTGCTGGGCGCTTCTGGCGACCTACACGACTTTCCTCGCCGCGAACTTCGCCGAGATCGGCCTCTTCGGCCAGTCGTTCTTCAGCGGCATCGGGCTCTGGGACAAGGACTACTGGATCGTCATCTCGCTCGTCGCGGCGGCACTGCTCTGGTTCTTCGCCTACAACGACATTCGCGCGGTGACTCGTGGCCTCCTGAGCCTGGAGTTCCTTTCCGTCACGCTCGTCGCGATCCTGATCGTGATCATCTACGTAAAGGTGATCGGCGGCAGCGCGCCGAACGGCCAGGACTTCACCCTCAAGCCGTTCGTGCCTGCGAGCGGGACGACGATCGGCGCAGTGGCGTTCGCCTCGGTCTTCGGCCTGCTCTCGTTCGGTGGCTTCGAGGGTGCGGCCTCGCTCGGCGAGGAGACCAACAACCCGCGGCGCAACGTGCCGCTCGCCATCGCCGTCGCCGTCGGCTTCTGCGGCGTCTTCTACGTGCTCGTCATGCTCGGGCAGTCGCTCGGCTTCGGGATCGACGACGCCGGCATCAAGGCGTTCTCGACCTCCTCGGCCCCGCTGGCCGACCTGTCGAAAAGCTACGTAGGGAGCGGGATGGCAGACGCCATCAACTTCGGCGCCCTGATGAGCGCGTTCGCGAGCGGGCTCGGCTGTGCCGTCGGCGCCGCCCGGCTCCTCTTCGCGCTCGGCCGCGACGGTTTCGTCACGACGGACCTGGGGGACGTCTCCCGGCGCACCGGTGCTCCGTACAAGTCGCTGGCGGTCGTGATGACCTTCGCGATCGTCGTCGGCGTCGCCCTGCGGATCAACGGAACGACCTCGGTGAACGCGTTCTTCTACATGGGGACGATCGGCGTGCTGAGCATGCTCGTGGCCTACGTGGTCACCAACGTCGGGGCGATGAAGTTCCTCCACCTGGAGCGGCGCGAGCCGCCGTGGCGCGTGATCATCCCGATCCTCGCGCTCGCCGCGCTCATCTACACGCTCTACAAGAACCTCTGGCCGCGGCCGCCCCACCCGTACAACCTCTTCCCGTACATCATCGGCGGCTGGCTACTGTTCGGCTTCGCGATCACGCTCCTGTTCCCGCGCTTGACGGAGAGAATCGGCCGCAACCTCTCGCGTGCCGAGGGCATCGCGATGGAGGAGTAGCTAGCGGACCGGTTGCGGCCGCGGATTCGGCAGCGGCGTCAGCACGGGCTCGACCTGCTCGCGCAGGTGCTCGAACGCGGGCGGAAGCGACAGCCGCTCGCCGAGATGTTCCAGCGGCTCGTCCGTCGTGAAGCCCGGGCCGATCGTGGCGAGCTCGAAGAGGACGCCGCTCGGCTCCCTGAAGTAGATCGAGCGGAAGTAGAAGCGGTCGATGACCGGCGTGGGCGACCCGCCGCCGGCGATGACGCGCTCGCGCCAGGCCTCGTGCTCCTGGGGCGGTGAAGCCCAGGCGATGTGGTGCACGGTCCCCGCTCCACCAATGCCGCGCGCGCGCGCCTGGTCGTAGATCCAGAAGGAGCCCCGCTGCTCGCCGCGCACCTCGTACTGCGACTCGCCGTTCGCCGTGAAGCCGAGGGACCCGGTGAGGAACTCCCGGCTCGCGTCCGGGTCGAAGCTGTAGGCGCGGGCGCTGTCGA
This sequence comes from Gaiellaceae bacterium, assembly GCA_036506175.1. Lineage (GTDB taxonomy): Bacteria > Actinomycetota > Thermoleophilia > Gaiellales > Gaiellaceae > JAIBJP01. The sequence goes on from DASXSE010000064.1 coordinate 20,332, forward strand.
ATCCTTGTAGGGCGAGCTCCGCCGGCACCTCGGGATGGTCGGCGATCAGCTGCGCGTCCTCGGTCTCGACGACAGAGAGCTCCAGTCCGAGGCCCTCCGGATCCGAGAACCGCAACCGCCCAGGCTCGCGCGAGAGGTCGACGCGTTCGCCGCGCAGCCGCTCCTCCCAGAAATCGAGCGACTCCTCGGACGCGACCCGCCAGACGATCCGGTGCACCATGCCGGCGCCGGCGCGACCGCGGCGAGCCCCCGGATACTCGAAGAACGTGATGTCGGAGCCGGGGCTTCCGAGCTCGTCCGCATAGAAGAGGTGATAGACGGTCGGGTCGTCCTGGTTGACCGTCTTCTTGACGAGACGCAGGCCGAGAACGCGAGCGTAGAAGTCGACGTTTCGCGGCGCGTCGCCGGTAATCGCGGTGATGTGGTGAATGCCCTCGAGTCGCATGGTCATCACCCTACCCGTCTGTGAGAATTGGGCGGCGCCGCATGGATCGTCCAGTCCTTGCCGGAATGCCCACTCTCGGTCGGACACACCTCCGTGCCGCGTGCTGGTTCGCGCTCGTGACGGGCTCCTACGTCGGGGCAGCGAAGCTGGGCATCCACCTACACGTTTCTCACGGGATCATCACGCCTGTCTGGGCGCCGTCAGGGATCTCGCTTGCGGCCTTGCTCCTGCTCGGCCTGCGCTACTGGCCGGCTGTCGCCCTCGGCGCCTTCCTCGCCAACGTAACGAGCGACGTCTCCGTCGCTGTCGCAGCGGGAATCGCGGTCGGGAACACGCTGGAGGCGGTCGTCGGCGCGACGATCGTGCGGCGGTTCGGGTTCCGCCCGGAGCTCGACCGGGTGCGGAGCGTGATCGTCTTCACGGTGGGTGCGGCGCTCGTCAGCACGGCAATCGCCGCGACGAATGGGGTGACCATCCTGACGATCGCGGGAGAAAGGCAGGACTCGTACGGAACGGCGTGGGTCCTGTGGTGGTTCGGCGATGCCGTCGGCATCCTCATGGTCGCGCCGCTCCTCCTCGTCTTCTCCACGGTGCGTCGCCTGCGGCTGACTTTGGGGCAGATGGTGGAGGGCACGGCGCTGGTGCTCTCCCTTGCCGGAGTGAGCGCGCTCGTCTTCCTCGGCGGCGCGTGGCGCTACCCGTACCTGATGTTCCCGTTCTTGCTCTGGGCTGCGCTGCGCTTCAAATCGCTTGGCGCGGCCACAGCATCCTTCCTCGTCGGCGCATTCGGGACGTGGGGAGCCGTGGCGGGCGAGATTCCCGTCGGCGTCGACACCGCCACGGAGCGCGTTCAGGTGATCCAGGCGCTCTTCGCGCTGGTCGCCGTCAGCCTGCTCGTCGTCGGAGCGACGCTGGCAGAGCAGGAAGAAGGGAACGAGGCGCTGGCGCGGACCGCTTCGCGGCTCTCCGAGGCCCAGGCGCTGGCGCACATCGGGAGCTGGGAATGGGACATCAAGCGCGACGTGGTCACGTGGTCCGATGAGCTGTACCGCATCTTCGGTTCGTCTCCCGACTCGAGTCCCGGAGGTTACGCCGCCTATATCGAGCGCTTGCCTCCTGAGGAACGAGAGTTCGTCAACGAGACTGTGACGCGGGCCTACGTTGACGGCCGCCCGTTCGCCTTCGAGCACACACTGCGCCGAGAGGACGGAACGGAGCGGATCATCGCCGCGCGCGGACAAGTCGTCCTCGAAGACGGTGAGCCCGTCCTCATGCTCGGCACCTCGCAGGACGTGACCGACCAGCGCCAGGCCGAGAAGCTGCGGGACGACATCCTCTCCACGGTCTCCCACGAGCTGCGAACCCCGCTCGCATCCGTCCTCGGCTTCGCCATCACGTTGGAGCAGCGGCGCCTCGATCTGTCCGACGAGGAGCTCGCTAGGGTCGTGGCCGAGCTCGTCTCGGCGAGCCGCCGCCTCGAACGCCTGCTCACGGATCTGCTCGACGTCGAACGGGCGCGCAAGGGAGTGATCCACCTGCAGAGGCAGAGGACGGACGTCCTCGACCTCGTCGAGCGGGTGGTCGCCGAATGCGAGCTCGACGGCAGGCGCGTGAGCATCACGGGCGGCCCCGTTGAGGCGGAGATCGACGCCGGAAAGGTGGAGCGCATCGTCGAGAACCTCATCCTCAACGCGGTCAAGCACACGCCCGACACCAGCTCGATCCGAGTCGGCCTCGACACGGACGCCCGCGACCTGATCCTCTACGTCGAGGACGAAGGGCCGGGGATCCCGGACGAATTCAAGGAAGTCGTCTTCGAGACGTTCAACCGCGGGCCGAGCATGCTTTCGGCCACGCCCGGAGCGGGGATCGGCTTGTCGCTCGTCTCACGCTTCGCCGAGGCCCACGGCGGCGCGAGCTGGGTGGAGGACCGGCCCGGGGGCGGGTCCTCCTTCCGCGTCTTGCTCCCGAACTGCGTGGTCTAGCTCGCGGGCTCCGGCGAAGCCTCAGCGCTCGGCTGCTGCAGCACCAGATCCTCCCGCCGCAGGGCGAACACGGTGGCGAGGATCGAGAGGAATGCGAACCCCGCTCCGGCCCAGAACGCGAGGCTGAACCCGGAGGTAAGCGCCACAGGGGTCTTCTCGCCGGCTGCGAGCAGGTGGTTCGTATGCGTGGTCGCCACCGTCGTCAGGATGGCGAGCCCGAGCGCGCCCCCGATCTGTTGGCTGGTGTTGATGAGGCCCGACGCCAGGCCGGCATCCCGCCCCGTCACGCCCGCGAGGGCGGCGATCGAGACCGGTACGAATGAAAACCCGAGCCCGACCCCGATGAGCAGGAAGCCGGGCAGCAGGTCGGCGACGTACGAGCCGTCCACCGACACCTGCGTGAAGTAGATGAGCCCGGCGGCCAGGAGTCCCAGCCCGACGAGCAGTACCGGCTTCACGCTCAGTCTCGTCGACAGCGCCTGCGCCACACCCGAAGCGACCACCGCCGTCAGCGCGACCGCGAGGTAGCCGACGCCGGTCTTCAGGGCCGAGAACCCCAGCACCTGCTGCATGTAGAGCGAGAGCAGGAAGAACATGCCGAAGACCATCGTCCCGAGGCCGAAGCCGATGATGTTGGCCCCGGTGGGCGTGCGCCGCCGGAAGAAGCTCAGCGGTACGAGCGGCGAGCGCGAGCGGTATTCGATCCAGATGAAGGCCGCCATGAGGACGACGGAGCCGATCAGGACGCCGATCGTCCGCGCGGAGGCCCAGCCGACGATCGTCGACTGCGTCAGGCCGTAGACGAGGAGCATGAGGCTCGCGGTGACGGTGACCGCGCCGGCACTGTCGAAAAGCCGCAAGAGGTCGTCAGCGCGGCTCTCGCGTACGTATCGAAGGACCAGGAATAGCGCGCCGAGGCCGATGGGCACGTTGACGAAGAAGATCCACTCCCAGCCTGCGTACTCGGTGAGAACGCCGCCTGCGAGGACGCCGATGGCCGCGCCGGACCCTGCGATCGCCCCGAGGATTCCCAGCGCCTTGTTCCGCTCGGCGCCCTCCCGGAAGGTCACAGAGACGATCGAGAAGACCGAAGGCGAGAGAATCGCGCCGCCGAGGCCCTGCAGCGCTCGGAACGCGATCAGCATGCCGGACGAGGTCGCCAGCCCGCACAGAAGCGAGAACACCGAAAAAAGAAGCAGGCCGGCCATGAAGAGACGGCGACGGCCGAGCAGGTCTCCGGCCCGTCCTCCCAGGAGCAGGAAGCCGCCGAACGTGAGCGCGTAGGCGCTTACGACCCACTGAAGGTTCTCAGTCGAGAAATGGAGGTCTTTCTGAATCGACGGCAGGGCGACGTTCACGATCGAAACGTCGAGAACGACCATCAGGTAGGCAATTCCGAGGACTGCGAGCGCCTTCCAGCGCAGAGGATCATCGTGCGGCGACATGCGGCTCCTTCAAATCGTCGGGTCCTCCAGGGTGCAACGAACGGGTCTCGAGCGCATTCCGGGGAGGCGCGCGTTCGAGTACTTCAGTGCCGCGGCGCCCAGGGACCGACTCCGCCGAGCCGTTCGACGGTAGTGCGCGACACGTATCCAGGCGGCGGATTCGGCATGGGCGGGAACTTCACGTCCGGGCCGAGATAGGTGTAGGCGAGCTCCTGGAGGAGCTCGGGCGCACCGCCTTCCTGGATCCTCGCGCGTCCATGGACGACGAGGTACTCGAGGAGGCCGAGGTCATTCGCGCGCTTCGTCTCGATCGAGAGCGCCACACGCGGGTCGCGCTCGATGTTGCGCACTTTCTGCGAGCGCATCAGGTGCGCGGCGACGATCTCCTCTCCCTCGAGGCCGACCCATACGCAAGTCACCTGCGGGCTTCCGTCCCGGTTGAGCGTGACCATGTGCGCGAGCTCGTCGGACTCGAGCACCGCGCGGGCTTCGGCTGGGATCTCCACGCCGGCGTAGCGTACCGGCGGGCCCCGCTCAGGCCGGCTCGGTTCGCGAGCGGGGATCGAGGGCGTCGCGCAGGCCGTCCGCGATGAAGTTCGCGCAGAGGACGAGGCTCGCGATCGCGAGGCTCGGGACGATGAGCACCAGCGGATGGACCACATAGGCGGCGCGCCCGTCCTGCGCGATCGAGCCCCACGACGCCGTCGGCGGGTTGATGCCGAGCCCGATGAAGGAGAGAAACGCCTCCCCGAGCACGACCGCGGGCAGGTCCAGGAACACCGCAATGATCAGGATGCCCATCGTGTTCGGGTAGAGGTGCCGGACGAGGATCCGATACCAACGGGCTCCGACCGCACGGGCGGCGGTCACGTACTCGTTCTGTTTCAGGGCATGGATCTGGCCGCGCACGATGCGCGCGGTCGTCAACCAGCTGGCCACGGTCAGCGCCGCCACCATCGTCCAGAAGGTCGCCGTGCCGTTCGGGCTCAGGATCTGGGTCGTGATGATGGCGAACGGAAGGTAGGGGAGCCCGTAGAGCGCGTCGAGGAAGCGCATCAGCACGTCGTCCACGATCCCGCCCACAAGCCCCGCCAGCGATCCGTAGACGAGCCCGATGATGAGGATGGCGAACGTCCCGGCGAAGCCGATCCCGATGGAGATCCGGCCGCCGACCGCGACCCGCGTGAAGAGATCACGTCCGAACTTGTCCGTCCCGAACGGATGCTCAAGGCTCGGCGGCAGGTATGCGTCACTGAAGTTCACCTTGTTCGGGTCGTGCGGCGAGAAGATGGGCACCAGCAGGCAGAAGAGAACGATGACGACGAAGACGATGGCGGCGACGACGGCGGCCCGGTTGCGGGAGAAGCGATACAAGCCGTCTCTCCAGAGATTCGTCTGGCGGACCGCGTCGCCGGCCTCCGTCTCCGCACGCCCGGGCACGCGCTCCAGCGTCGGGAGCGCAGCCTCGCGGTGATCGATCGCCATCAGCACCATAAGACGTTATGGAACTGACGAAGTTAGACTGATCCGGAGGAAAAAGTCCAGTGATCCTTCCGGACGAAAAGGATTCGATCGGCCTCGCCGTCGGTCTCGTCAACACGTGGGACGTGCTCGAGGACCCCCCGGACCTGCTCAACCTCGAGCGGCTGCGGATCCTCCTGCGCTGGTTCGAGCTGCCTACCGCAGCTGACACTGCGACCGAGCGCGATCTCGCCGAGATACGCAGCGTGCGTAATCGGCTCCGCCGGGCCTTCGAGGCCGACTCGGAGGACGAGGCGGTGCGAGAGCTGAATGCGATCGCGCGCAGCGCCGGCGCCGTTCCGCAGCTCGAGCGCGAAAACGGCGGCTGGTCATTCCGCTACGGCGCCGGTCGGCGTGCACTCGCCCGGGAGCTCGCCGGGCGAAGTGCAGTTGCGCTCCTCGAGGTGATCGAAGCCGGCGGCTGGGACCGATTCGGTCTCTGCGCGGCCTCTCCCTGCTGCTGCGTCTACGTCGACCGCTCGCGCAACAGGAGCCGACGCTATTGCTGCGAGCTCTGCGCCGACCGCGCCACCCAAGCAGCGGCGCGGCGGCGGAAGAAGGAACGCGCCGCCTAGGGCCTAGACGGCGGCCCCTTTGAGCTCCGGGATGATCTCGCGTCCGTAGACGGCCAGGATGTCCTCCTGGCCGTGCGTCATCAGGTAGATGTTGAAGTGGTCGACGCCGATCGAGTCGAGCTCGCGCAGCTTGTCCCGCACCTGGTCGATCGAGCCGATCACTGCGAACCGGTCACAGATCTCGTCGCTCACGAACTCGCCGTGCGCGGCGCCCTCGCGGCTGTGGTCCTTGTAGTCGTAGAACTTGCGCGCCTTGACGTAGTCCGTCAGGTCTTTGGGGATCTCTGAGTCCTCCCCGTAGCGCTCGATCAGGTCCATGACGTGGTTGGAAACCATCGCAGGGAACCAGCGGACGGCCTTACGTGCCTCCGCGATGTCGTCCGTGATGATGCTGGGCGCGCAGACGAGGCACTCGAGCTCGTCCGGATCGCGCCCCGCTTCCTCGGCGGCCGCGCGCGCCTGATCCATGATCCACTGGATGATGATCGGGTCGGCGAGCTGGATGATCACGCCGTCTCCGACCCGGCCGGCGACGGCGAGGGCCCGCGGCCCGTATCCCGCGACGTAGAGCGGGATCTGGGGTCGGTCCTTCGCCCAGGTCAGCTCGAGATCCTTGCCGTTCCAGTGGACCGGCCGCCCGTTCATCAGGTCCTTCATCATCACGAGCGACTCCTCGAACTCGGCCATCTTCACCGGCTGATAGCCGATGACACGGCGGGCCGAGTCTCCGCGCCCGATCCCCATCACCATCCGTCCGCCCGAGATGTCGTGCAGCGTCGCGTAGGCGCTCGCCGTCACCGTCGGTTCGCGCGTGCCGGGATTGGTCACGCAGTGGCCGAGCTTGAGCTTGTCCGTGTGGACGGCGAGGAGGGTGAGGAGCGGATACGCCTCCTGCCAGAGGATGTGCGAGTCGTAGGTCCAGCCGTACTCGAAGCCGTGCTGCTCGGCGAGCTGCATGAGCTCGACGAAGCGGGAGTGGGGCGGGTCGGGTAGAACGGTGACTCCGAAGGTCAGCATTCACGGCTCCTTCCGGTCATTGGAAGGCCCGATTTTATGCCCGGTCGGCGAGCGTGCGAACGATCTGAACGAGATCGGTCTTGTGGATGCGGCTCGAGAGCCGGAGCCACGTCCTCGTCGAGGGGCTCGTCGGCTCGGAGGTGAAGACCTCGATCACAGGGACGCCGCGCTTGTTGAGGTTGGCGGCCTGGTTTCTTCCGATCAAGCGGCCTCGAAAGACGACGGCGATATCGGCCCGAGGCACGTCGCCGTCGAGCGGCCGCCGCCTCGACTCGACTGCGAATCCGGCCTCCTCCAGGAGCGCCGTCAGCTGCGGTTGGCGGGCGGCGAGCAGGAGAACGCGCTTGCTCCCGTCGCTTTCCACGCGGGAATTCTTCCCCCGGCGAAGGCGTTCAAAGCTTTAGCCGTGGGTACTGTCGGGGGTATGAAAGCCGAGTTGCTGGACCACGTCGCCCTCTGGGTCGGCGACAGGGACACCCTGTCCGATTTTCTCGTCGACCGGCTCGGGATGCACGTCATCGAGCGCACCGACGCCTTCACGCTCGTTGGAGCGGATGCCCGTCGCGGCAAGTTGACGCTCTTCGCGGCTGAAGAAGACCGCTCGCCGGGAGTGCTCGCACGCATCGGCCTGCGCGTATTCGACCTCGAAGAAGCGTTGGCCGAGCTGCCCCCCGACATAGCGGTCGACCGGCCCGCTCCCGGCCGGGCCACGTTCGTCGGTCCCGAGCGGCTCACCCTCGCCCTCGTCGAGTCCCAGAGCGGCGTGGCGTACGACCTCGATCACATCGGGTTCCTCGTGCCGGATCCGGAGCGCACCTTCTCCGAGCTTTCGGAGCTCGGGCTCGACCCAGAGGACGGCCGCCTGAAGGTGGGCGACTCCTACATCGAGCTCGAGCGCGGACAGCCCGAGGAGACCGAACGGCCGCTCCTCAATCATCTCGGGCTCAAGGTCGAGTCGGCGGACGACCACATCCGCGAGGCGAAGGAGAGGGGCCTGGAAATCGACAACGTCGTCGATGCCGCGAACACCTACGCGGTGTTCATCTGGGGCCCCGACCGCATCAAGATCGAGTACGTCGAGCACAAGCCCAGCTTCTCGCTCGTCT
>DASXSE010000065.1:0-8859 GCA_036506175.1 Gaiellaceae bacterium
CGCCCGACAGGTCAAGGTATTCACGACCGTCTGCGTCGACGACGCGACAGCCCTCCGCTTCCGCCCAGATCACGGCTTCAGTCTCTTCAGCGTGTCGAGCGCGATGTAGCCGGCGATCTTCGGGTTCTCTTGCAGTCGCCGGAGCGAGTACTCGTACCACTGGCGCCCAAACGGAACGTAAATCCGCAGCCGATGTCCCTCCCGGACGAGCTCATCGCCAAGATCGGGGCGCACTCCGAGGAGCATCTGGAACTCGTACTCCTCGGGGGCGAGGCCACGCTCCTCGATGAGCGTGAGCGCCTCGGCCTGCACCCAGTCGTCGTGGGTCGCCACGCCGACATAAGAGCCCGCGTCGAGCAGCGCCTCCACGGCCTCGACGAAGTTGATCTGCACCGTCTCGAACTCCTGGTAGGCGAGGTCGGGCGGCTCGACGTAGATCCCCTTGCACACTCGGACGTTCGGCCGGAGGTCCGCAAGGTCGGCGACGTCGGCCAGTGTCCGCTTCATGTACGCCTGCAGGACGATCCCCACGTTGTCGAGCCCTTGACCGCGGAGGTCTCGGTAGATGTCGAGTGTCTCCTGTGTCGTGCTCGAGTCCTCCATGTCGATGCGGACGAAGTTGCCGCGCTTGGCGGCGTCTCGGACGAGCTCGGCGATGTTGTCCCGACAGAAGTCGGGGTCGAGCTTCAGCCCGAGGCCGGTCAGCTTCACGCTGATATTCGAGTCCAGCTCGTTGCGCCCGATTGCCCCGAAGACGTCTTCGTACTCTTCGAGGAGCGCGGTTGCCTCCTCGCGACTCGTGATCTCCTCGCCGAGGACGTCCATCGTGGCCATCTTGCCCTGCTCGTTCAGCTCGCTCACGACGTTGCACGCGTCGGTGAGGTCGGGCCCGGCGATGTAGCGCTGGGAAAGCCGTTTCACCACCGGACGCGGAACAGCCGGCAGCGCCCGGACGATGGCTCGGTCGAGCAGGGCCACGGCGCCGCGATTCTATTTCGGCGCGAGGTGGGTTAGTCCACGAGCTTGCGCGTCATCGCGTAGATCGCGACACGCCACGTGATCAGCCCGAAGACCAGCAAGGCTCCAAGGCGGGCGATGTCCTCCCACCCGTCCCAGCCGAAGGCGGCATCGCGGACGAGCTCGACGCAATGGTGGAGCGGGTTCAGGTTGGCAAGGAACTGCGCCCAGTCAGGCAGCTGGTCCAGCGGAAAGAACGAGCCCGCGAGGAGGAAGAGCGGGGTGAGCACAGCGCTGACGACGTAGTTGAAGTTCTCGAAGGACTTGGCGAAGCCCGCGACGGCGATGCCGAACCCGGCCCAGCCGAAGCCGGCGATCCAGCCGATGAACGGCACTGTCAGCATTCCCCACGACGGTTGGAGGCCGAAGATGAGAGCGACGATCATCGGCACGCAGCCGTAGACGCCCGCCCGGGTCGCGATCCAGAGGGTTTCGGCGGTTACCAGCTCCTCGGTGTCGACCGGGGCGGCCAGGATCGCGTCGTACGTGCGCTGGAACTTGTATTTCACGAACGTCCCGAACATGGCCGGAAACGCACTCGAGAAGAGGACGGCTGTGGCCACCGTCCCCGTGCCCACGAACTGGACGTAGTCGTAGCCGCCGATCGTCGAGACGAGCGACCCGAATCCGAAGCCGAACGCCAACAGGTAGATCGTGGGCTCGACCGTCGAGGAGAAGGTCGCGGAGCGCCAGTACGACGAGAAGTTGACGATCTCGCGGACGAGGACGCCGGTGAGGGCCGGCCGTTCGAGGCGGCCGAGCCTGCGCGGGGCGGTCGACACGCTCGCCATCAGTTGATCTCCTCGCCGGTCAACAGCACGAAGACGTCCTCGAGATTGGCCGGGCGGCGCTCGCCGTCCGCCTCGAAGCCGTTGCCGTCGATCCCGAGAATCGAGACGCTCGTGCCGGTCCGGCGCGTGCGCAGCCCTTCGCTCTCGGCCTGCGCCTCGACCTCCGCGAGCCGCTTGGGCGGACCGTAGACCTCGAGCACTTGGCTCCCGGCGTGCTCCATGACGAGCGCCGCCGGTGGTCCCATCGCGACTGCTTTCCCGTGGGACATGATGATCACGGTGTCCGCGAGACGCTGCGCCTCCTCGATGTAGTGCGTGGACATGAGGATGGTCGTCCCTTGGCTCCGCAGCGCATCGATCAACGCCCAGAGCTCCTGGCGCACTTGCGGGTCGAGCCCCACCGTGGGCTCGTCGAGGAGCACGAGCCGCGGCTGATGGATGAGCGCGCGGGCGATCAAGAGCCGCCGGCGCATGCCGCCCGAGAGCTTGTCCACCCGGGAGTCCCGCCGGTCGACGAGCTTCGCCATCCTGAGCGCGCGCTCGATCGCCTCCCGGCGCTCGCTGCGACCGATGCGGTAGAGGTGCGCGAAGACAAGCAGGTTCTGCTCGACGGTGAGCGTGACGTCGAGGTTGTCGAGCTGCGGCGAGACGCCGCACTGAGCTCTAGCCGCCTTCGATTCCTCCGGCAGGCGGAAGCCGAGCACCTCGAGCTCGCCCTCGTCCGCGATTGCCTGCGCGGTGAGCAGTCGCATGGTCGTGGACTTGCCGGCGCCGTTGGGGCCGAGCAGGCCGACGCACGTGCCCATGGGCACGTCGAGATCCAGCCCGTCGACCGCGGTGATCGGCCCGTAGCGCTTCACGGCGCCGCGGAGCCGAATTGCAAGCTCCGAGCTCATTTGCTCTTGTGCGCGCCCGAGAGCGCTGTGGCGAGGCCGAGGCCGACCAGAACGCTGCCGGTTGCGTAGCGCTGACCCTGCAGAGCGCCCCGCCGCTTGCGCAGCCAGCCGGCTGCCGAGCCGGATGCGATGGCGTACAGCCCGTCGCTGATGCAGGCCAAGAGGATGAAGACGAGGCCGAGGGTCGCGATCTGGAACGCGACGTGGCCACGCGACACGTCCACGAACTGCGGCAGGAACGCGAAGAAGAAGAGGGCGGTCTTCGGATTGAGCACGTTGACGACGATGCCCTGCACGTAGAGCCGGCGTAGGTTTCGCTCCTCCGGAACCGCCGTCGTCTCTTCGTCGCCTCCGAGCAGGCGGCGGATGCCCAGAAAGACCAGGTAGGCGGCTCCCGCGTACTTGACGGCGCTGAACGCAACCGACGAACGCACGAGGAGCGCGGAGAGCCCCACGGTCGCCGCCGCAACGTGCACGAGCCCACCCGTTTGCACGCCGAGCATGGAGACGAGACCGGCCGTGCGTCCCCGGCTCACGCTCTGGGCGACGATGTACAGCACCGCCGGTCCAGGAATCACGAGCAGCACGAGAGCCGCCACCGAGAAGACGGCGAGAGTCGACGCGTCGGGGGACGTCAACTCTGCTCGCGCATGAAGCCCTGGCGAGCCGCGGAAACCAGCGCGACCGCCTCGGGGAAAAGGACGCGCATCGCATCGCGCAAGGCGATCGCCTGCACGTCCGCGGTCCCTTCGACCTGTATTCGCTTCAACGCCGCGCCGGTCAGCTCCACCGCCGTGTTGAGCGTCAACGTCGCGAACTGCTCGCGCTGGGATTCATGGACTGCTTCAGCCTGCCGCTCGGCGAATTCGCGCAGGCCGCGCATGAGCTCGTCGGGGTCGCCCCCGAAGGGAAAATTGAATTCACCCTCCATGCCGTTACTGTACCGGCCTTGGCCCGGTTCACAGAGGCGCTCAACGAGCAGGTCGCGTACGAGTTCGGCGCGTCGCAGCAGTACGCGGCGATCGCCGTCTGGTACGACGCGGAAACGCTCCCCCAGCTTGCCGCGTACTTCTATCGCCAGGCTCTCGAGGAGCGCAACCACGCGATGATGCTCGTGCAGTACCTCCTGGACGCCGGCGAGAAGGTGACCATTCCGGCCGTCGCCGAGCCGAAGAACGACTTTGCGGACGCCGTCGCTCCGGTCCGCCTCGCCCTCGAGCAGGAGCGCACAGTGACCGAGCAGATCTCGAAGCTGGCGGCGCTCGCGCTGGAGGAGAAGGACCTCGTGGGCGGGGAGTTCCTCAACTGGTTCCTGAAGGAGCAGCGCGAGGAGGTTGCGAGCATGTCCTCGCTCCTCGCCGTCGTGGAACGCGCGGCAGACAACGTCCTGCTTGCGGAGGATTACCTCGCGCGGCACCAGGTCGGGGACGCAGGCGTCGACCCGACTGCGCCGCCCGCAGCCGGCGGCGCGCTCTAGGAGGGCTTGGCGAAATATCAGCTGAGCTGCCGGAGGCGCGCTGACTCGCCCCGAGGCTGTAGCCGCCGGTCGCGCCCGTATTTACAGTCAATACGAACGCCCCCTGCGTCCGCAGCCTCGGGACGACCAGCGCACCCCGGCAACGAGCGACATTCCACCAAGCCCTCCTAGCGAAGCGGCGCTTTGTAGGAGCGTTCGACTTGCACCGCGAGCTCGTCGGCTGCGGCGAGCCCGCTCTTCATCGCCTGCGCGAAGGGCGAGCCGCCGACCTCTCCGAGCGCCTGCTCGAGGCGGCCGGCTGCCGTCCCGATCGCGTCGAGGTAGGCCAGGGTCGCAACTCGGGGCGGCGGGAGGATCGTCTCCTGTAGCTCGGCGGCCGCGATCTCCGCCTCCTCGATTCCCTCGGGAGCCTCGGTGAGGCGCAGCTCGACGAGCCGAGCCCTCAGATCGCCGATGTCGCCGCCGCCCGCGCTCTCCTCCGCAAGCTCGCAGAGCGCGGCGACCGAGACTGCGTCGCGGACGACCGACCGGTCGGTCACCGGGGCGCCCCGATCGTCCAGCGCGAGGAAGGACGATTCGTCGTTCTGTTCGTAGGCGCAGATGAACAGGCGCTGACCGCCCGCCTCTGCCGGAACGATGCCGACGAGCTCTTCGCCGACCTCCGCGTGCCGGACGCCCGCGACGCGCGCTGCCTCAATCTCCTCCTCGAGCGCCATCGAAAGCAACAATAGTCCCGTGACGGAAGCCCTCAGCGAGCGAAACCGCGCCGCCAAGGCCCTGTTCGCACCGCTCGGGCCGACATACGACCGCTACGCGCGCCTCCTCTCCTTCGGACAAGACCCTCGCTGGCGCTCGTTCCTCGTCTCACGGATCCAAGCGGGCCCCGAGGACACCGTGTTGGACGTCGCCACCGGAACCGGAGCCGTCGCGCTCGAGCTCGTGGGCCGCTACGGCTGTCGCGTCGTCGGAGTCGACCAAAGCCCCGAAATGCTGGAGGTGGCTCGCGCGCGGGCCGACAGACGCATCGAGCTGCGGGAGGCCCGTGCGGAAAACCTCCCGTTCGAGGATGGGACCTTCGACGGGCTGACCTTCACCTACCTGCTCCGTTACGTGGACGATCCGGTCGCGACCCTGCGCGAGCTCGCGCGTGTAGTGCGACCCGGTGGCCGCATCGCGATGCTGGAGTTCTCGGTGCCCGGAAATCGGCTCTGGCGAATCTCTTGGAACGCCTATGTGAAGGTCGGGCTCCCGGTGGCAGGGCGTTTGATCTCGCATGGGTGGCACGAAGTGGGAGAGTTTCTCGGCCCGAGCATCCGAGACTTCTGGGCGCGCTACCCCCTTGAGCGGCTTCACGCGCTTTGGGGGGAGGCCGGCATCGAGGACGTCCAGGCTCGCACGCTGAGCCTGGGCGGCGGAATCGTCGTCTGGGGACGACGTGGCGACTGAGGCCTCCCGCCCTGCTTTCTACGCGCTCCGGAGCGGCGGGTGGCGCGATTACGTCACCCTCCTTCATCTTCCCTATACGGCGTGGCACCTGAGCTTCGTCGTGATCGGAGCGACTCTGAGCGCCGACTTCCAGGTCGCGCGACTGTGGCCCACGCTCCTCGCGTTCGGGCTCGCAGTCGGGATCGGCGCCCACGCGCTCGACGAGCTCAACGGCCGCCCGCTGCGCACGCAGATCCCAGACTCCGTCCTCGTCGGCCTCGCGGTCGTTTCGATCGCGGGCGCAGTGGCGATCGGGATCGTCGGCGCGGTCACCGTCAACCCGTGGATCGGCATGTTCGTCGCCACAGGCGCGTTCATCGTCGTCGCGTACAACCTGGAGTGGTTCGGAGGCCGCTTCCACGGCGATTTCTGGTTTCCACTCGCCTGGGGCGCGTTTCCGCTTCTGACCGCGTACTTCGCCATGGCGGAGCACACGGATGGAACCGCCGTCGCCGGAGCCGGCTTCGCGTTCGCGCTCAGCTTCGCGCAGCGCCGGCTCTCGACGCCGGTGCGCGACATCCGCCGACGTGTCACGAGAGTGAATGGGACGATCGAGCGTAGAGATGGACCGGTGCAGGAGCTCGGTCCAACCGATCTGATGGAGGCTCCCGAGAGCGCGCTGCGAGCGCTGACAGCGGCGACGATCCTACTCGCCGTCGCGCTCGTCATTATGCGGCTGTGATCATGCTCGGGCTGGCGCTGGCGGCGGCTGAGCCGGCGCCTCTTGCGCGCCCCGTGATCGTCGCACCGGCACCGCGAGAGGTCTCCTTCGGCGTGGTCCGCGGCCGCGTGAGCGACGGCACCGTACGGATCGTCGTGAAGGTCGGGCAGACGACCGCGGTCGACGTCCCGGTTTCCGATACCCATTTCCGCTTCGAGCTCTCGCTGCCGCCGCGCGACCTGGCGATCCACGTGACGGCCTTCGATGCGACAGGGAACAGCGTCACGTCCACGGTCACGCCGGTCTTCGGCCTGCCCAGGAAGGCCTATCCAACCGCAATCATCAGCACACTGGACACGTACTTATCCGGCCAGATCCGGTCACTGGTGCGCGAATTCCCAGGGACGGCAGCCGTGTTCGTCCAAGACCTTCGCACGGGGCGAGGCGCGGCCTGGAACGCACGCGCGCGTTTTCAGGCGGCCTCGACCCCGAAGCTCGGAATTGCCATCGAACTGCTGCGCGTTCTCGGTCGCCCGCCCGCGCAGGGAACGTACCTCGCCGGGCGCTTCTGGAAGATGCTCGTCTACTCCGACAACAAGGCCGCAAACGACCTCATGGGCTGGCTCGGAAGAGGCTCGGTGGACGCGGGAGCCCTCCGCGTGAACGCGACGCTCGAGGCATTGGGTCTCCGCGACACCCACATGCGCGGCGGTTACATCCTCGGCACGGCTACGACCCGCCCGATTCCACTGCGGGTGGAAAGCCAGCCGCCGTACTTCCCCGGATGGAAGCACAGCTCGGCCTGGGATATGGCCCGAATTCACGGCTTCGTCCATCGTGCGGCTGCGGGTCAGGGCCCGCTTCTCCGCCTCGCCGGCCATTTCAGCCCGGCGGACGGCCGTTACATGCTCTGGGTCCTTGCCCACGTCGCCGACCCGGGCAAGATCGATCGCTACATCGGAACGCGATCGGACGTCGCCGTCCTGCACAAGGCCGGCTGGATTCTCCACGCCCGCCACGACACGGCACTCGTGTTCTGGCGGGAAGGCGTCTTCGTAATCACCGTCATGACCTGGCACCCAGTCGAAGCCGGCTCCTCCTCCGACATCCTCGCCGGGAGGATCGCCCGGATCGCGCTGCGACGTTTCGAGAACACTCCGCCTCCGAGCACCCGCGCCTGGCGCCTCCCGTCATAGGATTGGCGGATGGTTCTCGCGCTCGAACTCGTCTTCGCAGCGGGGTTTGTAGTCGTCGCGCTCTCGTTTGTCGCGCTCGCGAGGGGGCGTGCGAACGAGAGGCTGCTGATCATTCTCGCCACCATGCTCGGTGCGGGAGCCGCCTTGGCGGCAATCGCGCTCGGCATCAACCTCATCGAGTCGTTCACGCAGACTGATGCGCTGGTCCTCGTCACCTGCGGTCTGGCCGCAGCGGCCGCGGCCGAGCTCGGGCTGATCGGGCTCGTCCGCAGCTTCCGCCGGGTGAGGGAGCTCGAGCGCCTCACCAACCAGGCTCGCGAGCAGCTCGCCTATTTCGTCGAGACCGAGATGCGTAAGCGGACTCTTGAGCTCGAGCGGATGCTCGCCCGCGAGCGCGCTAATGCGAGTCATCAGCTAGGCGAGCAGGAACGGCGCCTTGCGGAAGAACGGCGCGACATCGTCGAGCGTCAGGCGGAGCGGGCGCGCGTGGAGCTCACGCAGGCTGTATCGGCCGTCCAGGAGCGCCTCGAGCGGCGCTTGATGGCATGGGCGGCCGACCTGGACCGCGGGCAACGGGAGCTCGAGGCCCACCTCACCGAGCTCACGCAGAATCAGCGCGAAGCCGTCGGGGCGTATGAGGCCCACCTCGCGGCCGATTCCGAACGGATCGAAGCCGCCGGAGAGGAGCAGCGCCTCGCGCTCCTGAAGCTTCGCGAGGCATTGCAGCGGCTCGGGACTGAGTTCCTGGAGGAAGGCCGATCGGAGATCGAGGTTCACGCCGCCGAACGACGCCGCGCCCTCCACGAGGTCAGCGAACGGATGCGCACCCGCGAGCGGGCACTGCGCGAGCAGATCGAGCGCGAAGAGGTGGATGCCCGCCAGCGCCTCGCCTCCGGCCTCGTAGAAGCTGAGAAACGCCACCTCGCCGTTCTCGAGCGGGCCTTCGAGCGCGCAGCCACGCGGCTGACCGAGTACGCGGAGAAGCAATTCGACGCTCAAATCCGCGAATCGCGTGAGAAGGCAGCGGAGCGGCTTTCGCGCGAGCTCGAGAAGGGAATCGAACAATTCGCGCGCCAAGCCGAAAAAGACGTCTCCGACCGGATAACCGAGATGGCGCGAGAGACCGCCGAGCGCCTGCAAAAGCGGATGGCAGACGTCGCTCGGACCGGGGAGACACAGCACGAGCTCGCAGCGGAAAGGGTGCGCGACTTGGCGAATCGCCTCGACGAAGCGATCGCCGCCGCCGAAGACCGGCTCGCGGTCATCGAGACGGACGTCGCCCGCGCGGGACGTGCTTCTGAGCGGGATTAGTACCCGCGGTTACGACCTACTTTTT
>DASXSE010000066.1:0-26463 GCA_036506175.1 Gaiellaceae bacterium
GCCATGTTGGTCGCGATCGTGACCGCGCCGGGCTCGCCGGCATCCTTGATGATCTCGGCCTCGCGCTCGTGCTGCTTCGCGTTCAGGACGTTGTGGGGAATTCCTTGCCGCGTGAGGAGCTGGGACAGATGCTCTGAGACCTCGACCGAGATCGTGCCGACGAGGACGGGCTGCCCAATCTCGTGGCGCTCCTTGATGTCATCGATGACAGCGTGGTACTTGGCCTCTTTCGTCTTGTAGATGAGGTCATCGTTGTCGTCACGGACAACAGGCTCGTTCGTCGGGATCTCCACGACGGAGAGGTCGTAGATCTCCTGGAACTCCTTCTCCTCCGTCTTCGCCGTACCGGTCATGCCGGCGAGCTTCTCGTAGAGGCGGAAGTAGTTCTGGAGGGTGATCGTCGCCAGGGTGACGTGCTCCTCCTTGATGGCCACGCCTTCTTTCGCCTCGATCGCCTGGTGCAGGCCTTCAGACCAGCGGCGGCCTTCCATGATGCGGCCGGTGAACTCGTCGACGATCTTCACCTCGCCGTCCTGGACGACGTAGTCGACGTCGCGCTGGTAGAGCGACTCGGCCTTCAGCGCCTGCACGAGGTGGTTGACGAGCTGGGCGTTCTGCGGCGCGTAGAGGTTGTCGATGCCCAGAGCGTGCTCGACCCTCTCGATCGCAGATTCGCGCGGCGAGACCGTCTTGAACTTCTCGTCGTATTCGAAATCGGCGTCGTCCTCGTCCTTGGGCATCCCCTTCGGCACGAACTTGTGCGGGACGCCCTCGAGCTGCTTGGCGATGCGAGCGAAGTCGTAGTACGTCTTGGCCGCGGTCTCGGGCTCGCCGGAGATGATCAACGGCGTGCGCGCCTCGTCGATGAGGATGGAGTCCACCTCGTCCACGATCGCGTAGGCATGGCTGCGCTGCACGGTTCCCTCCAGCGAGGTCGCCATGTTGTCGCGCAGGTAGTCGAACCCGAACTCCGAGTTCGTCCCGTAGATGATGTCGCCCTCGTAGGCGGCCTTGCGCTCGTCGAAGGGCATCATGTTGCGGATGAAGGACGCCCGCATGCCGAGCTTCTCGTAGACCGGCCCCATCCACTCGGCGTCGCGCTTGGCCAGGTAGTCGTTGACCGTGACGAGGTGCACGCCTCGTCCTTCGAGCGCGTTCAGGTAGAGCGGCATGGTGGCGACGAGCGTCTTTCCTTCGCCGGTCTTCATCTCGGCGATGTCGCCTTCGTGAAGCACCATCGCACCCATGAGCTGGACGTCGAAGGGCCGCATGCCGACAGAGCGCTTCGCGGCTTCGCGGACCGCCGCGTAGGCCTCGAAGACGAGCTCGTCGAGCTCTTCCCCGTTCTCGAGACGCTGCTTGAACTCTGCCGTCTTCGCGGCGAGCTGCTCGTCGGAGAGCGCTTCGAAGTCAGGCTCGAGCGTCGTGACGTATGCCGCCTGATCGGCCAGCTTCTTCACGCGGCGCCCCTCGCCCATGCGGAGAACGCGCTCGAGTGCGCCGTAGTTTTGCGACATCAGTTCAGGTTAGCGGAGGTCACAGGGGGTCGATCTCGATCTCCCAGAAGGAGCCCTCGATGTGGTGTGCACGCACGACGAATGATTCGAACCGGTCACCGACAAGCCAGATCAGGCCGTCGATTCCGACGAGCGACGGCCGCCCGTCGACTAGGAGCTCGCGCTCACCCGCCTCGGTCACTGTGAGCACGAGATCATCGCCATCAATGTCGGCAGGAAGCTCGGCGACCTCAACACGAAGCGCCCCGACCGCCCACGTATCCTCCTCCTTTCGAATCGCCTCGGCGCGGTACGGCGGCTCGATGACGCGGTCGAGGGCTTGGATGGCCCAGGCAACGACGTTGCCGGCGTCTCCCTCCTCGGGCAAGACAAGTTCGGGCCAGGGATACAGGAACACCAGTCGGTCGCCGGACGCGGGAGACGTCATCGTCACGACCGCATCCCACTCGCGCTCGCGTGGGATCCCGGACACGCCACTCTCGACCCAGCGAAAGGCGCGCGGGTCGCGTATGTCGTCGAGACTCAGGTGACCTGCGGCTCGATGAGCCCGTAGTTGCCGTCGCGGCGCCGGTAGACGACGTTGACGTCGTTCGTGTCGGCGTTCTGGAAGACGAAGAAGTCGTGGCCGACGAGCTCGAGTTGGAGAACGGCCTCTTCGGGGGTCATCGGCTTCACGGCGAACTGCTTGGTCTTGACGATGATGGGGCTCTCCTCGTCAGCTATCACGGGGATCCCTTCGATGGGTTGTTCGTGATTCCCGCGCCCGTGGCCACGGCGGCGCTTGTCGCGGTACCGGCGCGCCTGCCGCTCCAGCTTCTCTACGAGTAGGTCAATGGAGGCCTTCATGTCGCTGGAGCTCTCTCGCGCGCGGAGCACGGGCCCTTTCGTCCAGATGGTGGCCTCGGCTACCTGGTTCTCAGAGATAGACGGGTTCTTCTCGACCTGAAGCTCGAGTTCGAGCCGGGCGGCGTCGTTCAGATGCTTGTCGAGCTTCCCGAGTTTCTGGAGGGCGTAGTCCTTGAGCGAGTCGGTCACGTCGACGTTCTTGCCCTTGACCTGAAGTCTCACCGGAGCCTCCTCGTAGGGTGAACTGAATCTACCTCATCGACCTCACCGAAATCAGCGCCGCACCGTTCGGGCGAACGTAACGACATGCACTTCGCGGCAGCCGGCGCGGCGGAGCTCGGTGGCGGCGGCTCCGGCGGTGGCTCCGGTCGTATAGACGTCGTCGACGATTGCCACCGAGGACGGTGCGGCGGCCGCCGCAAATGCGCCACGGACGTTCCTGCGGCGCTCCGGGCGTGTCAGCCCTCGCTGGGGCGGGATCTGCCGTGTCCGTTCGAGAAGGGGCTCGACGGGGAGATCCCATTCGAGCCCGAGGAGCCGCGCGAGCGTCTTGGACGTGTTCTCGCCGCGCTTCAGCACGCGGTCGCGCTCGCCGGGGATGAAGGTGAGCGCTTCGACTGGCGGCCGCCGGACGACTTCGACGACGAGCCCGGCAAAGATCCGCGCAAGCGGCCGGAGGCCGCGCTCCTTCCAGGCCGCGACCAGCGTGCGCGCTGGACCGTCGTAGACGACGGCAGCGCGAGCGCGAAGGAACGAGAGGCGGCGTCCGGAGCATTCGGCGCAGCGCTCGACCGGCCACGCGGTGGGCGCGCCGCAGCGGGCGCAGAGTGGCCCCCGCAGGAGCGTGAGTGCGGCGAGGCAAGCCGCGCAGACGATGCGTTCTCCTGTGCCGCAGGCCGCGCAGCGCTCCGGGACAACGAGGTCAAAGAGGCGTTGCCAAAGGCGTTTCTTGAAGGGCGAGGTGAACCCGCCTGTGGTCGTTCGCACAGAGAACGTCGCACTTCTCGACCTCATGCAGAATGCGCTCCCAACCGTAGTCGTCGTGAACTAACCGACCGACCTTGGCTTCTTTCCCGGTCCCATCACGGTGATGGAAGTCGAGCGCCGCGGGATCTCGTTCGCCGCATTTGGCGCATCCTCGTTCCACCTTCATGTCACGCAGGCGCTCGAAGTAGAGCTGCTTACGGCTTTCGCGGTTTTGGTCACGCATTTCACTGACGCCTGGGCTAACTTCCAATCCTAGTTGTCTTCCAACTAGACAACATAGAGCTATCTTGCCGAATGCGTCGGACAGAGCGTGGGCCGCGCCCTGCCTAGCGCGCCGCGGGATAGCGGAGCACGGCCTCGGCGAGCTTCGAGGCGTCACCGAAGATCCCGGCGATGGCGAGCCCCTCGTCCGGCACCGCCGTCCCGGGAAGAAGCGCGGCGCTGCGGATGGCCGCCCCCTCTCCCACGCGGCAATCGGCGCCGATCGCGGCCGGTCCCCGGATCTGCGCGCCCTCGGCGATGACGACTCCAGGGCCGAGCACAACGGGGCCGTCGATCTGAGCCGAGTCGGCGATCTGACAGCCTTGCTCAGCCCACACACCCGAGGCGATCTCTTCGCCTGGAATATCGACGCGCACGTGCCCGAGGACGGCGTCGAGAATCGTGTTGCGAAGCTCGTCCAGATCCCCCACGTCGTTCCAGTACGCCATCGTGGTGTACGCGTACACCTCTTCGTTCGCGGCGACGAGGCTGGGCCAGACGTCCGTGCCGAAATCGCAGAACTTGTCCGCAGGGATGCGGTCGAGCAACTGGGCCTCGATGACGTAGATCCCGCAGTTGGCGAGGTCGGAGCGGGCCTCGTCGCGCGACGGCTTCTCCTGGAAGCCACGAACGCGCGTATCGCGGTCGAGGATGACGACACCGTACGAGGACGGGTCGCTCACCGGCTTGACCGTGAGGGTGGCAAGCGCGCCCGTTCGGCGGTGATGGCCGAGCAGCGCGGTCACGTCCACGTCGTGCAGCCCGTCGCCCGAGGTGATCAAGATCGTTTCACCGCCCCAGAACTCCTCGAGCTTCTTCGTCCCGCCTGCCGTGCCGAGGAGCTCGGTCTCGTGCGACCACCGAATCGACATGTCGAGACTCGAGCCGTCGCCGAAGTAGCTCTGGATCAGCTCAGGAAAAGCGTGCACGTTGATCCCCACCTCGCGGACGTCGTGGCGTTGAAGGAGGTTGAGGAGGTGGTGCAGGACCGGCCGGTTCGCAACCGGCATCATCGGCTTGGGCAGGAAATCGGTCAGAGGCCGCAGACGAGTGCCGAGCCCTGCCGCCATGACCATCGCTTTCATTCCGCCGCTCCTACGGATGCCGGGCGCGGAAGCGACTCCTCATACGGTGCGCGATGGACGCCCGCCTCGGTGACGATCGCGGTGATGAGACTCGCGGGCGTGACGTCGAAGGCCGGGTTCCGCGCCGGGAAACGACCGGTCACCTCTGCGGCGTCTCGCTCCTCGATCGGGATCTCGGCCCCCGTCGGAGTCGTCGGGTCGAGCGTCGAGGTCGGCGCGACGACAAAAAAAGGAATCTCGTGGTGTTTTGCGAGAACGGCGAGGGCATAGGTGCCGATCTTGTTGGCCGTATCGCCGTTGGCCGCGACCCGGTCGGCCCCGGTCAGAACATGCGTGATCTCCCCCTGGGCCATGAGCGAGCCGGCAGCGGCGTCGGCGATGACCGCATGCGGGATCCCCAGGCGCTCGAGCTCCCACGCTGTCAGCCGGCTCCCTTGCAAGAGCGGCCGCGTTTCGTCGACGAACACCTGCCGCAGGATCCCGCGCGCGTGCGCTTCTCGAAGTGCTCCAACCGCAGAGCCCCACCCGCCGGTGGCGAGTCCACCGGCGTTGCAATGCGTGAGGGCGCTCGCTTCGGGGGTGAGGAGACCGGCCGCGTGCTCGCCCATGCGGTGGCAGCGTTCGACCTCCTCGTCGTGGAGCTCACGGGCTCGCGCGGCGGGATCGGAGGCGTGACGCACCTCTCCGAGCGCCCAGGACAGGTTCACAGCTGTAGGCCGGGACGCAAGCAGCACCGAGGCAGCGGCGTCCAAATCCTCACCACGCGTCGCGGCGAGGGCATATCCGTACGCCGCGGCGATGCCGATCGAAGGCGCGCCCCGCACCGCCATGCTCCTGATCGCCTCGGCGACTTCAGCAGCAGAACGGCATTCGAGCTCGACCTCCTCGTCGGGAAGGCGGCGTTGGTCGAGCAGGACGACGCGGTCGTCCTCGAGCCGCAGAATCTCAGAAGGCTGTAAGTCTCCGGACTGGCCACGCGAGCCGGTTCCGGTCGGCTGCAAAGGCTTCGCCATGATTCGTCCTCGGTCGCCCACGTACTAATTCAAGTACGCGGGCTCCCTGCGTCCTCGCCTGCCTCGCTTTTCGCGCGCCCGATTCCCGGCCACGCGAGCAGCCCGAAGGCTAAGTCCCCTCGTCCCAAGAAGACAGGTAGCGCGCCTGCTCCTCGGTGAGCTCATCGATCTCAACGCCAAGAGTTTCGAGCTTCAGGCGCGCGATCTCGCGATCGATCTCCTCGGGCACGACGTACACCTTGCGCTCGAGCTCGCCCGCGTGCTCGACGATGAACTCGGCCGAGAGCGCCTGGTTGGCGAAGCTCATGTCCATGACGGCGGCCGGATGACCTTCGGCGGCTCCGAGGTTGACGAGCCGCCCGTCCGCCACGAGATAGATGCGCCGCCCATCCTCCAGCCGGAACTCCTCGACGAACGGACGGGCCGTGCGCGTCTCGACGGCCATCTCCCGCAGCGCCGGGATCTCGATCTCGACGTTGAAATGACCCGTGTTGGCGAGGATCGCGCCGTCCTTCATGCGCTCGAAGTGAGCCCCCCGGAGGACGTGCTTGTCGCCTGTGGCAGTGCAGAAGATGTCGCCGACTTCCGCGGCGCGGTCGGCGGAAAGCACCTCGTAGCCGTCCATCAGGGCCTCGATCGCGCGCAGCGGGTCGACTTCCGTGACGATGACGTGTGCACCCAGTCCACGCGCGCGCAACGCGACTCCCCGGCCGACCCAGCCGTACCCGGCGACGACGAACTTCCGACCGGCGAGCAACACGTTGGTTGCGCGGATGATTCCGTCGATGGTCGACTGCCCGGTGCCGTACCGGTTGTCGAAGAGGTGCTTCGTCTTCGCCTCGTTCACGGCGACGATAGGAAAGCCGAGCCGGCCCTCCTGCTCGAGCGCGCGCAGGCGGATGACCCCGGTCGTCGTCTCCTCCGTGCCGCCGATGATCTCGCCCAGCTGTTCCTGGCGCCGGGAATGCAGAACGCCGATGACGTCGGCGCCGTCGTCCATGGTCATGTGCGGATGGTGATCGACGGCCGCAGTGATGTGCGAGTAGTAACGGTCGTCGTCCTCGCCCTTGATCGCGAATACCGGGATCCCGTACTCGCTGACCAGGGCAGCGGCCACGTCGTCCTGCGTCGAAAGCGGATTCGAGGCGCAGAGGAGGATGTCGGCGCCCCCGGCTTGCAGTGTGCGCGCCAGGTTCGCCGTCTCGCTCGTCACATGAAGGCAGGCGGAGACGCGGTAGCCCTCGAGGGGGCGGTCGCGCTCGAAGCGCTCGCGGATCGCCGCGAGCACCGGCATCTGCCGGTCGGCCCACTCGATGCGAATGACGCCGTCGGACGCAAGCGAAAGGTCCCTGACGTCGTGCCGGGGGGTTGTCGTGGCCATGGGCGGCTCAGTCTAACGAGGGACTACTAGGAGGGCTTGACGAAACATTGGCTGTGCCGCAGGAGGCACGCTCCGCCGATCCCTCCTACGTTCCGGCCCGGCCGTACCGGTCTTCGAGCCGCACGACGTCCTCGAGCTCCGAGGTGGAGACCTCGAGGACGGTCGTGTCCTCGAGCGCCCGCATCCTGTGCACCGTGCCTCTCGGAAGATGAAACGCGCGCCCGGGCCCGACGACCTCCGTATCCACCGGCTTGCCAGGATCGCCCATCTCGAGCTCCACTCGCCCTGACTGAACGTAGATCGTCTCGTCCTTCTCCTTGTGGAATTGCAGGCTCAGCTCCTCGCCTCCACGGATGAAGAGGATCTTCCCGCTATAGCGGTCGGTCGCCGCGTAGATGAGCTCGTAGCCCCAGGGCTTTTCTACGCGTTTGACTTCCACGGCGAAGCGGTCGAGATCGAGGAGATTGGGCGAGGTGCCGCGCATGCGACGGACCTAACCCAAGCCGCCGACCTTAGTCAAGGCACCGGCGGCCAGTTGCTCTTCCGCATGGCGCAGGTCCTTCGGCGTGTTCACGGTGAGCCACAGGCCCTCATGGCGCAGCGCACGGAGCTTCCCCTCCGCCGCGAGGTCAGGAAACGTCGTCTGTTCGTGGTCGCCGCGCTCGGGAAGACGCTCAAGGGCTTCAGCCCCGAGGACGTAGATCCCGCAACTGACCCAATGCGGCAGCCGTGGCGATTCCACGAACCCCGTGACGAGGTCGCCCTCGCCGAGCTCGACGACGCCGTACGGAGAGACGAGCGGGGCGACCGCGATCGTGGCGGCCGCGCCTGTCTCGCGGTGCCAGGCGAGGAGGACGGTGAGGTGGAGGTCGAAGAGCTCGTCTCCGTTCAGCGCGAAGACGTCGCCGCTCTCGACGCGGGCGCCGGCCGCGTGGCGAAGGCCTCCGCCCCGTCCGAGGGGTTCGGGCTCACCGACCGGGACGATGTCGGCGCCGAGACCCGCCAGCTCGGCCTCGAAGAGCTCCTCCTGACCGACGGCGCAGCTGATGATCACCCGGTCCACGCCTGCCTCGGCAAGAGCGGCGACCTGATACGCAGCGAGCGGCCTGCCCGCGATACGAACAAGTGACTTCGGCCTGCCGCCGGCCGCGTCGCCCAGCCTCTCGGCCTTCCCACCCGCCAGGATGATGGCTTCCACTAGCTGAGGAGCTCGGGCTCAGCTTCTTCGGTCTCCGGAAGTGCGCTCAAGTCCGACGAGGCGCGCCCGATCGCCTCGTAGGTGAAGCCCACAGCCCTGACGGCATCCGGGTCGAGCAGGTTGCGTCCGTCGACGATGAGCGGGTTCCGCATGGCTTCACGCACCTCGGCGCTCCCGAGCTCACGCAGCTCGTCCCACTCCGTGACGATCACCGCAGCGTCGGCGCCGGACACGGCGTCCATGAGATTGGAATGGAGCTCGACGCCGCGGAGGACAGTGCGCGCCTCCTGGAGCGCAACTGGGTCCCAGCCGCGCACCACCGCGCCTTCGGCCAGCAACCGAGGCGCGAGGATGAGGCTGGGCGCGTCACGCATGTCGTTCGTATTCGGCTTGAAAGCGAGGCCGAGGAGCGCGACCGTCTTTCCTCGCAGGCCGCCGAGGTGCTTTGCAAGCTTCCCGATCACTCGGCGCTTCTGAAGCTCGTTGACCTCGATGACGGCGGTCAGGAGCTGGAAGTGGTAGCCGGAGTTTCCGGCCAGCTGTTTCAGCGCCGAGACGTCCTTCGGCAGGCACGAGCCTGAATAACCGATCCCAGGCCGGAGGAACAGTTCGCCGATCCGCTTGTCGAGGCCCATTCCCTCTGCGACCACGGCCACGTCCGCGCGGGTCTCCTCGCAGACGTTGGCGATCTCGTTGATGAAGGAGATCTTCGTTGCGAGAAAAGCGTTCGAGGCCAGCTTCACCATCTCCGCCGACCCGACGTCCGCGCGCACGACGGGAGCGTCGATCGGCTCGTAGAGCATGGCGACGGCGTCGCCGTCGGCTTCGTCGAAGGCACCGATCACGATTCGGTCGGGATTGGGGAAGTCCCGAAGCGCCGTGCCCTCCGCGAGGAACTCCGGATTGGAGACGTACCCGACGTGCGCGAGCCCCCGCCCGTCGAGCCGGAAGCGCACCTGCTCCCCCGTTCCCACCGGAACGGTGCTCTTCATCACCAGCACCGTCCGCTGCGCCAGCTCCGGCAGCTCGTCGAGAACGCGCCAGACCGCCGAGAGGTCGGCGTCCCCCGTGTACGTCGGGGGAGTCGGCACGCAGACGAAGGCGATGCGGGCCGACTGGAAGACCTCGACCGGATCGAGCGTGAAACGTAGCCGCTCGCGATTGCCTTCGAGCATCTCGGCCAGTCCGGGTTCGTAGATCGGAACGCGACCCGACTCGAGCTCGGCGATGCGCTCAGGCACGATGTCGCGAACGACGACGTCATGGCCGAGATCGGCGAAGCAGGCGGCCGTGACGAGCCCCACCCACCCCGCTCCGATCACTCCGAGCGGCTCTTTGGACATGGGAAAAGTGTAGTGCTCTACTTGCCGCCCAACGGGCGAAGGCCCTTGGCGATGGCCAGCATGGTCTCGTTCGAAAGGCGGTTGAGGAGCGTGTTCACGACCCAGTACGACGCGCCGTCTTGCTGGAAGGCGACCATGTGCAGCTTCGCGCCGTCGAAGTAGAGCGAGTACTCGCGACCCTTGATCGTCTGGGTGACGCTCGCACCGTCGAGGATCGGTGGATCCTCCCAGCCGACCTCCTGGATGCCCCAGTACTCGAGGCCGCCGGTCTGGTACACGAGCCGGAAGGCCTTGTGGTCGTTGTCGATCCGGTACGCACGGGCCGGCTCCGTGGTGTCGAGGGACGAGTTCGTGTCCCGGGCGGTTGGATACATGAGCTTGAAGTCCACCTTGCGCTTCGCCTGCCGCACCAAGGGGAGCACGGTCGAGACGTCGCGCGTCACCGTGGGCGGCTCGTGCTTGGGCGTGTTCTCAGACGGGATCGGGGTCAAGGTCCCCTTGAACGTCTGCCCGACCACGACTCGCACCATCGTCTTGAGCGGCACGCCCGTGGCCACCGCCTCGGTCTGAGCGTCGCCGAAGAGATCCGCGAGCCGCTTGGCCGCCTTCTCGGAGTCGGCATTCGCCGGGTCGTAGAAGATCTTCGATTCGAAGTACTTGAAGTTGTCGGCGTTGCCGCCGTTCACGACCTGATAGCCGAGGCGCGAGAGGCGATAGGCCGCGTCGTCCGCCGCCCCCGCGATCCCGTTTCCGTTCAGGACCTCGATCGTCACCTCCGATGGCGGCGGGCCCAGGTCCCGCTTGGGCTTGCGGCCGAGCGCCGCGGTCGCGGCCCGCTCGGGCGCCCTCACGTCCGGATTGAGGAAGGCGTCGACGGCGTCGTCGATGGAGGACTGCGGCGCCGACAGCTCGTTGTAGCCCGTCAGGCCCTGGATCTGGACCTGCTGGAAGTTGCCGGACGGAAGCCCGTAGACGAGCTTCGCGTAGCTGTAGAGCGTCTCGACGTTGAGCGACTTGCCCCCGCCGACCCCCACCTCGACGTTGTCGGTGATCGTGTTGACGATCCCCGGGATCTTCGTGATCGACCAGAAGCCGGACACCTGCTGCTTCAACGCTTTCACGAACTCCTGCTGGCGCACGACTCGGTAGAGATCGGAGTCCGTGTGGCGGAAGCGCACGAAGCTGAGCGCATCCTTTCCGTCCAGATGCTGGTAGCCCGACTTCAGGTTGATCTCCGCATACGTCGGGCCGCCGCTCGAGTTGGTGTTGAGGTAGCGGTGGTCGACGTCGAGGTAGACGCCCCCGACCTTGTTCACGATCTTCGTGAACCCACGGAAGTTGACCGTGACGATGTAGTTGACCGGGATGTGAGTGAGCTCCTTGACCGTCTGGAGCGTCCCCTTTGGCCCGCAGTAGGTGTACGCCTCGTTGATGCGGCCGGTGAAGGGCGAAGCGCCTCGGCATCCTGGGATGTTGACCACGAGGTCGCGCGGGAACGAAAGCATGGAGATGACTTTCTTGCTGGGATCGGCGCGTACGAGCATGATCGTGTCGGAGCGCGAGTCACCGCCCGCGTCCACGCCGTGCGTGCGCCGGTCGTACCCGATCACGATGGCCACCGTCGGCTGGTGCGGATTCGGGACGTCGAGGATCGCCTGGGCTTCCTTCACCTCCTTCGAGTGGGCGCGAACCGCGTTCACGCTCTGGTTGATGAAGAGCCAGGCGCCGCCGGCGAGAGCCCCGGCCGCCACGAGGACGACGATGAACGTCCAGAGCAGAATCCTGCCGATGAGCCGTAACGGGCCGCGCCGCTTCGCCTTGTAACGGTTGACCGGGGAGAGCGGCGTGAGCGGCATCGTCCCGCTCCCGTTCCCGTCGACTCGGCCGGTGCCACGCTTGAGGGTGGTTCTCATATGAAAAGTCGCCGAGCAGGCGACCGTGGGAGGATAACGAAGGAGGACGCCATCAGATCGTTCTGACCGTTTCCTCGTTCAGCCACTTCGCAACCGCGAGCAAGCTGTCCGTCTCCTCGTAGATGCGAAGCTGCTCGTCAGCCCCGCTGCCGCGGGCGAGCAGCGACTCGACCTCGTCCAGCTCGGAGGCGCAGCCGAGCTCGTCGGCGGCCGGTCGCGCTTTTTCCACGAGCTCGCGGACGGCATCGGGCGCCGGCCGCTCGCTGTCCGTGGCGAAGTCGATCAGCTTCGCGTTGAGCCCGTCGCGCGCGGCCCGCCATTTGTTCTCCGCGACGAGCGTGATCTGCTCGACCGGCAGGTTGTCGCCGCGGTCGAAGGCCGCCGCGAGCGTGGCGGCCAGGCTTTGGATGAGCGCCACGATCGCCGCGACCGATTCGATCCGCGTCTGGGCGTCGCAAACGCGCACCTCGATCGTTCCGAGACGCGGATGTGGGCGCAGATCCCACCAGATGTAGGTGTAGTCCTCGAAGGAGTTCGTCTTGATGCCACGTTCGACGAGGAGCTCGAATTCCTCGTACGACGCGAACGCCGGCGGAAGACCTGCGCGCGGGAATGGCTCGAACACCTTCGCGCGGGTGGAGGAGAGCCCGGTGGCACGGGCCTGCCAGAACGGCGAGTTGGCGGACAGCGCGAGCAGCTCGGGAAGGTACGTGCGGAGCGCATTCGAGCAGGCGATCGCTTTGTCCGGCGAGTCCAGGCCGACGTGCACGTGCAGGCCGAAGATGAGCTCGCGCTCGGCCACCCAGCGCATCGACTCGATCAGGTCGACGTAGCGGGGGCGCTCCGTCACCTCCTGGTGCTCGTAGCGTGAGAATGGATGGGTTCCGGCGGAAGCGATGAGCGCGTCGGCCGCGGCGGCGACCTCCCGCAGGTGCGCGCGGAGGTCGCACAGATCCTCGACCGCTTCGGAGACGGTGCCCGAGATGTTCGTGGCCACCTCGACGACCGACTGGAGAAGCTCGGCCTTGACCCGCTTCTCCTTCTCGCCTCCCTCGAACGCGAGCAGGATCTCGTCGATGCGCGAGACGAGCTCGTAGCTCTCCCGGTTGAGGATCTGGAACTCCTCTTCGACGCCCAGGCTGAACGGGGCGCTGTTCCCGAAGTTCTGCTCCAAGAGGAGCCAGTGTGACCTAGTGGGCGGCGGGAGCGGCGTGCGCGCGGTTGAGTTCTCGCTCGGCCAGGCGCGTGCCTTCGACCATGTTCGAGAGCTTCTCGTAGACGACGTCCCAGCTGCGGGTGCGCAGGCCGCAGTCCGGATTGACCTGGATCCGCTCCGGGTCTCCGAGGACGTCGACTGCGTACAGGATCCGGTCGCGGACGAGCTCCGCGGGCTCCACGAAGTCCGAATGGATGTCGAGGACGCCGAGCCCGACGTTCGGATAGCCGTGCTCGCGGAAGAGGCGAAGCGTCTCCGCGTAGCCGGGACGATCCTCGTCGCGGGTGCCGAGCTCGCGGGAATCTCGATTTGCGAATTCGAGCTGCAGCTCGAGGCAGTCGTCGAGGCCGAGCACGTGCGGCCAGAGCGCCGAGTAATCCGAGAAGCAGATGTGCATGGACTTCTTCGCCTGCACGCCGCGGGTCGCCTCGTTGAAGCCTTCGACCACGAGCGGCACCTCGTCGGGCTTCGTCGTGGCGGCCGGCTCGTCGATCTGGATCCACTCGGCGCCTGCCTCGACGAGGCCCTGCACGTTGGGGAGGATCACGTTGCGCGCGACGTCCGTGACGAAGCGCCTGCGGCCTTCGTAACGACGCTCCGCCGAGCCACCGAGCGCGCCTTCGTGCGAGTAGTGCTCGTCGTAGGACCAATCCTCCATCGTGTAAGCGCCCGTGAGAGGCACCTTCACGTCGCGATCGGTGTGAGCGCGGATGAAGCGGTATTCCTCCACGTCCTGCGGGCCGCTCACGGACGGCGCCTCGACGACGGCCGCCTTCGCGTAGTACTTATTGTCGAACGAGCGCACTATGCCGCGCGGCTCGAAGCCCTGAGCGAATGCGGCCACGTGGTCGTACATCTCCGTGCGTCGCTGCTCGCCGTCGTAGACCACGTCGAGGCCTGCTTTCTCCAGGAGACGGATCGCATAAAGGGCGGCCCAGTCATCGATCTGCTCCTTGGCGAGGCTGTTCGTGCGGAGTCCTTCGACGAGCTCCTCGTAACCGTCCACGGCGAGGGTCTTGCCCCAGCGCTCGGCCGCGGCGACGTCGGAATCCTCGAGCGCCCGGCCAGCGAACGTCTTCACGCGCCAGGACGGCTTCCCCAAGCTGCCGATTTCCCGGGTAGGGAAGCGCACGTCGCTCATGCGGCCTCCGCGAGGGTTGTCGCGGCACGGCCGAGCCGCGCGATCTTCTCCCGCGCGATCGGCTCAGGGACAAACTGCAGGTCTCCGCTTACGCTCAGGGCGACTCCCGCCGGGTTCTTGGCCCTGAGCGCCTCGGCGAACGAGGCGATCTCGTTGGGATCCTCCAGCGCCGAGCTGCGCGCGTCGATCACGCCCGCGACGATCTCCTTGGGATAGTCGGCCGGGACTGCGTCGAGGCCGGTCGCGTAGAAGTCGACCCCGATCCCCGCCACGGGGGCGTCCACCAGATCAGCGAGCACGGCGGCGGCATCCCCGAACGGCAGCTGCAGAACGTAGGTCGTCGAAGACGGGAGCTCGGCAAGCGCAGCCTTGAGCTCCGCGGCGCCTCCCTCACGCGCGAGGAAAGGGTCGCTGAGGACGACAAGCGCGCATCCGGCCTCCGCGAACGCCTCGATCTGCGGCGCGAGCACGTCCGCGGCGAGAGCTTTCGCACCGGCCGCCTGGCCGGCTGCTTGGGCGAAGGCGAGCGGCGAGGGCAGGGTCGCGAGCCAGCGGCCGGACGGGAGGTCGGGCGACAGGATCGGGTCGCGCAGGCGCGGTTTCCCTTCGACCAGAACCGCTCGGTAGAACGTGTTCGTGTCCAGAAAGCGCGTCAGCGGGCGCGCGTCGAGTCCGTCGGAGCGCTCCGCGAGCGGCCTGAACAGGTCTTGCCAGGCGAGCAGGCCGTCGGAGAGGAACGTCAGGCCCGCTCCTTCCTGAACGGCTACGAACTCGCGAAAGTCGCGCTCGAGCTGCTCGTCGACGGCCTCGGCCGTGGTCCTCCCGCGGTCGAGGTCACGTGTGGCCTGAACGAGCGCTTCAGAGCGCGGATAGATGCCAGGGGCGTACGCGGTCAGCATTGAGGCTAGAACCTACCGTCTCGCCGGCTACTCGTGTCCGGCTACCGCGATCTTGTTCTCGGCGTGGCGAAGGCGCTGCTCCGCGAGCCAGCGGTCGATTCCCTCCTCACCGGCGTCTGCCCGCTCGAGGAGAGCCCGCGCCTCCTCGACGTCGCGACGGGCCTCGGCGACGTCGATCTCCTCGGCACGGACGGCGTCGTCCACCAGCACCAGGGCGCGATCGCGCTGCACCTTGAAATAGCCCGGGCCGGCGGCAAACGACTGCCACTCGCCTCCGGCCTTCACGCGAATCTCGCCCGCCTTCAGCATTGCGACGAGCGGCGCATGGCGGGCGAGCACACCGATCTCACCGGCCGCGCCGGGCACGATCACCATCTGGGCCTCACCCTCGAAGACGCTCCCCTCCGGAGTCACCACGGAGAGGTCGAACGTCTTCTGGCCATTCTCTGTGGCGGCCAAAGCCTACGAGGACACGCCGGCGGGCTCCGGCTTGGGTTCCGGCTCCGCTGAGGGCTCTTCCTGGGGCTCCGGCTCGGCCTCGGCCTGCGGCTCCTCTTCGCCCGCCATCTGCTTGGCCTGCTCGACCGCTTCCTCGATCGTCCCGACCATGTAGAAGGCTTGCTCGGGCAGCTCGTCGTGCTTGCCGGCGATGATCTCCGCGAAGCCGCGGATCGTGTCCTCGACCTCGACGTACTTTCCCGGCCGGCCGGTGAATGCTTCGGCCACGAACATCGGCTGGGAGAGGAAGCGCTCGATCTTGCGTGCCCGCTGCACAACCAGCTTGTCCTCGTCGGAAAGCTCGTCCATGCCGAGGATGGCGATGATGTCCTGGAGGTCCTTGTAGCGCTGGAGGATCTCCTGTACGCGCGTCGCCGTCTCGTAGTGCTCGTCGGAGACGATGCCCGGCTGCAGAGCCCGTGAGAAGGAGTCGAGCGGATCGATGGCCGGGTAGATGGCCTTCTCCGAGATCGAGCGCGAGAGGACGATGAAGGCGTCCAGGTGCGCGAACGTGTTCGCGGGCGCCGGGTCGGTGAGGTCGTCGGCCGGGACGTAGATCGCCTGGACCGACGTGACCGATCCCTTGCGCGTCGACGTGATCCGCTCCTGGAGCTGGCCCATCTCCGTCGCCAGCGTCGGCTGGTAGCCCACCGCCGACGGCATGCGGCCGAGGAGGGCCGAAACCTCGGAGCCCGCCTGCACGAAACGGAAGATGTTGTCGATGAAAAGCAGGGTGTCGCGCCCCTCGTCGCGGAAGTACTCGGCCATCGTCAGGCCGGAGAGACCGACACGGAGACGCGCGCCGGGCGGCTCGTTCATCTGACCGAAGACGAGCGCGGTTTTGTCGATGACCTTGGACTCGGTCATCTCGAGCCAGAGGTCGTTGCCTTCACGGGAGCGCTCGCCCACGCCGGCGAAGACGGAGTAGCCGCCGTGCTCCTGGGCGACGTTGCGGATGAGCTCCTGAATCAACACGGTCTTGCCGAGGCCGGCGCCGCCGAAGAGCCCGACCTTGCCGCCCTTCACGAAGGGCGCAATGAGGTCGATCACTTTGATGCCGGTGTTGAAGACCTCGATGGTCGGCTGCAGATCCTCGAAGCTCGGCGCGGGCCGGTGGATCGGCCAGCGTTCCTCCGCCTTCACGTCTTCGAGCTCGTCAATCGGGTCGCCGAGGACGTTGAAGATCCGCCCCAGCGTCGGCTGCCCGACCGGAACGGAAATCGGGGCGCCCGTGTCCTCGACGTCCATCCCGCGGGCGAGGCCGTCCGTCGAGTCCATCGCCACGGCTCGCACCCGGTCGTTCCCGAGGTGCTGCTGTACCTCCGCGATGAGGTCGACCGCCGGCCGGCCGCCTGTCTCCGGAACCGTGATCCGCAGCGCGTGGAAGATCTCAGGCAACTTTCCGTGGAAGACCGCGTCCACGACGACGCCCTTGATCTCCACGATCTTGCCGACGTTGTTTTTCGCCTTGCGTTCAGCCATTTAGTCCCCGGTCGCTTCCGAGGCCAGTCTATCCAAGGCCGTCAGAGCGGTTAGATGATGCCCTCGGGCGGGCCGCCGGGGCGTCTCGGAACGACCGGCGTCACGGTCTTCCCACGAGGCAGCTCGCGCAGCTGCCTCATATCGTTCGTCAGCAGGCTGACCTGCGGGCCCTGCTTCGACGGCCGTGAAGCCGGACGATCCAATGTCGAACCGACGAGGCTACCGGCAGCCGCGGCGACGGCAATCGCAGCCACGGCGATCCGCC
Organism: Gaiellaceae bacterium; assembly: GCA_036506175.1. Lineage (GTDB taxonomy): Bacteria > Actinomycetota > Thermoleophilia > Gaiellales > Gaiellaceae > JAIBJP01. The sequence goes on from DASXSE010000066.1 coordinate 17,046, forward strand.
AGGCCACGGGGAAGCGCGCCGGCGCCGGCGCCGGCATACGGAAGCGGACGCTAGGAGCTTCGACGGGCGCCGCGCGTAGGAGCTCGCTCGCCGTCTGCAGGTGGTCGTCGAATGCGCTACACGCAACGCACGAAGCGAGGTGCTTGTCGAGCAGAGCTTCCTCGAGCTCCGAGAGCTCGCCGTCTGCGCGCAGCGACGACCACTGTCGGGCACGTTCGCACCGACCGCTCATTGCTGGACGCGGACGCATTTCGCCAGCCATAACAAGTCTGACGATAGCTCAGCGGAGAGGTTAGGAAAGCGCTTCCGCGTCGGCCGTGATGCTCTCGAGCTTGAGGCGAGCGCGTTCGGCCTTCCGTTCTCGCTGCCGCCTCGGGTCCGCGACCGGCACCGCACTGAAGAGAGCCTTGGTGTACTCGTCCTCCGGCCTGCTGTACACCTGCTCCGCGGTTCCGATCTCGACGAGCTTGCCCTGGTTCATGACAGCGATCCTGTCGCTCATCGTGCGCACGACGGCGAGATCGTGCGAGATAAACAGGTAGGTGAGCCCGAAGTCGCGCTGCAGGTCCTTCAGGAGGTTCAGGATCTGTGCCTGGATCGAGACGTCGAGCGCGGAGACGGGCTCGTCGCACACGATCAGCTTGGGATTGAGCGCGAGGGCGCGCGCGATGCCGATGCGCTGTCGCTGCCCTCCCGAGAACTCGTGCGGATAGCGGTTGGTGAAGTTGGGGTTGAAACCGACGATGTCGAGCAGGCGGCGCACCGTCTCCTGGCGGCTGCGCCTCGTGCCGATCCCGTGGACCTCGAGCGGCTCGCTGACGATGTTCCCGACCGTCATGCGCGGATCGAGGGACGCATATGGATCCTGGAAGACGATCTGCATCTCGCGGCGCATTCGACGCAGGTCCTCACGCCCGATCTGGGTCAACTCCCGGTCCATGAACTTGATGGAGCCGCCGGTCGGCTTCAGGAGCTGGAGAATGCAGTAGCCGGTCGTGGACTTCCCCGAGCCGGACTCGCCCACCAAGCCCAGCGTCTCGCCCTCGGCGATGTCGAAGGTGACGCCGTCGACAGCCTTGACGGCCCCGACCGTGCGTTCGATGAGCACTCCCCTCCGGATGGGGAAGTGCTTCTCGAGGTCGCGGACCGAGAGGAGCGCGCCGTTCGTCGAAGGAGCGCCGTCGGTCGAGTCAGCGATTTCGCTCATACCTCAACCTTCTCCCGCTCGCCCGCCCGCTCGGTCGTCGGATGCGCGCTGCGCACGAGGTGGCCGGGGCGAATCTCACGCAGCTCTGGCTGGACCCGCGTGCAGGAATCCTCGTAGTGCGAATACGGACAGCGCGCCGCAAAGCGACAGGCCTCCGGCGGATTGATGAGATCCGGCGGCCGGCCGGGAATCGACGTCAGCCTGCCTTCGCGGATCTCTTGCTCGTCCCCTTCGAGCTGCGGCAGTGCTCCGAGCAGAGCCTCTGTGTAGGGATGCTCCGGGCTGTCGAAGAGCTCGAGCGAATTCGTGTACTCGACGATCTGGCCCGCGTACATGACGGCGATGTCGTCCGCGGTCTCGGCGACGACGCCCATGTCGTGCGTGATGAGGATCATCGCCATCTCGTGCTCGCGGCGTAGCTCGTCGAGCAGGTCGAGGATCTGCGCCTGGATCGTCACGTCGAGCGCAGTCGTCGGCTCGTCCGCGATCAGGAGCTTGGGACTGCAGGAGAGCGCGATCGCGATCATGACGCGCTGGCGCATCCCGCCCGAGAACCGGTGCGGGTAGTCGTCGAGCCGTTCAGCCGCGCGCGGAATCCGCACCTCGTCCAGGAGCTCGATCGCGCGCTTCCGCGCCTCGTCCCTCGACATGTCGAAGTGGCGCTCGAGCGTCTCCCTGATCTGCGTCCCGATCTTGAGCGTCGGGTTCAGGGACGTCATCGGATCCTGGAAGATCATCGCCACCTGGCGGCCGCGGACGTTCTGCAACTCGCGATCGCTGAGCTGGGTGAGGTCCTGCCCCTCGAACAGGACCTGGCCGCCGGCGATCTTCGCTGGAGGCTTGGGGATCAGGCCCATGATGGAAAGCGCAGTGACCGACTTGCCGCAGCCGGACTCGCCCACGATCCCGAGGGTCTGACCCTTGTCCACGGTGAACGTGACTCCGTCCACGGCCTGGACGACGCCCTGGCGCGTGTAGAAGTAGGTCTTGAGGTCGTTGACCTCGAGCAGGGCCATCGTTACTTCGTTTCTCTAGTCCGCGGGTCGAGCGCGTCGCGCAAGCCGTCGGCGATGAAGTTCGCGCACAGAACGAGGGTCGCGATCGCAAGGCTCGGGATGAAGAGAACCTCCGGGTGGAGCCGGAACGCATCGCGTCCGTCCTGGGCCATAGAGCCCCACGAGGCCGTCGGCGGGTTGATCCCGAGGCCGATGAAGCTCAGGAAGGCCTCTCCGAGAACCACGCTCGGGAGCTCCAGGAAGATGGCGATCACGAGCACGCCGAGCGTGTTCGGCAGGAGATGGCGCACGAGTATCCGGTACCACCGCGCGCCGACGGCCTTGGCGGCGCGGACGTAGTCGTTCTCCTTGAGCGTGATTATCTGCCCGCGCACGATTCGGGCTGAGGTGAACCAGCTCGCGATCGTGAGCGCGACGGTCATGGCCATGAAGCTCTGCGTCCCGAAGATCGCAAGCGTGATGATCGCGAACGGCAGGTACGGGAGGCCGTAGAGCGCGTCGAGGAAGCGCATCATGATGTTGTCGATAAACCCGCCTGCGAATCCCGAGATCGAGCCGTACACGACCCCGATCACGAGGATGAAGAACGTGGCCGCAAAGCCGATCGCGATGGAGATCTGGCCACCGACGGCGGTGCGCGCGAAGAGATCGCGCCCGAACTTGTCCGTCGAGAACGGGTGGTCAAGGCTGAAGCCCGCATAGGACTGCGAGAAGTCGACGTGGTTCGGGTCGTAGTCCTTGAGCGACGTCCAGATCCCGGGGATCTTCCAGAACCCCGGGATCAAGAGACAGTAGAGGACCAGGATGATGAAGAACGCCCCCGCGGCGACCGCGGCCTTGTTGCGGACGTAGCGGTACCAGGCGTCCTTCCAGAGGCTCGCCTGCGCGATCGGCGCACCGGCGGACGGTTCCTCGAGGGTTGCCCCGGCCCCGACCGCGGGCGGCGCGGTTGGAAGAGCCGCCTCGCGACGGTCGACGGCCATCAGCGTGCCTCGCGCGTCCGCGGGTCGAGGACGCCGTACATGATGTCCACGAAGAGGTTGGCGATGACGATGATCACCGAGGTCAACACCGTGATCCCCATGACCACCGAGTAGTCACGGTTGGACACTGAGCTGATGAAGTAGCGCCCGATGCCCGGGATCGAGAAGATGAACTCGATCACGAAGGTGCCGGTGATGATCAGGCCCAGGAGTGGGGCGGTCGCGGTCACCGCCGGGATGAGAGAGTTCCGCAGGACGTGGAGTCCGATCACGCGCCGGTAGCGCAGGCCCTTGGCCTTTGCCGTGCGCACGTAGTCCTGTTGCATCGTCTCCAGCATCGCGCCACGCACGAGCCGGGCGAAGTAGGCCATCGGGAAGAGCCCAAGGGCCAACGACGGCAAGAGGACGCGGCTGTCGAATTGCCAGAAGCCCTCCGGCCAGCCGTTTGTCGGGACCCAGCCGAGTTTCAGGCCGACGTAGTAGATGAGCAACGTCGCTACGAAGAAGCTGGGTAAGGCAAAGCCGATGCTCGAGAAGAGCATGGCGAAGTAGTCGAATATCGAGTTCGGTCTCAGCGCCGCGAGGATCCCGGCCGGGACGCCGAAAAGGATGGCCCAGAAGTAGGCGAGGATCCCGAGCTTGAGCGAGCGCGGGAAGCCGTCTTTCACGATGTCGTTGACGGTCCGGGTCCGCTGAGACATCGACGGGCCGAGGTCGAACGTGAAGACGCCTTTGACGTAGTAGGCGTACTGGACGTACCACGGCCTGTCCAGGTGGAACTTCCGCTCGAGGTTTTTCTGGATCGCCGCCGGGACGTTGCGCTCGGTGTGACGGAACGGGTTGCCCCCGATCTGCCGCATCATGAGGAACGTCATCAGGATGACCAGCAGGATCACCGGGATCGTCCACACCACCCGGCGGATGATGAACGTGGTCATCTGCTCGAATCTTTACCCGTTTGGGCCCTCTTCGCAACGCGCGGGCGGCGGGGCGCCTATTGCGCCCCGCCGTCCCTCACGTCTAGTTCGAGAAGCTCCCTAGCTCGCCTTCACCACGACCTTCGTGAAGTCGATCTGGTCGAGCGGGCTGATCGTGAAGGAGTCCTTCACGGACAGCTTCTCGAGGTTGGGGTACGTGTACCAGTCGATCGGAGTGAGCGGCAAAGCACCGTCCTGGCCGAACAGCATGTCCTCGAGCTGACCGTAGATGTCATACCGAGCGCTGTCGTCGGTCGTTTGCTTTGCCTTGTCGACAAGAGCATCGAAGTTCTTGTCGCAGTAGTTGGTGTTGTTGTTTCCGGATCCGCAGGTCCAGAGCTCGAGACCGTTGATCGCATCGGGGAAGTCGTAGATCCAGCCGAGCCGATACACGTCCACCGCGTTGTTCGGCGGCGGTCCGAGGAACTGGAGGTACTGGGCCCACTCCTGCTGTTTCAGAGTGCTCTTGATGCCCAGCTCGTTCCACTGCGCCTGGACGGCCGTGGCGATCTCCTTGTGGCCGGGAGCGTCGTTGAAGAACAGGTTGATGCTCTTCTTCGGGTTCGCGGCCTGGGAGAGCTCGCTCTTCGCCTGGTCCAGGTCTCCATTCTCCGGCAGCCACGGTGAGTTGGGGTTGAGCTGGTCGAAGCCAGTGATCCCCTTCGGCGTCATGCCCGTCGCCGGCAACCGGTCATCCTGCGAGATCTGATCGATGATCTCGCGGCGGTTGATGGCGAGCGACAGAGCGCGGCGCTCGTGGATGTCGGGGATGTTCTTGATGTTGAAGCCGTAGTAGTACGTCCCGAGCGCGGGATACAGCTCGTACTCGGGCGTCGACTTCAGGCGGGCGATCTCGTCCGGCGGAAGACCGGAGCCGTCGAGTACATCGACCTCACCCGACTCGAACGCCTGCACCCTCGTCGTCCCGTCGACGATGATCTTGCCGTTGATCGCCGTGAGCTTGACGTCCTTCGCGTCACGCCAGTTCGGGTTCTTGACGAGGTCGATCTCAGCGTCGTGCTCCCACTTCTTCAGCATGAACGGGCCGTCGGTGACGATGTTTCCGGGCTCCGTCCACTTGTCGCCGAACTTCTCGACCGTCGCCTGGTGCACGGCGAGGAACGAGTGGTGCGACGCCTGCTGGATGAACCACGGCTGGGGCGAGGTCAGATGGACGACGAGCGTGTAGTCGTCCGGCGCCTCAACGCCGATCTTGTCGGCGAGCGCATCGCAGTTCTTCGTGCAGTTCGTGTAGTCCTGCGCGCCGACGATGCCCCACAGCTGATAGGCGTAGTCGGCCGCTAGGTCTGGCGAGAGAGTCCGCTTCCACGAGTACACGAAGTCCTTCGCGGTGACCGGATCCCCGTTCGTCCACTTTCCGTCCTTGCTCAGGTGGAAGGTGACCGTGGACCCGTTCACGTCCCAGCTCTCGGCGAGCCCGGGTAGGGCCGCGTTCGTCTTTGGGTCGAGCTTGACCAGCGGGTCCATGATCGCGAGCAAGACGTTCGAAGACGTCGTGTCGGTCGCAAGGCCCGGGTCGAGCGAAGGTGGTTCGGCACCCCACGCGATGTTCAGCACCTGGTTGGCGGCTTCTCCGCCGCCACCGCCCGTTGTGCCTCCCCCGCCTCCTCCGCCGCCGCCGCAACCCACGGCCGCCAACGCAAAGGAGCCGAGGAGGCCTGTGACGAGCAGAAGCAACTTCATTCTCCTCACGTCTGCCCTCCTCTAAATGGGTACGTACCCGGCCGCACAAATAGCTGGGCCGTGCGGCCAACGAATGCTTAGACGCATTCGAGCGGCGGAAAGTTAGCGGATCGCGCCGCGTTACGTGTCGTCAGTCACACGGCGTGTTTCCACGACCTGGCTGTCGTGCAGCTGAGTGGTGCAACCGCCCACGGTGTAAAGCGAATCGCCGACGACGAAGGCTTTCAGGCCATGGCGCGTGACCAGCGGTCGGGGCCCGTCCCGCCACTTCCCCGTGCGCCCGTCGTAGATCTCGTACGTGCTCTCCCAGATCGCATGGATCTCGTCGCCGGCGACGGCGGCGCCGACGAGCTCCATCGGCTTCGGCAGCCGTGGGCCCGGGCGCCAGCGCTCGGTGCGCGGGTTGTAGATCCAGACGTCGCGCAGGACTCGGTCGTCGCGACGGCCGCCGATGGCCCAGATCTCGCCCCGATAGACCACTGCGCCGAACGTGTGATTCGGCGCGGGCAAGGGCGTGCCTCGGGACCATGTGTTCGCCGCCGGGTCATAGACGAACACGTCGGCCGTCTCCTTCGACCCGACGAAACCGCCCATTGCGTAGATCTTCCCGTCGTAGACGACGGCAGAGACGTTGAAGCGCGGCGCGGGCAGCGGGCTCCGCTCGATCCAGCTTCCGGAGGCGACGTCATAGGCATACACCTGGTCGCTCGTGCCGTCCTGCGTCTGGCCGCCGATGACGTAGACGTCCCCGTCGAGGGCGGCGCCGGCGGCGGCGCGGATGGGATGAGGCAGGCGGCGGAGAGTCGTCCAGGCGTTTTTCTCCGGATCGAAGCGCTGGAAGATGTCCAGGAAGCGACCTGTCTCGCCGACCATGCCGCCGGCCGCATAGATCTTCCCGCCGAGCTCGGAGGCCGCGATGTAGCTCCGGCGCTGCGACATGGACTGCGCGAAGGTCCATGGGGCCGGCTCAGCGCGGGCCTCATCGGCGCTGCGCGTGCCGAGGACGGCAGCGAGCGAGACGGCCACCGCCACGACGACCCCGACGACCAGGACCGGCTTCATCTCTTCAGATAGACGGTCGCGCTGCTACTGCGTTAGTCGCGGGGGAACCGCCTGGTTCCGCCGCGGGCCCCTTCCGTCAGGTCGGTCACGCACGTCGACTGAATCGGAGCCGGCGGTTGTCGGCGCGGTTCGAACCGATCGCCACGGATACCTGCCTGACCCTGTTGAAGGTGCTCACTGCGTTAGCGCGTCGGCGCCCGCGACGACTTCCAGGATCTCTTGGGTGATCTCTGCCTGGCGTGCGCGGTTCATGTCGAGGGTCAGCCGGTCGATCAGCTCGCCCGCGTTCTTCGACGCGTTGCGCATGGCGGTCATCTGGGCGCCGTGCTTGGACGCTGCCGATTCGAGGAGAGCGCGGTAAACGGATGTCTCGAGGTATGTCGGCAGGAGGCGCGCGAGGATCTCCTCCGGCTCCGGCTCGTAGATGAAATCGCCCTCGAGCGCGATCTCGTAGGCCGATTTCTCCTCCTCGTCCTCGAGCGCCGTTCGCGGGATTGGGAGCAGGTCCTCGACCGCGACGGTCTGAGTCAGCGGCGAGACGTAGTGGTTGTAGACGATCACGACCCGGTCGACCTCCCGCTCCGTGAAGAGCTCGGCCACCTTGTGCGCCACCGCCTGGGCATCCGCGTGCGAGGGCTCGTCGGTGAAGCCCGTCCACGCCTCGGCGACGTCGAAGCGGCGGAAGCGCAAGGTCGACTGACCTTTCCTTCCCACGACCGCCCACCGAACCTCGAGGCCCTGGGCGCGCGCCTCCTGGCCGAGGATCAGCGAGCGCCGGATCACCTGGGAGTTGAAGGGCCCGGCGAGGCCGCGGTCTCCCGTCACCGGCAGGATCGCCACCGCCTTCGGGTCCTCACGCTCCTCGAGCATCGGGAACTGCCGCGAAGGCGTCGCCCTTGCCGTCCCGATCATGAGCTCTCGCATCCGCTCCGCATATGGGCGCATGGCCTCGATCCTCGCCTCCGCGCGTCGAAGCTTGGCCGCGGCGACGAGCTCGAGCGCCCTGGTGATCTTCCGCGTGTTCCCAACCGAGCGAAGCCGGCGCTTGATGTCCTGGATCGTGGCCAACGGTTATCCGGCGGCCGCTCCGACGAGCCCCGTGTCCTCCTTGACTGCAAAGGTGTCCTTGAACTTCTTGACCTGTTCGTGAATGCGCTCTTCGAGCTCGTCGGAGATGTCCTTCTTGTCCCGAAGCTCGTCGTAGATCGAGCCCTCCGTACTCAAGAACTCGCGGAGCTCCTCCTGGAAGCGCGGCACCTGCGCCGCCGGGATCTCGTCGAGGTACCCGTGGATCCCCGCGAAAATGGCGACGACCTGCTGCTCGAGGGGCCACGGCCGGTACTGCGGCTGGTTGAGCGTGGCGACCATGCGCTCCCCGCGGGCGAGCGTGCGCTGCGTCTGCGGGTCGAGCTCGGAGCCGAACTGCGCAAAGGCCTCGAGCTCGCGGTACTGAGCGAGCTCGAGGCGCAGCCGACCCGCCACCTTCTTCATGGCGCGGGTCTGCGCGTTGCCGCCCACGCGGGAGACCGAGATGCCGACGTTGATCGCCGGCCGCACGCCGGAGTAGAAGAGATCGCTCTCGAGAAAGATCTGTCCGTCGGTGATCGAGATGACGTTGGTCGGGATGTAGGCGGACACGTCGCCGGCCTGCGTCTCGATGACGGGAAGCGCGGTGTGCGAGCCGCCCCCCTCGTCGTCGGAGAGCTTGCAGGAACGCTCGAGCAGCCGGGAATGCAGGTAGAAGACGTCTCCGGGGAACGCCTCGCGGCCGGGCGGGCGGCGCAGGAGGAGCGACATCTGCCTGTACGCGTCGGCGTGTTTGGACAGGTCGTCGTACATGCACGCGGCGTGACGGCCTGAGTAGAGGAAATGCTCGCCCATCGCGCAGCCCGCGTACGGAGCCATCCACTTGATCGGCGCCGCCTCGGTCGCGGAGGCCGTGACGATGATCGTGTACTCCATCGCGCCCGCATCCTTCAGCCGCTCGTAAACCTGCGCCACGGTTGAGGCTTTCTGGCCGATGGCGACGTAGACGCAGATCATGTCCTGGCCCTTCTGGTTCAGGATCGTGTCGACCAGGATCGCCGTCTTCCCCGTCGAGCGGTCGCCGATGACCAGCTCGCGCTGGCCCCGCCCGATCGGAATCATCGAGTCGATCGCCTTGATGCCGGTCTGCAGCGGCTCCTTCACCGGCTGGCGCTTCACGACGCCGGGCGCCTTCACCTCCAGCGGGCGCGTTTCCTTGGCGTTGATCGGCCCGGCCCCGTCGAGCGGCTCACCGAGCGGATTGACGATGCGGCCGACGAGCTCGTCGCCGACGGGCACGCTCATGATCTGCCCGGAGCGTTTGACGGGATCGCCCTCGGAGATCCGTTCCCAGTCGCCGAAGAGGGCGACGGCGACGTTGTCCTCCTCGAGGTTGAGCGCGATGCCGGTGACGCCGTGCTCGAGCTCGAGCCGCTCGGCGGC